>NZ_JBHVVE010000012.1:90229-295375 GCF_042883725.1 Kitasatospora sp. NPDC058184
CGAAGGGCGGGTCGCCGAAGGAGAAGCCGCTGGTCGATCGGGGTTCCGGGTCCACGTTGGACGGGAAGCCCGGTGAGAAGTGGGTGTCCCGGGATTCGGGCGATCGCAGGTCGATGACCGTGAACGACCTGCCGGCGGATGGTCCGGTGAAGGGCGGGTCGCCGAAGGAGAAGCCGCTGGTCGATCGGGGCACCGGGTCCACGTTGGACGGCAAGCCCGGTGAGAGGTGGGTGTCCCGGGACTCGGGCGACCGCAGGTCGACGACCATGGACGACCTCAAGAAGTCGGGGGACGCGGACACCCCCTCGCCGAGGGAGCACGAGGGCGGCACCGACGGGTCGAAGCAGAAGCCCTCCGCGGGCGAGGCCCCGGGCAAGGGGGACCGGCCCACCCCGGACCAGACGCGGCAGAACGGCCGGCAGGAGGGGACGACGACGAAGTCCGAGGGCTCGGCGCCGAAGAAGCCCACCGTGCGGCCGTTCGGTCCCGAGAAGGTGAGGACCCTCGCCGATGGCCCCCAGGACGGGGCGGGGCCGAGGAGCAGCACCTCGGAGTCGGGGATGCGATCCGGCGGCTCCAATGTGAAGACCGTCACCGAGGCCAAGCCGACCGAATCGGGGGCGGGCGGCTCGACCAAGGTCGGATCGTCCACCGAGAAGCCCGTGAGCAAGACGGAGCCCTTCTCCGGCCGGGGCGATCGTCTCGGCGGGGGGGCGCGGGTCTCCGAGGACGCCGGAGCGTCGAACCGAACCGGCCCGCGGAGCGGATCCCAGCAGGAGTTCCCGAACGCGGAGACATCGACGAACAGCCGGGGTCCGCAGTCGGAGCTGGCGGCGAAGCAGGAGACCGCGGCGAACGCCCGGATCGCCAAGGCCAAGGCCGAGGCCGATGCGGCGGCAGCGGCGAAGGCGGGTGCGGGGGCCGAGGCCGGCAACGCGGGGGCGAAGGTGAAGTCCGGTGCGGGGGTGGAGGGTTCGGGTTCGTCGGAGCGGGTCAAGTCGCCGTCGGAGTTGACGGACAAGCGGGAGGCCGCGGCGAGGCGGGAGGCCGCGGGGAATGCCTGGGCGACGGAGCCCAAGGGTGAGGCGCCTGCTGGGGCGAAGGTGAAGTCCGGTGCGGGGGTGGAGGGTTCGGGTTCGTCGGAGCGGGTCAAGTCGTCGGCGGAGTTGACGGACAAGCGGGAGGCCGCGGCGAAGCGGGAGGCTGCGGGGAAGGCTTGGGTGACGCCCAAGGGTGAGGAGCCTGCTGGGGCGTCCGAGAAGTCCGGTGCGGCGGTGGGGGGTTCGGCTTCGTCGGAGCGGGTCAAGTCGCCGTCGGAGTCGGCGGCGTCTTCGGAGATGCGGGAGGCCGCGGCGAAGCGGGAGGCTGCGGGGAAGGATTGGGTGACGCCCAAGGGTGAGGAGCCTGCTGGGGCGTCCGAGAAGTCCGGTGCGGCGGTGGGGGGTTCGGGTTCGTCGGAGCGGGTCAAGTCGCCGTCGGAGTTGACGGACAAGCGGGAGGCCGCGGCGAAGCGGGAGGCCGCGGGGAAGGCTTGGGTGACGCCCAAGGCCGAGGCCGATGCGGCGGCGGTGGAGAAGCCCGGCGCCGGATCGGCTGCCCGGTCCCGGGTGCCGGAGAAGCCTTCGCCGGGGGCGCGGGGCGAGGAGGCCCGGCTCGCGGCGCAGAAGCACGCGGAGGTCATGGACCGCTGGCTGGAGCACAAGCGGCAGGATCCGGAGACCCGGAAGCTGACGGAGCAGCGTGCCGAGGAGGCGCGCCAGGCGGCGGAGAAGCAGGCGGAGCGGCGGGCGGAGGTGGCCGCGGAGCGGCGGGAGCGGGCCGCTGCCGAGCGGGAGGCGTCCGAGCGGACGAAGGCGCAGGTCGCGGAGGCCGAGGCCCGGGCCGACCGCCGGCGAGCGGAGGCGGCGGCCGCCGAGGACGCCCGGTGGCGGGAGCTGTTGCAGGACCTGCGGGACAAGTCGGGTGGGAACTCCGGGACGATCGGGGAGATCTCCTTCGCCGAGGCCAGGGCCCGGATCACCCAGCGGGCCGATGCCGCGCTGCGCAAGCCCATGCGCGAGTACACGGGGCCGGCGGACTTCGAGGCGATGGACCGCTACCTGGCTCCCCACCAGGTGGCCGCCGAGGCCGAGGCCTGGCACGAGCTGGCGCGCGAACTCGGCATCAACGTGGGCTCGTTGGCTCGGCAGGGCCTCATGCCGACGTTCCCCCGGAACCTTCCGGAGCGGCCCGGCGGGAGGGTCGCCTTCGAGGCCGAGGCGTCCCCGGTCTCGAAGACCGGACCGGTCGGGGGCAAGGGCAAGGGCCTGGCCGTCGAGCCGGTTGAGACTGTCGAGGCCGTCAAGCCCGGCAAGCCCGTCGAGGCCGTCGAGACCGTCGTGAAGGAGCCCGAGGAGGAGATCACGGTTCTGCGGGCTCCGAACCCGGACGAGACCTGGGCGCAGATGGAGGCCCGGGAGGCCCGCGAGCTGGCGGCGGCGATCGAGCTGTCGACGCGGCTCCGGCAGCAGCCGAGCGGGGGCGGGGGTCCGATCACCTCGGCGTCGGCCGCGTCCGGGAGCCGGACCGGGTCGGCGCTGACGCCCGAGGCCAAGGCGAAGCTCCTCCAGGTCCCCACGCAGGCCCTCGACGAGGTCTCCCCGGCGGAGGGGTCGGCGTCGACTCAGCCGGAGGTGCCCGTCGTCGCGCAGCCGGAGGCGCCTTTCACGGCGCAGGAGTTGATCGACGAGCTGGTCGGCCTGATGCCCGGGGTTCCCCAGGCGCCGGCGGGTCTGCTGGGTCCGGACGTGTTCGGTGACCGGGTCGTTCCGCCCGCTCCGGAGTTCCTCCAGGGCTACGACTACCGGCAGTTGAAGTCGGAGTCCCGGGTGGCGTTCTTCCGGGCGCTGGACCTGGCGCGCGCGACCGCGCCGACGGCCGAGGGGCTCGCCCCGGAGACGCTGGGCCAGCACCCGGAGTCGGTCGTCGAGTCCAGTGGGATCCGGACGATGTCGCGGAGTACCGGTTCGGGGTTTCTGCGGAAGTGGGTGCGCATTCCGCGGCTGGTGCACTCGATCTGGCTGGGCGGCCCGCTGTCGGCGGACAACGAGCACACCGGCCCGTTCATGACCAATGTGCAGGACTCGGCGGACGGTCCGGGCCAGGAGTTCACCCATGTGATCTGGACGGATGTCACCCGCGCCCGGGTCGCCGAGGCCAGGGCGGCCGAGGGGACGGGCGACGACACGCCCGAACTCGCCACCGTACGGGCGATGGTGACGTGGGCGGGGACCCGGCCGCGCGGGAACGTGGTGCTGGTCAACGTCGACGAGGTCTTCTCGGCCGAGGCGCCGATGGGCCTCGAAGCGGCCTACAAGATGGAGACGGCGAAGCGCCTCGGGCAGGGGTACGCCTCGGCGAGCGACATCCTGCGACTGGAGGTCCTCGGCCGGTTCGGCGGGATCTACACCGACGGCGACAACCGCCTCCGGACCGACCCCACCCCGGCGGTCCGGCGGATCGTCGAATCCGACCAGGGCTTCGCCGTCGCCAAGGTCGGCAACTCCGGCATGGCGAACGCGGTGCTGATCGCCCCGGCCGGGCACCGCGCCGTGCGGCAGCACCTGGAGGTGCTGCGCCGCAACTACCTGCGCAGCTCGCACGAGAACACCGTCCGCGGAGGCTACTTCCAGTACCTGGACCGGATGTCCGTGTCCAAGACCGACTTCCGCGAGGCGGACAAGATGGCGGGGGAGGACCCCGTCTGGGTGCAGGGCCACACGGAGGAGCGGGACAAGAACGCGGTCCTCTACCTGAGCGGGACCGGCATCAACATCTGGGCGGACCTGGCGCACGGCCTGGGGCTCAAGGGCCCCGGCAGGCTCCCGGTGGTCGAGCCGGGTGTGTTCGAGATCGGGGTCGGGAACACCTGGGTGCCGCGCGAGCAGCCGGCCGCGGAGGCGGAGCCGGCGGAGGGCGACCAGCAGCCCGAGGCGCCCGACCGCGCGGCGACACTGCTGGCGGCCCGGAACATCATCAACACGCTGATCCGCGAACTCTCCTACCAGAACGGCAAGTTGGCTCTGAGCGAGGTGGCCGCGCGGGTCGCCCGGCACCCGCAGCCCGCGTTGCTGTGGGACACGGTGATCGGCTTCCTGGCCGGCCACCCCGAGCTGCGGACGCGGGTGCAGTGGCGCACCGTCCAGAAGTACGACGCGGGGACGAGGCCGATCGGCGCCCCGGTTCCGCTCCCGCCGTGGTCCGCCGGCCTCCTGGTGCCCGAGCCCGGGGAGGTCGAGGGGATCAAGACCGGGCGGGGTGTCGAGCGGGTGCGCATGCTGGCGCCCGAGGAGGTGCCGCCGCCCGCCGCGACGGGGGTGCTCCAGGTCCCCACCCAGGCCGTCGACGGCGTGGTCCCGGCGGTGACCGACCTGGACCGGGCCCGCGAACAGCTGGTCGCCGTGGGCGCGGGGGCGGAGGAGCAGGCCGCGATCGTCGCGCGCCTGGACGACCTGGTCGCGGCGCTGGATGAGATCGGTGCGGGTGCGGAGGCCCGGCAGGGTGTCGGCACGGCCTTGCAGATGGGTTCCTTCCAGCAGGCGTTCGCCGACCTGGGGCAGGCGCAGCGTCTGGAGGTGCTCCGGCTGCTGGCGCAGGCGCTGCGGGACGGGCTGGAGCCCGGCGCGCAGCCGATGCTGGCGCTGCTGGTGACGGTGCTCCTCGCGGCGCAGCAGATCCGGGACGAGGTGCCGGTGGCGGCCGCGGGGGAGTCCCCGTGCGACCTCGCCAGGCGGTTGACCACGTTCGCCGACGGGATCCTCGCGGGCGCGGTCGCCTGGGCCCGTGAGTCGATGAGGGGTGTTCCGACCGCGCCGTACGCGGTGGTGGCGGTGGCGGGCTACGGCCGCACCGACCTGACGCCGGCCGCCGACCTGGACTTCGGTCTGCTCGGCGCTCAGGCGGACGCGGCCTGGCTGCGGTCGCTGACCAACCTGGCGGCCGGCTGGCTGGACCTGGCCCGCCAGTTCCTGCCGGTGAACGGGTCGGCGGCGGCGCCGTTCCAGGCCGACATCATGTGGTTCAACCCCAATCTGGCGGTCTTCGACCCGGAGGCCGTGCTGGAGCACGCGCTCGCCGCTTCGGCGGACGAGCTGACGCCCAAGCACGGTGTCATGCACGACACCCGGCTGATCGAGCTGGCGCCGCTCACCGGCGCCCTCGCCGCCGTCACGTCGCACGAGGGCCAGCGGGAGCTCTTCCGGAGGTTCGCCCAGGAGCGGAGCGGGCGCGGCGACGCCGAGGTGGAGTGGGCCGCCCTGCGGGAGTCGCTCGCCGGCCTCCCGCGTCCGGAGACTCTGGCGCAGGTGAACAGCGTCAACGTCAAGACCGGCTTGATGCGCCAACTGACCGTCGCCACGCGGCACCTGTATGCCGCGTACCGGGCCGTGGCGAAGCCGGACACCCCGTGGCGGCTCAGCACCGGCGAGCGGCTGGAGGAGCTGATCGCGGGGAAGGTGCTGTCGGGGCCGCTCGGCCGACAGCTGGTGGACGCCTATGTGCTGGGCCTGAGCCTGCGGCAGCGGTTGCACCAGGCGTACGGGGGTGAGCGGGACGAGGTCGCGACGGCACAGGTGGCCGAGCCGCCGAACGGGCTGGAGCGCCTGCTGCCCGAGGAGCAGGAGCAGTTGGCGGCCGCGATCGGGGTGCTGCACGAGGTGCAGGGGAGCCTCGGCGCCCTGTGGTCCAAGGTTCAGTCCTCGGCGCCGTCGCGCTGGAAGACCCTGTTCGGGCGCCGTCCGGTGGCGGACCAGTCCGTCGGCCTGGTGCCGGACACGGTCGAGCCGGGTGAGTTGTGGGACGCGGATCTGGAGCTGCCGCTGGTCGGTGGCGGCAGTGTGCGGCTGGGTGATGTGCAGAGCTTGACCATCGTGGCGCCGGAGACGGGTCTGCCGCAGGGTCGGGCGTTCCACACGGAGGACGAACTCGCGCAGCGGCGTGAGGTGTTGAGGAACTTCGACCTGGGGCGGCGGTGGATGCTGGAGGTCGACGGGCAGGGGCGTGTGGTAACGGGGTACCGGAAGGTGCCGTGGGGGACGGGCGGTCGGCGTTACCTCGCGCTGCTGCACGGGAACCGGGACTTCGCGGTGCTGCCGCTGTCGGGTCCGGTCGGTACGGTGAAGGTCACCGCGACGGGGCTGGCCCGGACGCTGCGGCGCCGGCCGAGTATCCAGCAGTTGGCGGCGGGTGACGAGATCGTGCTGGCCGCATGTGACGCGGCGCTGCCCGCTTCGGATGGCGGGCCGTCGCTGGCGCAGGAGGTGGCGGACGCTACCGGTCGGGTGGTGTGGGCGCCGACCGGGAGGATCGCGGCGCTGTCGACCGACCTGGACGCGGACGCCGGCTTCCTGATGTACCCGGCCGCCGACGGCACCCCGGGTGCCTGGATCCGCTTCACGCCCAACGGTGTCAATCCCTCCCAGGACTCGGAGGAGTCGCACCCGGCGGGCGTGTCCGAGGTGGGCCCGGTGCCGCGTGGCACGGCTCCGCTGGCACCGTCGCAGAGTTCGACGGGCGTCGTGATGACGGGCGTCGAGGACTCCGAGGAGGAACAGTCCGAGTCCGAGGAGGACGCGGACGACCTGGAGGAACTGGACGACCTGGAAGAGCTGGATCCGGCGGAGGGGTTCGCGTGGTCGCAGCAGCCCCAGCACCCCGGGAACCAGGGCGAGGGGTCGCGGTCTGTCCAGGCCCAGGTGTCGACCGTCATGCAACCGGAGGCGCCCTTCACGGCACAGGAGTTGATCGACGAGCTGATCGACCTGATGCCCGGGGCTCCGCAGGCGTCGGTGGCGCCGGTGGGTCTGCTGGGTCCGGACGTGTTCGGCGACCGGATCGTCCCGGCCGCGCCGGAGTTCCTCCGGGGTTACGACTACCGGAAGTTGAAGTCGCGGTCCCGGGTGGGGTTCCTCCGGGCGCTGGACCTGGCGCGCGAGACCGCGCCGACCGCCCAGGAGCTCACCCCGGATACCCTGGGCCTGCACTCGGGGTCGGTCGTCGAGTCCGACCAGTCCCAGACGATGCCGCGCAGGTCGGGCCCGATTCACCTGCCGAAGCCGGTGCGCATTCCGCGGCTGGTGCACTCGATCTGGCTGGGCGGCCCGCTGTCGATGGACAACGAGCACACCGGTCCGTTCATGACCAATGTGCAGCACTCGGCGGACGGTCTCGGCGAGGGGTTCACCCATGTGATCTGGACGGACGTCACCCGTGCGCGGGTCGCCGAGGCCAAGGCCGCGGCGGCCGCGGGGACGGACGACGTCCCGGCTGAACTCGCCACCGTGTGGGCCATGGTGGAGTGGGCGAGGAGCCGGCCGAACCGGAACGTGGTGCTGGTCAACGTCGACGAGGTGTTCTCGGCCGAGGCTCCGATGGGCCTGGAGGCGGCCTTCAAGATGGAGACCGCCAAGGGTCTGGGGCAGGGGTACGCCTCGGCGAGCGACATCCTGCGGCTGGAGGTCCTGGACCGGTTCGGCGGGGTCTACACCGACGGCGACAACCGGCTGTTGAAGGACCTGGACCCCGAGGTCCGGCGGATCGTCGAGTCCGAGCAGGGCTTCGCCGTCGCCAGGGCCAGTGCCGCGACCACGGTGCCGAGCGCCACGATCGGTACGACCACCGGGTTCGCAAAGAGCACCCGGACCTCCAAGGGCGGCCTGGCGAACGCGGTGCTGATCTCCCCGGCCGGACACCGGGCCGTGCGGCAGCACCTGGAGGTGCTGCGCCGCAACTACCTGCGCGGCTCGCACGAGAACACCGTCCGCGGGGTGTACTTCCAGTCCCGGGAGCCGTCGCACATCTCCGGCGCGGACTTCCGGGAGGCGAAGACGTGGGTGAAGACGGACCCTGGCGAGCCGACGCGCCACACGGAGGAGAACGAGAAGAACGCGGTCCTGTACCTGAGCGGGACCGGTGTCAACATCTGGGCGGACCTGGCGCACGGCCTGGGGCTCAAGGGCCCCGACGCGCTCCCGATGGTCACCTCGGAGACCTTCGAGATCGGCACCGGGAACACCTGGGTGCCGAGGGAACGGCCGGCCGCGGAGACGGAGCCGGCGGCGGCCGTCCAGCTGCCCGAGGTGCCCGACCGCGAGGCGACGCTGCTGGCGGCCCGTCGCATCATCAACACGCTGATCCGCGAACTCTCCTACCAGAGCGGGAAGCTGGCGCTGAGCGAGGTGGCCGCGCGGGTCGCCCGGCACCCGCGGCCCGACCTGCTCTGGGACACGGTGATCGGCTTCCTGGCGCACCACCCCGAGCTGCGGGAACGGGTGCAGTGGCGCACCGTCCAGAAGCTTGACGGGGCGACGAAGCCGACCGGCAGTCCGGTCGTCCTCCCGCCGTGGTCCGACAGCCTGCTGGTCAGGGTGGAGGAGGCCAAGCCCAGGGCGGGCGTCGAGCGGGTGCGCATGGTGGCGCCCGAGACTGTGGCGCCGCCCGCCTCGACGGTACCCGCGGCGGGGCTGCTCCAGGTTCCCACCCAGTCCGTCGACGGCGTCGCCACAGTGGTGGAGACCGTCGTTCAGGAGCAGTCCGAGCTGGACCGTGCCCGTGAACTGCTGGTCGCCGTGGGTGCGGATGCGGGGGAGCGGGCCGCGATCGGTGCGGGCCTGGACCGGCTGGTCGCGGCCTTGGACGGGAGCGGCGCGAGCGCGGAGGACCGGCAGGGCGTCGGCACGGCCTTGCAGATGGGGCCCTTCCAGCAGGCCTTCGCCGACCTGGGGCAGACGCAGCGTCTGGGCGTGCTCCAGCTGCTGGCCCAGGCCCTGCTGGACGGTCTGCGGCCCGGGGCGCAGCCGATGGTGGCGCTGCTGGTGACGGTGCTCCTCGCGGCTCAGCAGATCCGGGACGAGGTGCCGGTGGCGGCCGCGGGGGAGTCCCCGCGTGACCTCGCCAGGCGGTTGACCGGGTTCGCCGACGGCATCATGGCGGACGCGGTCGCCTGGGCCCGTGAGTCGATGCGGGGTGAGGCCACCGCGCCGTACGCGGTGGTGGCGGTGGCCGGTTACGGCCGTACCGATCTGACGCCGGCCGCCGACCTGGACTTCGGTCTGCTCGGTTCCCAGCAGGACGCGGTGTGGTTGGAGTCGCTGACCAAGCTGGCGGCGGGCTGGCTGGACCTGGCCCGCCAGTTCCTGCCGGTGAACGGGACGGTGTCGGCGCCGTTCCAGGCCGACATCCTGTGGTTCAACCCCAACCTGGTGGTCTTCGACCCGGAGGCCGTGCTGGAGTTCGCGCTCGCCGGTCCGGGAGGTGAGCCGGGGCCCACACACGGTGTCATGCACGACACGCGGCTGATCGAGCTGGCGCAGCTGCCCGGTGCCCTCGCGGCCGTCACGTCGCGGGAGGGCCAGCGGGAGCTCTTCCGGACGTTCACGGAGGAGCGGGGCCAGCGCCTCGACCCCGAGGTGGAGTGGATCGCCCTGCGGGAGGCGTTCGACCGTCTCCGGCGTCCGGAGACGCTGGCGCAGGCGAACACCGTCGACGTCAAGGCCGACTTCATGCGGCAGTTGACGGTCGCCACGCGGCACCTCTATGCCGCGTACCGGGCGGTGGCGAAGCCGGAGACGGAGTGGCGGCTCAGCACCGGCGAGCGGCTGGAGGAGCTGATCACGGCGCGGGTGCTGCCGGCGGCGCTCGGCCAGAGGCTGGTGGACGCCTACAGGTTGGCCCTGAGTCTGCGGCAGCGGCTGCACCGGGCGTACGGGGGTGAGCAGGACAAGGTCGCGACGGTGACGGCGGCCGGGCCGCTGAACGGGCTGGAGCGCCTGCTGCCGCAGGAGCAGGAGCAGTTGGCCGTCGCGCTCGGGGCCCTGCGTGATCTGGAGGGGAGCCTCGACGCCCTGTGGGTCAAGGCCAGGCCCCCGGCCCAGGCTCCGTCGCGCTGGAAGAACCTGTTCGGGCGCCGTCCGGTGGCGGACCAGTCCGTCGGCCTGGTGCCGGACACGGTCGAGCCGGCCGAGTTGTGGGACGCGGAGCTGGAGCTGCCGCTGGTCGGTGGCGGCAGTGTGCGCCTCGGTGACGTCCAGAGCTTGACCATCGTGGCACCGGGGACGGGCCTTCCGCAGGGTCGGGCGTTCCACACGGAGGACGAACTCACGCAGCGGCGTGAGGTGTTGAGGAGTTTCGACCTGGGGCGGCGTTGGCTGCTGGAGGTCGACGGGCAGGGCCAGGAGGTCACCGGGTACCGGAAGGTGCCGTGGGGAACGGGTGGGCGGCGTTACCTCGCGTTGGTGCACGGGAACCGGGACTTCGCGGTCCTGCCGCTGTCCGGCCCGGTCGGTACGGTGAAGGTCACTGCTACCGGGCTGGCCCGGACGCTGCGGCGCCGGCCGAGTGTCCAGCAGTTGGCGGCGGGTGACGAGATCGTGCTGGCCGCGTGCGATGCGGCGCTGCCGGCCTCGGATGGCGGGCCGTCGCTGGCGCAGGAGGTGGCGGACGCTACCGGTCGGGTGGTGTGGGCGCCGACGGGGAAGATCGCGGCGCTGTCGACCGACCTGGACGCGGACGCCGGCTTCCTGATGTACCCGGCGGCCGACGGTACGCCGGGTGTCTGGATCCGCTTCACCCCGAACGGTGTTGAGACCGCCCAGGCCTCGGACGAGTCGGTGGGCGCTTCCGAGGCGGGCCCGGTGTCGCGTGGCACGGCTCCCCAGGTGCCGTCCCAGAGCTCGACGGGCGTCGCGACGACGGACGTCGTGGAGGAGCAGCCCCAGCTCCCCGAGAATCAGGGAGAAGGGTCGACCCAGGCGCAGGCGCAGGCGCAGGAACCGGAACCGCCCTTCACGGCCCAGGAGTTGATCGACGAGCTGGTAAGCCTGATGCCCGGCGGCCCGCAGGCGCCGGCGGCGCCCGCGGATCCGCTGGAGGCCATGCTGGGGCCGGACCTGTTCGGCGACCGGGTGGTCCCGCCCGCCCCGGAGTTCCTCCAGGGGTACGGCTACGGCCAGTTGAAGTCGGAGTCCCGGACGGCGTTCTTCCGGGCGCTGGACCTGGCGAGCGAGGCGGCGACGCCGACGGCCGAGGGGCTCGCCCCGAAGGCCCTGGGCCAGGACCCGGAGTCCGTCATCGAGTCCGGGGCGCTCCAGACGGTGCGGCGCAGGTCGGGGTCGATGCACCTGCCGAAGCGGGTGCGCATTCCGCAGCTGGTGCACTCGATCTGGCTGGGCGGCCCGTTGTCGGCGGACAACGCGCACACCGGCCCCTTCATGGCGAACGTGCAGGAATCGGCCGACGGTCTCGGCCGGGAGTTCACCCATGTGATCTGGACGGACGTCACCCGTGCGCGGGTCGCCGAGGCCGCGGCGGCCGCTGGGACGGGCGACGACACGCCCGAACTCGCCACCGTACGGGCGATGGTGGCGTGGGCGAGGAGCCGGACGCACCGGAACGTGGTGCTGGTCAACGTCGACGAGGTCTTCTCGGCCGAGGCGCCGATGAGCCTCGAAGCGGCCTACAAGATGGAGACCGCCAAGGGGTTGGGGCAGGGGTACGCCTCGGCGAGCGACATCCTGCGGCTGGAGGTCCTGGACCGGTTCGGCGGGGTCTACACCGACGGCGACAACCGGCTGTTGAAGAACCCCGTTCCCGAGGTCAGGAGGATCGCCGACTCCAAGCGGCACTTCGCCGTCGCCACGGCCAGCCTGGCGGATGCGCCGGGCGCCAGGGCCGGCACGACCGCCAGGGGCGGTCTGGCGAACGCGGTGCTGATCGCCCCGGCCGGGAACACGGCCGTGCAGGAGCACCTCAGGGTGCTGCGAAGCAACTACCAGCGCAGCTCGCACCAGAACACCTTCCGCGGGGAGTACTTCCGGCCCCGGGGGCAGGAGGACAACACCGAGGCCAACTTCCAGCAGGCGGACGTGGTGGCGGGGCCCCCGGTCTGGGTCCAGAACCACACGGAGGAGAACGAGAAGAACGCGGTCCTCCACCTGAGCGGGACCGGTGTCAACATCTGGGCGGACCTGGCGTACGGCCTGGGGCTCAGCGGCCCCGGTGCGCTTCCCGTGGTCGAGCGGGGCGTGTTCGAGATCGGGGTCGGGAACACCTGGGTGCCGCCGAGGCCGTCGGCGGTGCCGGGCGCCCAGCTGCCCGAGGTGCCCGACCGCGCGGCGACGCTGCTGGCGGCCCGTCGCATCATCAACACGCTGATCCGTGAACTGGTGTACCAGAACGGCAAGCTGGCGCTGAGCGAGGTGGCGGCGCGGGTCGCCCGGCACCCGCGACCCGAGCTGCTGTGGGACACGGTGATCGGGTTCCTGGCCCGGCACCCCGAGCTGCGGGACCTGGTGCGGTGGCGCACCGTCCGGAAGGTCGGCGCGGGAACCGGGCCGGCCGACCAGCCGGTGGCGCTCCCGCCGTGGTCCGCCGGTCTCCTGGTGCCCGCGTCCGAGCCGGTGGCGGGGTTCACCGCCGGGTCGGATGTCGAGCGGGTGCGCATGGTGGCGCCCGGGGAGGTGCCGCCGCCCGCCGCGACGGGGGCCGTGGCGGGGTTGCTCCAGGTACCGACTCAGTCCGTCGACGGCGTCGCCACGGCGGTGGAGACCGTTGTTCAGGAGCAGTCCGAGCTGGACCGGGCCCGCGAGCAGTTGGTCGCGGCGGGTGCGGATGAGGGGGAGCGGGCCGAGATCGGCGCGCGGCTGGACGAGCTGCTGGCGGCGTTGGACGAGAGCGGTGCGGACGCGGAGGACCGGCAGGGTGTCGGTGTGGCCCTGCAGATGGGGTCCTTCCGGCAGGCGTTCGCGGACCTTGGTCAGACGCAGCGCGTGCAGGTGCTCCGGCTGCTGGCGCAGGCGCTGCGGGATCGCCTGGGGCACGGGGCGCAGCCGATGGTGGCGCTGCTGGTGACGGTCCTGGCCGCGGCGCAGCAGATCCGGGACGAGGTGCCGGTGGCGGCCGCGGGGGAGTCCCCGCGTGACCTGGCCAGGCGGTTGACCGGGTTCGCCGACGGCATCATGGCGGACGCGGTCGGGTGGGCCCGTGAGTCGATGCGGGGGGCTCCGACCGCGCCGTACGCGGTGGTGGCGGTGGCGGGCTACGGTCGTACGGACCTGACGCCGGCCGCCGACCTGGACTTCGGCCTGCTCGGCTCCGACGAGGACGAGGTCTGGCTGCGGTCGCTGACCAACCTGACGGCTGGCTGGCTGGACCTGGCCCGCCAGTTCCTGCCGGTGAACGGGTCGGTGCCGGCGCCGTTCCAGGCCGACATCATGTGGTTCAACCCCAACCTCAGGGTCTTCGACCCCAGGGCGGTGCTGGCGGGCTCGCTCGCCGCTCCGGGGGAGGAGCCGGGCCTGAAGCACGGTGTCATGCACGACACCCGGTTGATCGAGCTGGCGCCGCTGTCCGGCGCCCTCGCGGCCGTCACGTCGTCGGAGGGCCAGCGGGGGCTGTTCCGGACGTTCACGGAGGAGCGGGGCCGGCGCATCGACCCCGAGGTGGAGTGGATCGCCCTGCGCGAGGCGTTCGACCGTCTCCCGCGTCCGGAGACGCTGGCGCAGGTCGACAGCGTCAACGTCAAGGCCGACTTCATGCGGCAGCTGACGGTTGCCACGCGGCACCTCTATGCCGCCTACCGGGCGGTGGCGAAGCCGGACACGCCGTGGCGGCTCAGCACCGGCGAGCGGCTGGAGGAGCTGACCGACGGGAAGGTGCTGCCGCCGGACCTCGGCCGGCGGCTGGTGGACGCCTACCTCCTGGCTCTCAGTCTGCGGCAGCGCTTGCACCGGGCGTACGGGGGTGAGCAGGACAAGGCCGCGACCGCGCAGGTGGCCGAGCCGCCGAACGGGCTGGAGCGCCTGCTACCGGAGGAGCAGGAGCAACTGGCCGCCGCGCTCGGGGCCCTGCACGAGGTGCAGGGGGGCCTGAATGACTTGTGGACCAAGGTCAAGGCTTCGGCCCCGTCACGCTGGAAGAACCTCTTCGGGCGTTCCCGTCCGGTGGACCAGTCCGTGGCGCCGGTGGTCCACAGTCCGGTGGTGCCGGGCACCGTGGAACCGGGTGAGTTGTGGGACGCGGATCTGGAGCTGCCGCTGGTCGGTGGCGGCAGTGTGCGGCTGGGCGATGTGCAGAGCCTGACCGTCGTGGCGCCGGGGACGGGTCTTCCGCAGGGTCGGGCCTTCCACACCGATGACGAACTCGCGCAGCGGCACGAGGTGTTGAGGAACTTCGACCTGGGCCGGCGGTGGCTGCTGGAGGTCGACGGGCAGGGGCAGGAGGTCATCGGGTACCGGAAGGTGCCGTGGGGCACCGGCGGACGGCGCTACCTCGCGCTGCTGCACGGGAACCGGGACTTCGCGGTGCTGCCGCTGTCCGGCCCGGTCGGCACGGTGAAGGTCACGGCGACGGGTCTGGCCCGGACGTTGCGGCGCAGGCCCAGCATTCAGCAGTTGGCGGCGGGCGACGAGATCGTGCTGGCCGCGTGCGACGCGGCGCTGCCCGCTTCGGACGGCGGGTTGTCGCTGGCGCAGGAGGTGGCGAACGCTACCGGTCGGGTGGTGTGGGCGCCGACGGGGAAGATCGCGGCGCTGTCGACCGACCTGGACGCTGATGCGGGCTTCCTGATGTACCCGGCGGCCGACGGTACGCCGGGTGCCTGGATCCGCTTCACCCCGAACGGCGTTGAGTCCGCCCAGGCCTCGGACGAGTCGATGGGCGCCTCTGAGGCGGGCCCGGCGCCGCGTGCCAGCGTTCCCCTGGTGCCGTCGCAGAGTTCGACGGACGTCGCGATGACGGGCGTCGAGGGCGAGGAGGAGGACGAGCTCCCGGCCGCGAACTCCCGTACGGACAAGGGCAAGGGCAGGGTCGACGAGGCCGCCGAGGAGGACCTGGACGACCTGGAACAGCTCGATCTGGAGGAGGCGATCGCGCGGTCGCGTCAGCCCCAGTACCCCGGGAACCAGGGAGAGGGATCGGGGTCTGCCCAGCCGGCGGTGCCGGTTCAGGTCGTCGTGCAGCCGGAACTCCGTTTCTCGGCCCAGGATTTGATCGACGAGCTGATCGGCCTGATGCCCGGGGTTCCGCAGGCGTCGGTGGCGCCGGTGGGTCTGCTGGGTCCGGACGTGTTCGGTGACCGGGTCGTCCCGGCCGCCCCGGAGTTCCTCCAGGGGTACGACTACCGGAAGTTGAAGTCCGAGTCCCGGGTGGCGTTCTTCCGGGCGCTGGACCTGGCGAGCGGAACGGCGCCGACGGCCGAGGGGCTCGCCCCGGAGGCCCTGGGCCTGGAGCAGGGTTCGGTCGTCGAGTCCGGACGGTTCCAGACGATGTCGCGGAGTACCGGTCCGGCGTTCGGGCGGAAGCGGGTGCGGATTCCCCGCCTGGTGCACTCGATCTGGCTGGGCGGCCCGTTGTCGATGGACAACGAGCACACCGGCCCGTTCATGACCAATGTGCAGGACTCGGCCGACGGTCTCGGCCAGGGATTCACCCATGTGATCTGGACGGACGTCACCCGTGCGCGGGTCGCCGAGGCCAGGGCGGCCGCGGGGACGGACCGGGACACGCCCGAACTCGCCACGGTACGTGCCATGGTGGCGTGGGCGGGGACCCGACCGCACGGGAATGTGGTGCTGGTCAACGTCGACGAGGTCTTCTCGGCCGAGGCGCCGATGAGCCTCGAAGCGGCCTACAAGATGGAGACCGCCAAGGGTCTGGGGCAGGGGTACGCCTCGGCCAGCGACATCCTGCGACTGGAGGTCCTCCGCCGGTTCGGCGGGGTCTACACCGACGGCGACAACCGGCTCCAGGCCGACCCCGCCCCGGTGGTCGAGCGGATCGTCAACGCCCGGCGGAGCTTCGCCGTCGCGAAGGTCGGCAACGCGGGCATGGCGAACGCGGTGCTGATCGCCCCGGCCAGGCACCCGGGTGTGGAGCAGCACCTGGAGGTGCTGCGCCGTAACTACCTGCGCAGCTCGCACGAGAACACCGTCCGCGGGATGTACTTCCAGTCCCGCGACCGGGCGCACATCACCGCCGAGGAGTTCGAGGAGGCGGAGGAGTGGGTGGGGAAGGTCCCCGCCGAGGCGCAGCGCCACACGGACGACGGGGAGAAGAACGCGGTCCTGTACCTGAGCGGGACCGGTGTCAACATCTGGGCGGACCTGGCGCACGGCCTAGGGCTCGACGGCCCTGAAGCGCTCCCGCTGGTCCCCTCGGAGATCTTCGAGATCGGCACCGGGAACACCTGGGTGCCGCGGGAGCGGCCGGCGGCGGCCGTCCAGTTGCCCGAGGTGCCCGACCGTGAGGCGACGCTGCTGGCGGCCCGTCGCATCATCAACACGCTGATCCGCGAACTCTCCTACCAGAGCGGGAAGCTGGCGCTGAGCGAGGTGGCCGCGCGGGTCGCCCGGCACCCGCGGCCCGACCTGCTCTGGGACACGGTGATCGGCTTCCTGGCCCGGCATCCCGAGCTGCGGGAGCGGGTGCAGTGGCGCACCGTCCAGAAGTACGACGGCGCGACGAAGCCGGTCGGCACTCCGGTCGCCCTCCCGCCGTGGTCCGACAGCCTGCTGGTCAGGGTGGAGGAGGCCAAGCCCAGGCCGGGCGTGGAACGGGTGCGCATGCTGCGGCCCGAGGACGTGCCGCCGCCCGCCGCGCCGGTGTCCACCGCGGCACCGGCGGGGCAGCAGCAGGTGACCGAAGAGGAGGAGGCGACCGGACAGGAGGAGACGGCCGACGGCCAGGCCGGTCAGGCACCCGGCCGGCAGTTCCACGCGCCGACCGGCGGCACCGACGGCACCGACGGCACGACGGCCGGCACCACCGCGCCGACCCGCGGCACGCCCCAGCAGCAGGCCGCGCCGCAGCCGCCCGCGGCGACGGACCCGGCGAACTTCCCCGGCTGGCAGCCGTTCACGACCGCCCAGGGGACGGCGGCCGAGCCGCTCCGCCCCGACCGTACGCCGCGCCCCGGCCCGGGCCCGCAGACCGACCCCAACGGGGTGGTGCGGGACCACGGCGGCTGGCAGCTGAAGCCGACGGCGGTCCCGGGGGCGCCGATCACGCGGTTCCCGGGTGCCTGGCAGCGGCCGGTGGCGGCGCCGGAGTGGACGTACTACCCGGAGGACTGGAGCGCCGACACGGTCCTGCGGCACGTCCAGGCGGCGATGCGGAACAATCCGAGCGTCGCGCCGGGGCCGGACGGCCTGGACCGGGCGGTCGGCTGGTCCGGGAGCCTGTGGGTCGAGGCGGTCCTGGACCAGCAGGGCTACATCCTGTACCACCACCCGCTCGCCAACTCCCCCGCGCCGTACGCGGCGTGGCAGGAGGAGGCGGTGGTCGGCCGGGGCGACCGGGTCGACCTGTTCGGGTACCCGGGCGTACTGCTCCAGCGGGTGCGGTTCGACAGCGGGCAGGACGGCTTCGAGTTCACCGTCCGGCTGCACCTGGAGCCGTCCGCGGGCATGACGCCCGCCGAGCTGGACGCGGTGCGGCAGCAGGTGCGGACGCTCATGGCCGACTTCACGGCCGGGCAGCAGGTCGGGGCCTTCGACCGGCTGCTGAACGTGGGCGTGGAGTTCACCGAGGAGGCGGGCGACGGCGTCACCACGCTCCCGGTCGCGCCGGGCGCGGTGCCGAGCCTGGCGCAGGTGCTGCCGCGGCAGTTCAGGGAGGCGGCCGGAACGGTCGACCTGGAGTTCGTGACGGGGACGCAGCTGCGCAAGTCCCCGCCGGTGCGGGAGGTCCACGTCGGCGGGGACTGGACGGCCGGGCTGCGCCCGTCGTTCACGGCTCCGGCCTGGGACCGCCCCGGCCGGGGGCTGCCCCCGGAGTGGGGCGCCGCCGAGGCCCGGTACGCCGCCCACCACGTGCTGCGGACGGGGACGGCCGAGGTCGTCGGCGAGGCGGCCGCGGGCCGTCCGGCCCCCGAGGTCCGCCGCGGCCGGTTCGCCGGGGTGCGGCTGAACGTCCGGGTCGAGGACGGCGTCATCACCGACGTCTGGGGCGAGCCGCACCAGAAGCTGCGGCCGCAGCTGACCGCCCCGGTGGCCGGCACCGAGGCGGTGCTGGTCCCCGCGCAGGAGGTCAGGCCGCCGCAGGACGCCTTCATCCGGGCCATCACCGCCCGGGAGCTGGAGTCCTTCGACGCCCGCCGGGTCCGGCTGCCGGACGGGGACACCGAGACGGTGCTGACCGTCCGGCTGTACCTGGACCTCGAAGCGAGGCTGGACCTCGCGGACGGGCCGACGGCCGCGGCCGTGGAGGCTCTCCGGGAGGCGGGCCGGGAGGGGGTCGAGAAGGTCTACAACACCGGGCAGCGGCTGCCCAGCGGCGATCTGCTGCGGGTCGAGGTCGAGTTCGTCCCCGACCGCTCCACGGCGCACCACACGGTCGCCGTCCGGGAGCGCCAGGACCGGGCCAACCACCGGACCTGGGGCCTGAACACCGGGGCGCGGACGATCGCCCACGAGATCGGCCACCTGCTCGGCCTGGACGACGAGTACCGGGAGGCGGGTTCCACGCCCCGGCCGATCCATCCGGACGACAGCGGGATCATGGGCGGCCGGCAGACCGACCGGTTCGGACGCCCCTGGCTGGACATGAACCACTTCCACGAGGGCCCGCTGGAGGTCCTCGCCCCCTTCGCGCCGCCGGCCGCCCGCAACCTGCGGCAGCTCGGCGGGGTGGTGGACGAGGCCTTCGGCGAGGACCGCGGCCCGACGCCGGTCGGCGACGCGCCGACCCGGGCCCGGTTCCGCGAGGAGGTGCTGCGGCGCGCCCTGTACGGCGGTCCGGGCGGGCGGGACGGCCACCTGGTGCCGCCGCGGGGGTCGACGCGCCCCCGGCCGGAGCGGGTGCCGGGGTCGCAGGAGCGCAACGGGACGTTCAAGGTGGTCGGCGGGCCCGCCGACGCGGCGGCCACGCAGGTCGGCGCCCTGGCCGGCGACCTGCCCGGCCCGCGCCGGAACCGGACGGTGTTCCCCGAGCACTGGACGGCGGACGACGCGGTGTACGCCGCCGAGCAGGCGTACCAGCACGCCCTGCGCACCAGCCGGGTCACCGCGACCGGCCTGCACTCCCACCACTGGGTCGGCGAGTACGGCGGGGTGCGGATCGAGGGCCTGATCCGGGCGGGGGAGTTCGTCTCCTTCCGTCCCTCCGACGACCAGAGCGGGCTGGACACCCCGGCGTACATGCCGTGGCGCCCGACCGGTGGGGCCTTCGGCGCCCGGGTCGAGGACCTCGTCCGGTACGGCGACCGGCAGACCCTCACCGGCGTCCACGCCGAGCCGGAGAGGGCGGCCGCCACGGCGCACGGCGTCAAGGTGGGCTCGGTGCTCGCGGAGAACGACAACGGCACCTACCGGGCCGACGTCTGGTTCCTCGACGCGGCCGTGACCCCAGGCGCCCCGATGGCGAAGTTCCCGTCGCGGTGGCACCAGCACGCGGACGGGGAGACCCACACCCTCTACCCGAAGGCGTGGACGCCGTCGCGCGTCCTGTCCGCCGTGGAGCGGGCGTACGCGGCCCGGCACACCTCCGAGCCGCTGGACTCCGGCGCCGTGCGCTGGGTGGGCGAGGCCGACGGCGTGCGGATCGAGGGGATCACCCGGGACGGCCGGCACCTGACGCACCGTCCGACCGCCCGGCAGCCGCTCACCGACTGGTACGCGACCCCGGCGGCGGACGGGTCCACCGGGCCCGGCCTGCGCGGCCGCCGCGTCCGGACCGTGGACGGACAGCTGGGCATCGAGGTCGCGGCACCGGTGCACCTGAGGGTCGCGGCGGGCGCCACGCCCGCGGCGGTCGCGGACGCCTGCAAGCGGCTCCAGCGGGCCGCCGACGACTTCGTCCGGCAGCACCGTGCCGCCGGCGACCCGCCGGTCCTGCTGACCCTCGACTTCGTCGACACGGAGGCGGACGCCCTTCCGGGCGCGGTGGCCGGGGCGGACTCCCTCCCCGACGGCGCCGGACTGGACGTGCTCCTGCCCGGTGTGGCCGGGGCGTTGACGCCCGGGTTCTCCGCGACGGTCGCGGGCAGCGCGGGCCCGGCCACGGCCACCGCCAGGGCGCAGGCCGGGTACGGACAGCGGGTGCTCGTCGAACCGGAGCTGACCGAGCCCGCGGAGCCCGGAACGGGCACCCGCCCGGCCACCGTCACCGAGATGGCGGGGCAGCAGTGGATGATCGACGGGGCCTTCGCCCCGACGCTCGCGGGGAACGCCGGGCGGGGACTGCCGACCGGCTGGACGCCGGGCGAGGGCAGGTACGCGGCGCTCCAGGTGCTCGCCGGCTGGCGCGGCCGGCGGCGCGAGCTCGTGAAGGGCCGCTTCAACGGCGTCCCGATCGAGGTCCGGACCGAGAACGGGCGGATCGTGGACTTCCGCGGCCTGCCGGACCGGAGTGTCCCGGCCCAGTTCACCAAGGCCGTCCCCGAGCCGTCCGGCCAGGGCCCGGTCTTCCCGACCGGCCCGCGCCACGCCCCCGAGTCCTCCTCCTCGTCGTCCTCGTCCTCCGCGCCCGCCGGCGCGATCCCGCAGCCGGCGCAGGACCCGGCGACGGCGCTGCTGCCGGGCCACGCCTCGGCCGAGGCCGTACCGGACGACCCGGCGGCGCAGCCGTTCGAGCTCCGGCGCGGCCCGCTCGTACCGGGCGGCGAGGACGTCACCGTCCTCGTCCTGCGCGTCCACCTGGACGGCTCCGGCCTGATCGGGGAGGACGCCCGGGCCAGGGTCGCCGCGCTGGGCGCGCGGATCCGGGACGCCGCCGCGCGGTTCGACAACCGCACCAGGCTCCCGGACGGCACCCCGCTGCTGGTGCGGGTGGAGTTCGCGGACGCCACCGGCGATCCGCACCGGACGGTGCTCCTGCACGAGCGGAGCGTCGCCCAGGACGCCGGGAACTGGCACCTGGAGATCTCCCGGGACGCGCTGGTCCACCAGCTGGGCCGGGCCTTCGGCATCTCCGTCACGGAGTACGCGGGCGGCGGCACGACCCACGTCGTCCCGGCGCCGTCGGTGCGCGTCCTGCGCGAACTCGGCGAGCTCGCGGACGACCGGCTGGGCCGCCTCGGGCACGACACCGAGGACGGCGAGTCGCCCCGGACGGAGTTCGCCGACGGCGTCCTGGAGGCCGAACTCGGCCCGGCCGTCGGGACGCGGGGCGGCCACCTGCCGTCGGCCATCGGCGAGGAGGGGGCCGAACAGCTGGAGCTGGTGCGCCGTCACGCCAACGGCACCCTGCTGGTGGAGACCGGCGCGGGTCGGCGCACCCTGTTCCCCGAGCACTGGACCGCCGCCGAGGCCCGGTACGCCGTCGAGCAGGCGGCCGTCGACGCGGTCCGCAACGAGACCTTCCAGGTGACCGAGGACGGGATCTTCTGGCAGGGCGTGTACGAGGGCGTCCGGATCGAGGGCAGGTCGGACGAGGACGGGACGGTCACCGCCTTCCGCCCGGCCGCCGACCAGCGCGGCTTGGTGGCGCCCGCCCACGCGCCGGGCGCCGGCGCGGTCGACGTCCCGTCGCTCGACGGGGCCCCGGTGCTCACCCCGGACCAGCTGCGCGTGTTCGGCGAGCAGGCCAGGCGGGAGGGCGGCACCGGGCTGCCCCCGGAATGGACCCGGGAGCAGACCCGCCACGCGGCCCTGTGGGTGTACGAGCAGCAGAACGGCGAGGCGAGGGGACGCAACGGGGACGAGATCGTCACCGGCGCGTACGGTGACGTCCGGATCAGGCTGCTGGTCCGCAACCGGCAGATCATCGACTACTGGGCCGAGCCGGGGCAGCGCTTCGACGCGACCGAACCGGCCGAGCCGGTACGGGTGCTGGCCACGGCGGAGGTGCGTCCGCCGGTCCGCCGCTTCCTGCGCTCGCTCCAGGCCCAGTTCATCCAGTCGTACGAGGTCCGGCGGGTGATGGACGCCGACGGGGACACCCGCACCGTCCTGACGGTGCGGGTCCACCTGGAGGCCGACGGCCTGACGGGCAGCCGCGCCGAGGCCGAGCGGGACCTCGACCGGGTGCGGCTCAACGCCGAGGCGGGCGTCCGGGACGTCTTCGGCCAGGGGCTGCGGCTGCCCGACGGCAGCCTGCTGGAGGTCGCGATCCGGTTCGTCGACCGGGAGAGCGCCCACCACGTCGTCGAGGTGCGCTCCTACACCTCCCAGGAGCACGCCCAGCACTGGGGCGTGGACTCCCCGCCGAGGGTGATCGGCCACGAGGTCGGCCACCTGCTCGGCCTGGCCGACGAGTACCGGCGCCAAGGGGCCGGCCCGCGGCCCGTCCACCCGGAGTTCGGTCTGATGACCGCGCCCGGGAGCGACACCTACGGCCGGGTCTGGTACGACGCCGGGCACCCGGTGGAGCTGGGCGTC
Organism: Kitasatospora sp. NPDC058184; assembly: GCF_042883725.1. NCBI lineage: Bacteria > Bacillati > Actinomycetota > Actinomycetes > Kitasatosporales > Streptomycetaceae > Kitasatospora > Kitasatospora sp. NPDC058184. Next base: position 112,576 of record NZ_JBHVVE010000012.1, read on the forward strand.
ACGAACCCGGCGGTCTCGCTCCGGCCGCACAACCTGAACGAGCTGGGCGCGGTCCTCGACCGGGTCTTCCGGACGGACCTCCGGCCGGTGCCGGCCGGGGAGTTCCCGGTGCGGGCCGCCTTCGGCGAGGACGCGCTGCGGACCGCGCTCTTCGACGGGCCGGACCGGACGGGCGGGTACCTGACCCCGCCGGCGGAGTCGGGGCGGCGCAGGCTGCCCCGGGTCGGCGCGGCGAACCCCAACGGCACGTACCGCGCCGACGCGGGCGAAGCGGCGCTGGACCGGTACCGGACGATGTTCCCCGCGCACTGGACGGCCGAGGACGCGGTGTACGCGGCGCGGCAGGCCTACCTGCACGCCCGCCGCACCGGCGGGATCAGCGGGCGCGGAGACCTCGCGCAGCGCTGGGTCGGCGAGTACGACGGCGTGCGCATCGAAGGCCGGATCCGGTCGGGGGAGTTCATCTCCTTCCGCCCCGCCGAGGACCAGTCCGGGCTCACCGCGACGGCCCCCGCCCCCGCCCCCGCCACACTGTCCTTCGGCCACCGGGTCGAGGACCTCAACCGCTACGGCGACCGGCACACCCTCACCGGCTTCCACCACCGCGTCCGGGTCGGCGGGGCCTTCGCGGTGGACCCGGCGGACCACGGCCTGAGCCTCGGGCCGGTCCGGCCGCCGCGGGCCAACGAGACCTACCGGGCGCCGGTGTACTTCCTGGACCCGGGGATCGCGCCCGGCTCGCCGCTGAGCGAGTTCCCGTCCCGGTGGCGCCGCCCCGAGAACCTGGAGGCCCGGACCTTCTACCCCGTCTCCTGGGCGTCCGAGGACGTCCTGGAGCGGGTCGACCGGGCCTACCAGGAAAGGCTGTTCGAGGAGGTGCTGCCGGACGGCGCCGTGCGCTGGGTCGGGGTGGCCCACGACGTGTGGATCGAGGGCGTCACCCGGGACGGGCGGCACCTCGTCCACCGGCCCACCGACTGGCAGCGGTCCCGTCGGGAGACCGGGGCCGGGGCGGTCCCGGTCTGGGAGCGCCCCCTGGTGCGGGACGACGTCGACTACTCCATCGGCTACCGCCGCGTACGGCCGGGCGGGGCCGGCCTGCCGGACACCGAACTGGTCGTCCAGGTGCGGGACCACGGCGACCTGACCGCCGAGGAGCGGGCCGGGCTCCAGCGGCTCGCCGACGAGCAGGCCGCGGAGCTGTTCCCGGCCACGGCTCAGCCCGGCGGCCGGCCGGTCCGCATCCGGCTCCGGTTCGTCCCCGAGGCGGACGGCCCGGAGGCGATGCCGCCGGTCTCGTCCTTCCCGAGCGCCTTCGTGCGGCAGCTGCGGTCGCGGCTGGAGGAGGCCGAGGAGCTGGTCGCCGGACTGCACGGCGCACCCGCGCCGGAGCCGCCGCTGCTCACCCCGGTGACCCCGGGCACGGGCGAGCGCCCGGCTGCCCGTACCCGCCTCCAGGACCTGGAGGCGGCGGGCATCGACGCGCCGGCCCTCGACCCGGCCCTCGCTCGCGCGCTCGCCCTCGCGGACGAGCGGGCCGAGGGAGCTGAGAGGCCCGGGGGACTGCCCGCCGCGTGGACGGCCGCCGAGGGCGGGCACGCGGCGCGCATGGTCGCGCGGGAGCACCTGGCCGAGCTGGGGGACGGGCGGACGGGCACGGTCACCGGGCGGTTCGCGGGGGTGGAACTCCGGGTGACGCTGGAGGACGGCCGGATCGTCCGCTTCGAGGGCACGCCGGGCCAGACCTTCGAGAACCAGCGCCGACCGCGCCCCGCCGGGCAGCGGCCGCCGGCACTCATGGCGCTGCGCCCGGCCACCGGGCGGCAGCTCCAGGAAGCTGGGGACGACGGGCCGCACGAGGCCGTCGAGCAGGAGCAGCCGGCCGTCGTGGAGGCGGCCCCGGTTGCCCCGGTCACCCCGGCCGCCGTGCCGCCGGTGCGGCCGCCGGCGGCCTTCGGTGCGGCCCCGGCCGTCCTGGCCGCCCCGGCCAGCACCGGCTCCGCCCCGGTGTCCGCGACCCCGCCGCCGGTGGTCCCCGCCGGGCCGCCGCCGCTGCCCGCGCTGGGGGGCCTGCGGTTCGACGGGACCGGCCTCACCGGCCGCCCCCCGTACGCGAGTTCGGCCGTCCGGGCCGGTTCGCCGTCGGACCCGCGGGAGTCCCGGATCCCCTGGGACACCGTCCGCGCACTGCTCAACCGCGCCTACCGCCAGGAGCGCGGCCGGCTGCTGCCGATGCTGCGGGAGTGGCTCGCCCCCGAGCACGTGGCGGCGGACCTGCTGGCCGAGGCGGACGCGCTGGTGGCGGCCCTGCCGTCGGAGCTGTTCGCCGAACTCCCGCACGAGGAGGACGCCCGACTGCTGCTCCGGGCCGGGTACGTCCTCCACGGCTCCTCGGCGGACCCGGGGGAGGAGGCCGCCGCGGCGGAGCAGGCCCGGGCCGAGCTGGCCGCCGCCCTGCTGGACCTGCTGGAGCCGCTGCGCGACCCCGCACCGGACCCGGCCGCGGTCGAGCGGTCCCTGGACGGCCTGCGGGACGCCGTCTCCGCCCTGCCGGACCCGACCGGGGCCGCCGTGCGGGACGTCCTGGCCAGGATCGCGCGGACGCGGACGCGGATCACCGCGACCACCCCGCTGCACGAGGCCAACTCCCTGGTGAACGAGCTGGCCGACCGGCTGATCGGCCAGGACGTGCGCCGCCTGCTGGGCGTGCCGACGGGCGACGGGGACCTCGAGTTCCTCGCCGGCCGGATCTTCCACGAGGCCCACGTCGTCCGCGACGACTGCTTCGACGTGAGGACGGTGCGCCATGCCCTGCGCGGCCTGTAGCGGGGGCCGCGGGAACGGCGGGACGGCCCCGGCCGTCCCGCCCCCGGGGGCCGGCACCATCCGCCCGCCCGGCGGTGTGGTGGCCGTCGACATTGCCGGGCGGGCCGAAGTTCCGTACCTTGGTGCCGGCTTTGGCCCCCGAAGGGCTGTCCTTGACCTTGAGGTGTCGTCACCTGCCGTCGCACGAGCGGGTGGTGACCACCGCCGGCGGCGGATGTGGGGAGAAGTCCCTCATGGCCGTCGAATCCGCTCCGGCCCTGAATTCCCCCCCCCGGTTCCCCGGCCTCCGCATGCCGGTACGGACCGGCGCTTCGGCGGCGAAGGGCGGGAGCACCGGTGGGGTGGGGCGCGGGTCCGGCCGTCGGGGTGCAGGGGCGGTAGGTGGTCGGCAGGGGTTGAGGCCCCGGCCGGCCGCGGCGAGGCTTGGAACCGGGCCGACCGGGCCGACCGGGCCGACCGGTGCACGGGGCGGCGCGCCGGGCGGGGTGCCGGCCGGCCGCGCGGGGGAGTCGGGAAGGAGCGTGCGGAGGAGGTCTCAGCCCGCCCGGTGGCGGTGGCAGGACTGGTCGTGCGGGGGCGCGATCAGGGAGGCGGCGATCGCCTTGTTCACGGCGTCGATCCGGGAGACCGCGCCCAGCTTGGCGAAGACGTTGCGCAGATGGCGTTTGACGGTGGCTTCGGTGATCGTCAGCCGGGTGGAGATCTGGCCGTTGCTCAGCGCCTGCGCGACCAGCTCCAGGATCTCCAGCTCCCGGGCGGACAGCACGTTCTCGGTGATGCCCTGCATCCGGGCCAGGCTGTCCCGGGAGACGGCCAGGACCATCCGGTCCGAGCCGCGGTGGACGCTGCGGACCGCCGCGAGCAGCTCGTCGCCGCACACGCTCTTCAGCAGGTAGCCCCGGATGCCGGCGTTGATGAGCCGTCGGAGCAACTGGGGGCCGTCGTACATGGACAGCATGATGATCTGCGAGGACGGCGAGAGCGCCCGCATCCTGGTGACGGTGTCGGTGGGCTCGCCGTCGGGGAGTTCGACGTCCAGCAGGACGACGTCCGGCCGGTGCCGGGCGACCTGGGCGATGGCGTCGCCGCTGTTGGCGGCCTCGCTCACCACCACCATGTCGTCCTGCGACTCCAGGATCTCGCGCACCCCCTCGCGGACCAGCGCGTGGTCGTCGACCAGGGCGACGCGGGTGGTGGCGGACGCGGGGTCAGCAGCTACGGCGTCGCGCGGGTTCATCGAGGAGCCGTCCTTTGAGAGGTACCGAGAGATCCACCCTGGTGCCGTTGTCCGGACGGCCGTTGACCAGTAGTCGGCCGCCGAGCAGCTCGGCCCGCTCGCGCATCGAGGACAGGCCGACGCCGGCGTCGGCCGGCCGCTCCTGCGGCAGCCCGCAGCCGTCGTCCTCGACGGTGGCGCGGAGCTCGTTGGGGGTGATCTCGACGTTCACCAGCAGCACCGTGGCCCGGGCGTGGCGCAGGGAGTTGCGGACGCCCTCGCGGAGGATCAGGAACACCTCGTCGAGCACCTCCGGCGGAGCCCAGGCCTCGTCCCCGTTCACCCGGAGCCGGGCGGCCACGCCGTCGGGGCCCAGCGACTCCAGGTCGTTGAGCAGGGCCTTCTCCAGGCTCTTCAACGGCTGGCGGGTGTGCAGGTCGGAGGTGACCGCGCGCAGGTGGTGCATCGACTCCTGGATGGCCTGCTGGGCGGTGGCCAGCTTGACGCTCGCCCGGTCCGGCTGCTTGTCCAGGTAGAGGGTGTAGAGCTCCAGCTGGCGGTGGGTCACGCTCATGCCGTGCCCGATCCGGTCGTGGAGCTCGCGGGCGATCCGGCGCCGCTCGTCGAGCTGCGCCTCGTGGATCTTGTCGACGAGTAACCCGGTGTACGCGGCCACCGACTCGCGGATCCGCAGGGCGACACCGCGCTCCAGCGCGAGGGTGATCAGGGTGAGGGTGTCGACTTGTCTCGATCCGGGCGGAAGGTGGCTGAATATCGTCGACAGCGCCGCGTGGAAGAAGGCCGAGGAGGCCTGGACGGATTCCCGGGGGTGGACCCCGTCCGCCGCGCGTGTCGCGCCGACGTCCCAGGCCAGCAGCTTGCACGTCTGGTCGACCTCGACCTGCCCCACGCGCAGGCTGGTGACCACGTCGGCGACGATCTGACGGGCGGTGGCCAGGGCCTGGTCCAGCGAGGCCGGGCTCTGCGCGATGGCGTTGCCGGCCGCCCGGAGCGAGGCCTCGTAGGCCTCGACTATCTCGGGCGTGCGTTGTTCGATCAGGTCCGCCACCTGTTGGCGAGTCGTCAAGGCTGCCTTCTCCAAACCGGTCACGTGCCGGCCCCCGTGTCGCCTTGGCCAAGCGGGGTCAAGATACCAGAACGCCGTGCGAATTCGAGGGCGTGAAGATGGCCTCCGGGAGGCCCCCTCGCCGGTCGAGCGTGTTCGAATCTTCAACTAGTTCAAAGGCGCGGCCGGAATGCCGGGACCGGTGACAAAGGGGGGGTCGGCCGCGCCGTGAAGAAGTGGACGGCGGAGGTGGCCGGAAGTCGTCCCGTCGTGCCGGCCGCCACCCGGCCGGGCGCGGGCGGAGGGACCGCCGGTGGTACCGGGGCCGGAGCGGAGTGGCCCGGGGGTGGAGTGTCCACTACTCCCTTCGATACCCCCCGCTCATCCCTCCGGCGCGGATGGGCCGACAGCGCCGGCGAGACCGTTGTCCGGGACTACGGCGGCTCTCTAGCGTGACGTTCACAGGACGTCCGCAATCGACCGGTACTTCCTGCATGTCCGCAACAAGAGCATCACTCCGTGCATGTCCGCAACAAGACCAGTACTTCCCGCATGTTCGCAACAAGAAACAGTTGTGAGGAACCAGACCGTGAAGGCTGACCGGCTGCCCCGGCGCTACCAGGCGTTCGTCCCGATGACCCTGCCCGACCGCACCTGGCCGGACCGGACCCCCACGGCGGCGCCGCGCTGGCTCTCCACGGACCTGCGGGACGGGAACCAGGCGCTGGCCCGCCCGATGACGCCGGCCCGCAAGCTCGCCATGTTCGACCTCCTGGTGGCGATGGGCTACCGGGAGATCGAGGTCGGCTTCCCGGTCGCCAGCCAGGACGAGTACGACTTCGTCAGGATGCTGATCGAGCAGGACCGGATACCCGAGGACGTCCGCGTCTCGGTGCTGGTGCCGGCCCGCGACGAGCTGATCGAACGGACCGTGGAGAGCCTGCGCGGCGCCCGCGCCGCCACCGTCCACGTGTACAACGCGACCGCGCCGCTCTTCCGCGACCTCGTCCTCGGGATCGGCCGGCCGGAGTGCGTCGACCTCGCCCTGCGCGGCACCCGGTCGATGATGCGGCACACCGAGCGGCTGCTGGGCGACTGCGAGGTCGGCTACCAGTACTCCCCGGAGCTGTTCAACGAGACCGAGCCGGAGTTCGCCGTCGAGGTCTGCGAGGCGGTGATGGACCTCTGGGAGCCCGGCCCGGGCCGCGAGATCGTGCTGAACTTCCCGGCCACGGTCGAGCGTTCGATGCCGCACGTGTTCGCCGACCAGATCGAGTGGCTGGACCGCACCCTCTCCCGCCCCGAGCACCGCTGCCTGTCGATCCACCCGCACAACGACCGGGGCACCGGGGTGGCCGCCACCGAACTGGCCCTGCTGGCCGGGGCGAAGCGGGTCGAGGGCTGCCTGTTCGGCGGCGGGGAGCGGGCCGGCAACGTCTGCCTGGTCACCCTCGGCCTCAACCTGCTGACCCAGGGCGTCGACCCGGGCATCGACTTCTCCGACATCGACCGGGTGCGCCGCACCGTCGAGCACTGCTCCGGACTGCCGGTCTCCCCCCGCCACCCCTACGGCGGCGAACTGGTCCACACCGCCTTCTCCGGCACGCACCAGGACGCCATCAGGAAGGGCTTCGCCGCCCTGGAGGCCGAGGCCGCCGCCGCCGGCGAGAGCCCGCGCGACCGCGCCTGGCGGATGCCGTACCTGCCGATCGACCCGCAGGACCTCGGCCTCGGCTACGAGGCGGTGGTCCGGGTGAACAGCCAGTCCGGCAAGGGCGGCGTCGCCCACGTCATGAGCGCCCGGCACGGCCTGGACCTGCCGCGCGGGCTGCAGATCGAGTTCGCCCGCACCGTGCAGGCGGTCGCCGAGGCCACCGGCGCCGAGGTCGCGCCGGACCGGATCGGCCGGCTCTTCGAGCGGGAGTACCGGTCCACCGCGGACGAGACCAAGCCGCTGGCCGTACGCCACGCGCCGGTCCCCACCGAGCTGTTCGTCGACGGGGCCGGCCCCGCCAGCGCGGACGGCACGGTCCGCGCGGAGGAGGTGCGCAGCCTCGGCGCGACCCTGGCGCCCTGGGGCGTCGAGGTCCGGGACGTCCGGCACACCGGCCCCGAGGGCAAGTCCGCGGACCCGGGGCGGGAGGCCGCCGTCTACGCCCGCTGCGCCTTCCCGGACGGGCCGGCCTGGGGCTTCGGCCGGGGCCCGGGCCTGCACGCCGCCGCCTTCTCCGCGATCCGGGCCGCCGCCGCCCGGGCCGGCCAGGGCCCGGCCGAACCGGACCCGCCCGCACCGGAGCGGGCCCGGGCCCAGGGCGCCGCCCCGCTCCCCGCCGAGCGCCGCTGAGCACCGCTGAGCACCGCTGAGCCCGAACACCAGCTGGGCCCACCACAGACCCACCGACGGGGCACCACCGGGAGCCCCGGAGCAGCACCGAGCACCACCCAGCACCACCCGAGCACCGCTGAGTCCCACGCAGCCGGTTCCCCCACCCACACCCGCACGTACGCACGAGAGAAAGTCTGAGCAATGATGCTGGTCGAACGCGATGAGCACCTGGCCTTCCTGGCCGGTCTGCTGACCGAGGCGGTCGGGGGCAGGGGACGGATCGCCGTGGTGAGCGGCCCGGCGGCCACCGGAACGAGCGCCCTGCTGGACGAGTTCGTCGAGCAGGCGGCCGGGGCGGGCGTCCTGCCGCTGACGGCGGTGGGGTCGGCCGCCGAGACCGGCCTGCCGCTCGGCGTGCTGGGCCAGCTGCTGCGCGGCGCCCCGGTGCCGGCCGAGCAGCGGGCCGCCGTCCGCGAACTGCTCGCGGCCGGCCCGGACCGGCGGGAGCCGGCCGCCCGGGAACTGAGCGCGCTGCTGCTCGACCTGGCCGAACGGCAGCCGCTCGCCCTGGTGGTGGACGACGTCCAGCACGCCGACCCGGACTCGCTGGCCTGCCTCTCCCACCTGACCCGCCGGCTCGGCCGCTCCCGGATCATGGCCGTCCTCGGCCGGACCGGCCGGGCCGCCCACCGCACCGCCGAGTTCCACCAGGAGCTGCTGCGCCGCCCCGGCTGCCACAGCCTGGTCCTGCCCCTGCTCACCCCCGACGGTGTGGAGCGGCTGGTCGCCGAGCGCCTGGGCCGGGAGGCCGCCGACCGGCTCGCCGCCGACTGCCACCGGATCAGCGGCGGCAACCCGCTGCTGCTCACCGCCCTGCTCGACGGCCAGCTCGCGGCGGTGCGGGCCGGCACCGACGACGGCGGGCTGGCCGTCGCCGACGGCTACGGGCAGGCGGTGCGCGACCTGCTGCACCGGAGCGCCCCCGGGCTGCTCCCGCTCGTCCAGGCGCTCGCCGTGCTCGGCGCCCCGGACGGGGTCGGCCGGCTGCTCGGCGTGGACGGCGCGGAGGCGGCGCGCGGCCTGCGCGAGCTGGCGGACTGCGGCCTGCTGGCCCCCGACGGCTTCCGCCACCCGGCCGCCCGGGCCGCCGTGCTGCTCGACACCGGCTCCGAACGCAGGGCCGAACTGCACGGCAGGGCCGCCGGACTGCTGCACGCGGGCGGGGGCGCCGCGGCCGCGACGGCCGAGCACCTGCTCGCCTCCGGGCGGGTCGAGGAGGCCTGGACCGTCCCCGTACTGGAGGAGGCCGCCACGCTGGCGCTGGCCGAGGGCCGGGTCGGCCAGGCCGTCGAGTACCTGCGGCTGGCCTGCCGGGTCTGCGCGGACGGGCCCCGGCTGGCCCGGATCAGGACGGCCCTGGTCCGCGCCGAGTGGCGGATCAACCCGGGCGCCCCGACCCCGCACCTCACCGAGCTCACCACCGCCCTGCACCGCGGCCACCTGCGCCCCAGCGACGGCCTGGTGCTCGCCAAGGCCCTGCTGTGGCACGGCCGTTTCGAGGAGGCCAGGGACGTGCTGTCCCGGCTCGGCCTGGAGAGCGGCCCGCACGACCCGGAGACCGCGGCCGAGCTGCGGACCACCCGGCCGTGGCTGCGCTGCTGGTACGCGCCGCTGCTGGCGCACGTGCCGTCCGCCGAGGAGGAGCCGGACCCGCGCCCGGCGCCGTCCACCGCGGTCAGCTGGCGGCTGGAGGCGGCCACCGCGCTGGACTCGGTGCTCAGCCGCGGCCCGTCCGAGCAGGCGGTCGCCGAGGCCGAGCGGATCCTGCGCACCTCCCGGCTGGACGAGACGGGCATGGACACCGTCGAGTCGGCGCTGCTCGCGCTGACCTACGGCGACCGGGCCGACCGGGCCGCGCCCTGGTGCGACGGCCTGATCGCGGAGGCGGCCGCCCGCCAGTCCCCGGGGCGCCAGGCCCGGTTGGCGACCATCCGGGCCGAGATCGCCGTCCGGCAGGGCGACCTGCCCGGCGCCGAGCGGTACGCCCGGCAGGCGCTGGAGATCATCCCGGCCGGCAGCTGGGGGGTGGCGGTCGGCGGCGCGCTGGCCAGCCTGCTGACCGCGCTGACCGCGATGGGCCGCCACGACGAGGCCGCCGACCAGCTCAACCTGCCCGTCCCGGAGGCGATGCTGCAGAGCCGCTACGGCCTCCACTACCTCCAGGCCCGCGGCCGGTACCAGCTGGCCACCGGCCACCTGAACGCCGCGCTCGGCGACTTCCTCGCCTGCGGCGAGCTGATGCGCCAGTGGGGGCTGGACGTGCCCGGCCTGGTCGCCTGGCGCGGCGAGGCCGCCGAGGCGATGCTCCAGCTGGGCGACCGCGACGGGGCCCGGCGCCTGCTGGAGGAGCAGCTCGCGATGGTCGACCAGTGCGCGCCGCGGGCGCGGGGCGTGGCGATGCGCCAGCTCGCCGCCACCGGCGACCTGCGCCAGCGCCCGGCCCTGCTGCGCAAGGCCGCGGACGTGCTCCAGGAGGCCGGCGACCGGTACGAGCTGGCCCGGGCGCTCGCCGACCTGGCCAGGACCTACCACGACCTGGGCGAGCTGCGCCGGGCCAGGCTCACCGCCCGCCGCGCCTGGATGCTGGCCGAGGAGTGCCAGGCCCAGCCGCTCACCCGGCTGCTGGGCGTGGAGTTCGGCTGGAGCAGCGGCGGCGACCAGTCGGCCCGGGAGAGCGCCCCGGCGGTGTCCGACGCGGTGCTCAGCGACGCCGAGTGCCGGGTCGCCGAGCTGGCCGCGCACGGCTACACCAACCGGGAGATCGCCAAGCGGCTGTACGTGACGGTCAGCACCGTGGAGCAGCACCTGACCCGGGCCTACCGGAAGCTGCGGGTCAGCTCCCGGGTCGACCTGCCCACGGCGATGGGCGCGCTGACCCGGGCCGGCTGAGCCCCGGCCGGGCCCCCGGCGGGCCCCCGGCGGGCCCCTGGTCGAGCCCCGGCGGGGCCGGGCAGGGGGCCCCGCCGAGACAGGGGGCCCTAAGGGGCGGACCGGGGTGTTCGAGCGGGTCCGCCCCTGCTGGAATGCGTCTGTCAGTCGTCCATGGCCGGAATTTTCCAGAAAGGGGGGCGACATGGCGCTGACCTTGTCAGAGAAGGACGTGCCACCGCTCGCGGAACAGGACGGGGCATTGCCCCGGATCATCGGCATCGCCACCGCGAACCCGCCGGACTCCTATGCGCAGAGCGATATCCTCGACATATTCGGGATAACCGACCAGCGCATTCGGTCGCTTTTCATGAACAGCGCGATCGACCGCCGTTTCCTCATTCTCCCGCCGGAGGGGCCGGACGGCGGGCGCCGGATGGAGACCCAGGGCGAACTGCTCCGCAAGCACCGGGCGTCGGGCGTGGAGACGGGCGCGCGGGCGGTGCGCGAGTGCGTGGCCCGCACCGGCCTCGACCTCTCCGAGATCGGCTACATCTGCTGCGTCACCACCACCGGTCTGCTCACCCCCGGGCTCTCCGCCCACCTGATCAAGGAACTGGGCCTCGACGTCCGGACCAGCCGGCTCGACGTGGTCGGCATGGGCTGCAACGCCGGGCTCAACGGCCTGACCGCGGTGGCCGGTTGGGCCGCCGCCAACCCCGGGCGGCCGGCCCTGATGGTCTGCGTCGAGACCTGCTCGGCGGCCTACGTCTTCGACGGCACCATGCGCACCGCGGTGGTCAACAGCCTGTTCGGCGACGGCGCCGCGGCGGTGATCCTGATGGCCGACCCGGACGGCCAGCTGGACCGCCCGGAGAGCGGCGTGCGGGCCGAGGGCCCGACCGTCCTCAAGTTCTCCAGCCGCATCATCCCCGAGGCCGTCGACGCGATGCGCTACGACTGGGACGACGACCAGGGCAAGTTCAGCTTCTTCCTGGACCGCGACGTGCCGTACGTGGTCGGCGCGCACGCCGAACTCGTCGTCGACAGGCTGCTGGAGGACACCGGCCTGCGGCGCAGCGACATCGCCCACTGGATCGTCCACTCCGGCGGCAAGAAGGTCATCGACTCGGTCCAGATCAACCTCGGACTGACCCGGCACGACGTCCGGCACACCACCGGGGTGCTGCGGGACTACGGGAACCTCTCCAGCGGCTCGTTCCTGTTCTCCTACGAGCGGCTGATGGCCGAGGGTCAGGTCCGGCCCGGCGACCTCGGGGTCTTCATGACGATGGGCCCCGGATCGACCATCGAGACGGCTCTCGTCCGGTACTGACCGGAATGCACCAGACACAGCCCGCACCTTCCGAAAGAGGAATTCCCATGTCCGTCAGCGAACTGCTTCCCGAACGCACCGGGTCGGCCGGGCGCCACGTCCTGATCGACTGCTCCGCGCCGCTGACCGAGCAGCTGATCGGCCAGGTCGTCGAGGTCTGCGACGAGCTGGAGGACGCCGACCGGGCGACCTTCGCCGTGCTGCACGTCGAGGGGACGGCCGGCGTCCGCGAGCAGGCCTGGCCCGGCGAGGTCGGCATCCACCTGGTCAACAAGTGGGAGCGCGCGCTGCGCCGCCTGGAGCGCGTCCCGGCCGGCGTCCTCGCCGTCGCGGCCGGCGAGTGCGCGGGCCCGGCGCTGGACCTGCTGCTGGCCGCCGACCACCGGATCGCCACGGCGGACACCCGGCTGAGCCCGGCGGTCACCGCCGGCCGGCTGTGGCCCGGCATGGCCGTCCACCGCCTGGTCCAGCAGCTGGGCGTCGCCCGCGCCCGCCGCCTGGTGCTGTTCGGCACCGAGGTCACCGCGGCGGAGGGGGCCGAGCTGGGCCTGTTCGACCGGGTCGTCGAGGACCGCGCGGGCGTCGCCGCCGCCGTCGAGAGCGCCGGCGCGCTGCTCGGCGGGCTGGTCGGCGGCGAGCTGGCGATCCGTCGCCGGCTGCTGCTGGACGCCACCACCACCAGCTTCGAGGAGTCGCTCGGCGCCCACCTGGCGGCCTGCGACCGGACGCTCCGCAACCAGTCCGCCGACCGGGCCTGACCCGTCCGGCGCCCGACCGTCCCGCGCCCGGGCCGGCCGGCGCCCGACCCGACCCGTACCCGACCCACCGAGGGAAACAGCTGTCATGACCGTCCCAGTCTTCACCCTGGACACCGCGCGCAGCGTGGACACCGCCCCGGAGGCCAGGCTGTCCCGGCAGCGCTTCCTGCGGGAGCACGTCGCAGAGGTCTACGGTGCGCTCACCGAGGAGCGCACCGTCCACCTTCGACTGGACGAGCTGCTGCGCCGGGCCGGGGAACGCCACCCCGGCCTGGTGCCCGGCGAGGCGCAGCTGGCCGCCGAGCACGGGCTGCGGCAGGCCGACAAGGAGGGCCTGGAGATCGACCAGGGCATCTTCCTCCAGGCCGTCCTCGCCCACCCCGAGTGCGGCCGGCACCTGATCGACGCGATGCTGCGCCCCACCGAGCGGGCGCTGGCCCTGCTCCCGGAGTTCAGCCGCACCGGCAGCGCCGACCTCGGCGTGGTCCGGATCGAGCGCCGCGACGGCACCGCCCACGTGACCGTCCACAACGACCACTGCCTGAACGCCGAGACCAACGCCCATGTCGAGGACATGGAGACCGCGGTGGACCTCGTCCTGCTCGACCCGGCCACCGAGGTCGGCGTCCTGCGCGGCGGCGAGATGACCCACCGGCGCTACCTCGGCCGCCGGGTGTTCAGCGCCGGGATCAACCTCACCGAGCTGCACGAGGGCACCATCTCGTACGCGGACTTCCTGATGCGCCGCGAGATCGGCTACATCAGCAAGATCTACCGCGGCCTGCTGGTCGACGACGACCGCGCCTGGCCGCAGCGCACGCTGGAGAAGCCCTGGGTGGCCGCCGTGGACACCTTCGCGATCGGCGGCGGGGCGCAGCTGCTGATGGTCTTCGACCACGTGATCGCCGCCGCCGACAGCTACTTCAGCCTGCCGGCCGCCCAGGAGGGCATCGTCCCCGGCCTCGGCAACCTGCGCCTCACCCGGCTCGCCGGCGGCCGGGTCTCCCGCCAGGTCATCCTCGGCGGGCGCAAGATCTGGGCCCGCGAGCCCGACGCCGCCGCGCTGTTCGACGAGGTGGTCGAGCCCAGGGCCATGGACGCGGCCGTGGAGGCCGCCGCCGCCCGGCTGGCCAGCCCCGCGGTGGTCGCCAACCGGCACATGCTCCACCGTGCCGAGGAGCCCGTCGAGACCTTCCGCCACTACCTCGCCGAGTTCGCCCTCCAGCAGGCCCTGCGGCTGTACGGGCTGGACGTGATCGCCAAGGTCGGCGCGTCGTGGACCCGCCGCCCGGCGAAGGACGCCTGATGCGCCCGGTCGAGGCGATGCTGGAGATCCTCCGGGCCGAGGGCGTCACCACCGTCTTCGGCAACCCCGGCACCAGCGAACTGCCCTTCACCGACGCGCTCAGCGCGGCCGGGGACATCGACTACGTGCTCGGCGCCCACGAGGGCTCGGTGGTCGCCATGGCGGACGGCTACGCCCGGGCCACCGGCCGCACCGCCTTCGTCAGCCTGCACATCGCGGCCGGCCTCGCCAACGGCCTGGTCGGGCTGCTCAACGCCAGCCGCTCGCGCACCCCGATGGTCGTCACCGCGGGCCAGCAGGACCGCCGCCACCTGGCCTGCGACCCGATGCTCTCGGGCGACCTGATCGGCCTGGCCTCGGCGGCGGTCAAGCAGACCTTCGACGTCCAGCACGCCCACGACCTGCCGCTGATGCTCACCCGGGCCTTCGCCGCCGCCCGGCGCGCCCCCGCCGGGCCGGTGTTCCTGTCCATCCCGATGGACCTGCTCACCGAGGACGTCGACGTCGAGGTGCCCGGCCGTTCCACCCTCGCCCCGCAGGGCCCGGCCACCGAACTCGCCGCCGCCGCCGGGCTGCTGGCCGCCGCCGAGCGCCCCGCCCTGGTGGCCGGGGACGCCGTCGGCCGCGACGGCGCGGTGGCCGAACTGACCGCGCTCGCCGAGGCGCTCGGCGCGGTGACGTACCACCAGCCGATGAACGACAACCTGGACTTCCCCACCTCGCACCCGCTGTACGGCGGCATGCTGGGCGCCACCCACGCCGCGATCCGGGAGACCCTGGCGGCCCACGACACCGTCCTGATCGTCGGCACCCACGCCTTCATGGCCCACCACTACACCCCCGGCTCGCCGATCCCGGAGACCACCACCGTCCTCCAACTGGACGCCGACGCCGCCGAACTGGGCCGCAACTTCGGCGTCCGACTGGGCCTGCACGGCGCGCTGCGGCCCTCCCTGGCCACCCTCGCGGAGCAGCTCGCCGGACGCGTCCCGCGGGCCGCCGAGCGGACCGCCGCCGCCGGCCGGCGGGCGGCGGCCGGGTGGGCCGCCACCGACCGCGCCGCGCTCGCCGCGTACGGACCGGGCCCGCTCGACCCGCTGGCCGCCGCCCACGCCGTGGCCGCCGGACTGCCCGAGGACGCCGTGGTGGTCGAGGAGGCCATCACCACCGGCCTGCGGCTGCGCCAGGTGCTCCGCCAGGACCGCCCGGGCTCGTACCTGCACACCGTCGGCGGCGGCCTCGGCCACGGCATCGGCGCCGCCGTCGGCCGCCGGATGGGCGACGACAGCCGCCCGGTGGTCGCCGTGCTCGGCGACGGCTGCGCGATGTTCGGCCTCCAGGGCCTGTGGGCGGCCGGCCACTACCGCGTCCCGGTGACCTTCGTGGTGATGAACAACGGCGAGTACCGCACCCTCAAGGAGACCCTGGACACCTGGGACAGCCGCTCCACCCGGGGCGGGCGCTACCTCGGCCTGGACCTGGCCTTCGGCCCGGACAGCGGGCGCCACCGGCTGGACTTCCGGGCCGCCGCCGAGTTCTTCGGCATCGAGGCCGTCCGGGTCTCCCACCCCGCCGAACTCACCGAGATCGTCGCCAAGTCGGCGTCCGCGACCGCGCCGCTCCTGGTCGACGTGCCCATCACCGGGCACACCCCGCCTCGTTGAACCGGGGGCGTGCCCGACGGACACGCCCCGGTACGCCGTTCGTCGGGGCCGAACCACTGACAAGGGAGGTGGCCGCGATGAGCGGTCTCATTCAGCTGGACGCCGGGCTCGACCCGGCACTCTCCGGTGGCGAGCTCCAGGTACGGGAGCCCGCCACCGGGCGCCCGATCGCCGTGGTCTCGCTGGCCGCGGCCGCGGACGTGGACCCCGCCGTGGCCGCCGCCGCGCAGGCCCAGCCCGGCTGGGCGGCGACCCCGCCGACCGGGCGCGCCGCCGTCATGCGCCGCGCCGCCGCCGTGCTGGAGCGCCACCGCCAGGAGATCGTCGACCTGCTGGTCCGCGAGGGCGGATCGGTGCGCGGCAAGGCCGACTTCGAGGTCGGCGCCGTCCTGGACGAGCTGTGGTCCGCCGCCGCGCTGCCCACCCGCCCCAACGGCCACCTGCTGGCCTCCGAGCCGGGCCGGGAGAGCTTCGCCCGCCGGGTGCCGCTCGGGGTGGTCGGCGTGATCAGCCCCTGGAACGTCCCGCTGGTGCTGGCGATGCGCGCGGTCGCCCCCGCGCTGGCCCTCGGCAACGCCGTGGTGGTCAAGCCCGACGTGCACACCCCGGTCTCCGGCGGCCGGGTGATCACCCGGCTCTTCGAGGAGGCGGGCCTGCCCGCCGGGCTGCTCCAGGTGCTGCCCGGCGACGCCGAGGTCGGCGAGGCCCTGGTCCGCCACCCCGACGTGCCGATGATCGCCTTCACCGGCTCCAGCGAGGTCGGGGCCAGGATCGGCGCGGTCGCCGGCGGCATGCTCAAGCGCGTCTCGCTCGAACTCGGCGGCAACAACGCCCTGATCGTCCTCGACGACGCCGACCTCGACGCCGCGGCCTCGTCCGGGGCCTGGGGCTCCTTCTTCCACCAGGGCCAGATCTGCATGGCGGCCGGGCGCCACCTGGTGCACCGCGCCGTCGCCGACCGGTACCTGGAGCTGCTCGCCGACCGCGCCCGCAAGCTGCGCCTCGGCGACCCGTTCCGCGAGGAGGTCGACCTCGGCCCGGTCATCGGCGAGCGGCAGCTCGACCGGGTCGAGCGGATCGTCCGCGAGTCGGTGGCGGCCGGCGCCGTGGTGCTGGCCGGCGGCGCCCGGCGCGGCCCGTTCTTCGAGCCGACCGTGCTGGCCGGCGTCACCCCCGACATGCCCGCCTTCACCGAGGAGGTGTTCGGGCCGGTCGCCCCGGTCACCGTGGTCGCCGACGACGACGAGGCCGTCGAACTGGCCAACCGGACCGCGTACGGGCTCACCGCCGCCGTCCAGACCGGCTCGGTACGGCGCGGCCGGGCGATCGCCGACCGGCTGCGCACCGGCATGGTCCACGTCAACGACCAGACCATCAACGACGAGGCCCACGTGCCGCACGGCGGCCGCGGCGCCTCCGGCAACGGCACCCGGCACGGCTCCGAGCACAGCTGGGACGAGTACACCCAGTGGCAGTGGCTGACCGTCCGCGAGACCCCGGCGAGGTACCCGTTCTGATGGCCGAGCCGACACGGGTGCGGTACGAGAGGAAGGGCCGGGTCGGGTACGTCACCCTCGACCGGCCCGAGGTGCTGAACGCGATGGACCTGCGCATGCACGAGGAGCTGTGCGGGATCTGGGACGAGGTCGAGGCCGATCCCGAGGTCTGGGTGGTGGTGCTGGCCGGCGCCGGGGACCGGGCCTTCTCGGTCGGCCAGGACCTCAAGGAGCTGGCCGAACGGGTCAGGGCCGGCACCGCCACCTCCACCTTCGGCAGCCGGGGCAAGCCGGGCTACCCCCGGCTCACCGAGCGGTTCGCGCTCTCCAAGCCGGTCGTCGCCCGGGTCCAGGGCTTCGCCATGGGCGGCGGCTTCGAGCTGGCGCTGGCCTGCGACATCATCGTCGCCGCCGAGGACGCCGTCTTCGCGCTGCCCGAGGCGAAGCTCGGCCTGATCGCCGGCGCCGGCGGGGTGTTCCGGCTGGCCCAGCAGCTGCCCTACCGGGCCGCGCTGGGCCACCTGATGACGGGCCGCCGGCTGAGCGCCCGGCGCGCGCTGGAGTACGGGCTGGTCAACGACGTGGTGCCGGCCGGGGAGCTGGACGACTGCGTGGACGGCTGGGTGCGCGACATCCTGCGCTGCGCCCCGCTGTCCGTCCGCGCGGTCAAGGAGGCGGCGGCCAAGGCCCTCACCACGCCGCTGGAGCAGTCCTTCGCCACCCGCTACGTCTGGGAGGAGCGCCGGATGCACAGCCGGGACGCCGAGGAGGGCCCGCTGGCCTTCCTGGAGAAGCGCGAACCGGAGTGGACCGGCACCTGACGCGACAGTGACGGCAACGACGAGGCCGCCGCCGGGAATCCGGCGGCGGCCTCGGTCGTCGTGCGGTGACCGCGTCGACCGCGGCGACTACGGGACGATGACCAGGCGCTTGTGCCCGGTGTCCTCGGCCTGCCAGGCCTGCTCGATCTCCGCCAGCGGCACGGCCCGGGTGTCGATCCGGATCTCACCGGCGGCGGCGCCCGCCATCAGGCGGTTGAACATGTCCAGGAACGCCTGCGGCGGCGGGAAGCCGCCGCCCACGATGGTCAGGCCCGCGCTGCGGATCGTGCCGGCCGACAGCTCGATGGTGGCGCCCGCCGACTCGCCGATCTGCACCAGCCGGGGGCCGGAGCTCTTCAGGTGGAAGTCCTTGCGGGTCATCGCGGTCAGCAGCGCCTCGGTCGGCTTGCCCCACAGGTAGTCCAGGATCACGTCGTACCCGGTGTCGCCGGCCGCGGCGGCGAAGGCCTCGGCCATCTCCTCCTGGGTGCCGTTCAGCGGGACGGTGGCGTCCGCGCCGTACTCGCCCAGGGTGTCCAGGACCTCCTGGTTGCGGCCGGCGGCGACGACCCGTCCGGCGCCCAGGTGCTTGGCGATCTGGATGGCGAGCTTGCCGGCGGCGCCGGTGGCGCCCAGCACCAGGACGGTCTCGCCGGGCTGCAGCTTGGCGGCGTGCTCCAGCGGTATCCACGAGGAGAGCGCCGGGTTGGGCAGCGCGGCGGCGGTGAGGTCGTCCACGCCGTCCGGCACCGGCCAGGTGAACGGGGCGCGGGCGACGGTCAGTTGCGCCATCGAGCCGTACGGCTTGCGGGCCCCGCCGAAGAACACCCGGCTGCCGTCCTCCAGTCGGCCGACGCCGTCCAGGCCGACCACCGCGGGCAGGTTGTCGGAGCTGGCGAAGTGGCCGCCGCCGGCGACCGCCTTGGTGGAGGGGTTGAGCGCGGCCGCCAGGACCTGGACGAGCACCTCGCCCTCGCCCGCGGTCGGCTCGGGGAACCGCTCGAAGCGGGGCGGCTTGCCGAGCGTGTGGAGGACTGCGGCGTCCATGGTGCTACTCCATTCACAGGTGATCGGGCCGAACGTACGCCGGTCCCCGGCCGAGGGCGGCCGGGGACCGGGGAAAACATCAGTTGATCAGACCGGCTTCCTTGGCCGCCAGTTCGAGCTCGGCGGGGGAGCCGGTGAAGATGGTGCGGACGTGCTCGGTGACGGCCTCGACCGGCCAGTCCCACCAGGCGATCCGGGCGAGCCGGTCGATGTCCGCGTCCTCGAAGCGCTTCTTGATCAGCTTGCCGGGGTTGCCGCCGACCACGCCGTAGGCCGGCACGTCGGAGGTGACCACGGCCCGGGTGCCGATGATCGCGCCGTCGCCGATCGTCACGCCCGGCATGATCACGGCCTCCCGGCCGATCCACACGTCGTTGCCGATGACGGTGTCGCCGCGGCTGGCGACGGTAGCCAGCGCGTCCACCGTCCGCGCGGTCCAGTCCCCGCCGAACATGAAGAACGGGTAGGTGGTGGAGCCGATCATCGGGTGGTTGGCGGCCGGCATGATGAACTGGGTGCCGGTGCCGATGGCGCAGTACTTGCCGATCACCAGCTTCTCGGGCCCGAAGTTGTAGAGCACGTTCCGGGTCTCGAACGCCGCCGGGTCGTCGATGTCGGCGTAGTAGGTGAATTCCCCCACCTCGATCAGCGGGGAGCTGATCAGGTTCTTCAGGAACACCACCTTGTTGTCCATTCCCGGAAGGTACGTCTGGGAAGGGTCGGGGCTGACGGGCATGGCCTCTCCTCGTGCGGGACTATGCCTTGACGGCGGTGACGAACAGGAAGTTTCCGGGGCCGGACAGGTCGTGCACGGTCATCCCGGCGTCGGCCAGCCAGCCGGTGAGCTGCTCCGGGTCGAAGGAGCCGCGGTGCGCCTGGCGCTCCAGCCGGCTCTGGAACTGTCGGTAGAGCGGGTCTGCGGCCTGACGGAAGGTCATGACCGTGAAGGTGCCGCCCGGGCGCAGGCAGCGGCCGACCTCGCGGATCGCCCGCTCCGGGTCGGGGATGGCCTGCAGCGCGTTCCAGCAGTTCACCCCGCCCAGCGAGGCGTCCTCGAACGGCAGTTCCAGGGCGCTGCCGCGGACGGTGAGGACCCGGTCCAGCTTGGCCCGCAGCTGGGCCAGCATCTCGGCGGAGAGGTCCAGCGCGATCACCCGCTCCTCGCCGAGCGAACGGGCCAGCACCCTGGTCCAGCGGCCGGCGCCGGCCGCCAGGTCGAGCACCGGGCCGTCGACCGGCCGGACGTGCTCGCTGAGGTAGGCGTCCTCGTCGTCGAGCGACACCCAGCCGCCCCAGTTGGCGCCCATGATCCGGACGAACCCGGCCCGCAGGCCGCGCTCGTACCGGCCGGCCAGCAGCGGGTCGCTCGGGCCGGACGGCTGGTCGTGGAAGTCCAACAGCCCGTCCACCGACGGGAATACGGCCTCGCAGCCGGTGCAGACGGCGGCCTCGGTGCCGCCGGCCAGCGGCTGTCGGCAGCGCGGGCAGCGGACGGCCCGGGCGTGGCCCCGCAGGACGTCCGCGGCCGGGGACGGCTCGGCGGTCCGCTCCTCCTCGGGGGCGGGCACCACGAACGGGGACACCGTGGCGCCGTGCTCGCAGGCCCAGACCGCCTTGGCGCCGGAGTAGGCCAGCAGCGCCCGGGTCTCGGTCGCCCACAGCTCGGCGGTGCGCTCGGCGGGCAGGCCGAGCCACTGGTCGAGCGCGGGGGCGGTGGCCCGCTCCTGCTCGGTCAGGCCCCAGACGGCGGGGGAGGGGAAGACCCGGCCGAGGTTCCACCGGGTCGCGGCGTCCGCGGTCTCCCACGGCTGGAGGCAGCGGGCCAGCCGGGACAGGTCGTCCCGGTCCACCCCGGTGCCGGGGAGGGCGGCGAGGATCCGCTCGCCGTCCTCGGGGAAGTGGCCCAGCAGGAAGAACAGGGCGGCGCCGCGACCGGCGTCCGTCCCGCTGTCCGACAGCAGCCGGAGGTAGCGGTCCAGGCCGGCCCGGACGGCCTCGTGGGCGGGGAAGCCGCCGTCCGGGCCGGCGGCCTCGGCCAGCAGCCCGAGCAGCAGGGCGAGCCTGGCCTGGTGTGCGGGCGGGACGGTGTCCAGCGCGTCCAGCAGGGCCGGAATTCCGGCGAGCGCGTCCGGGCGGAGGGAACCGTCCGCCTGGAATTCCGCGGCGAGCCGGCGGAATACGCCGTCGAGTTCGGCGGGGGTCGAGCCGGTGAATTCGTCGATCGTGGCGCGCGCGACCGAAATCGCGCTCGTGTCACTCATGGTGCGGAGCCTACCCGTCCCGGTCTGCGAGGCAGATCCGAATATGGTGCGAGAAGCGTGTTCTGAGGGGAATTCAGGGGGTGTAGGGGGGTGTTAGGGGATGAGCAGGACGCGGCCGCTGGTGCGGCGCTCCTCGACGGCGGCGTGCGCCTCGGCGGCCCGGCCGAGCGGGAAGCGGGAGTCGATCCGGACGGTCAGCTTCCCCTCGCGCATCCACTGGAAGCAGCGCTCCAGGAAGTTCAGCGGCGGCCACGACTCGTCGAAGAAGTGCGGCAGGCAGAAGCGGGTGACGAACAGCGAGCCCTTGTCGTTCAGCGTCATCAGGTCCAGCGGCGGGACGAAGCCGCTCGCCTGGCCGAAGTTGATCAGGTAGCCGCGCGGGGCCAGGCTGTCGAGGTTCGCCTCGAAGGTGTCCTTGCCGACCGCGTCGTAGACCACCCGGACGCCCTCGCCGCCGGTGATCCGCTTGACCTCGGCGGCCACGTCCTCGGTGTCGCCGGAGACGATCACCGCCTCGGCGCCGGCCTCCTTGGCGACGACGGCCTTCTCCTCGGCGGAGACCACGCCGATGACCCGCGCGCCGCGCATCCGGGCGAACTGGGTGATCAGCGTGCCCACGCCGCCGGCCGCCGACTGCACCAGGGCCCAGTCGCCCTCGGCCAGCGGGTACGCCTCGTGGGTCAGCTTGTACGCGAGCAGGCCCTGCACCGGCAGGCCGGCCGCCTCGCCGAGGTCGATGTCCTCCGGCACCGGGATCAACTGAGCGGCGGGGGCGATGACATGGCTCGCGTACGAGCCGGCCGCCAGGGCCCAGGCGACCCGGTCGCCGACCCGCACGCCGGTCACGTCCGGGCCGAGCGCCTCGACGTAGCCGGAGCCCTGGTAGCCGGGCTCCAGCGGGAGCGCGGCGTCGGCCCGGTAGTAGTCGCGCTTGGCGAGGTCGCCGCGCCGGTTGAGGATGTCGAAGAAGGTGACGGCCGCGGCGTGGGTGCGCAGCAGCACCTGTCCCGGGCCGGGCTCGGGCAGTTCGAGGTCCTCCAGCTCCAGCACCTCGGGGCCGCCGTAGGCGTGCTGACGGATGATCTTCATGGCGGGTGTCACTCTCTCTGGGAACGGGTGGCGTGTGAACTGACGGACCGTCAGCGAGGCTTGGCGTTCAGGTAGTTGCTGAAGGCCTTGATCTGGAAGCGCTGGAACCCGGTGAAGGAGATGCCGTCCTTGGAGCGCTTGAAGAGGCCGGGCACCGACTGGCCCTGCTTCCCGGTCGCCGCGGCGTAGTGGTAGAGCATCTTGACCCGGCGGCGGCGGATCTTCTCGTAGCGGCGCAGCAGTTCGGCGGGGGAGCCCTGGCCGGACAGCGCCCGCCCGATCACCCAGGCGTCCTCCAGCGCCTGGTTGGCGCCCATGCCGGTGCGCGGCGGGACGGCGTGCACCGAGTCGCCGAGCAGCGTCACCGGGCCGCGCCCCCACACCTTGGGGACCTGGTGCAGGATGTGCGGGAAGACCTGGACGTCCTCGTCGCTGATCGACTCCAGCAGCTCGGGCAGCGGGGAGGAGAAGCCGGCGAACCGGGCCCGCAGGTTGGCCACCGCGGACTGCGGCCGGCCGTCGGCGCCGATCGGGCCGGTGCCGTCGGGGGAGCCGGGCGCGCCGGGCGGGACCGCGTCGCCGTCCGCCCACGGCGTCTCGAAGGCCCAGTAGAGCATGGACTCGCCGAGCGGGTGCATCACGCACAGGCCGTGCTCGCCGGCCATGGTCTGCACCCGGTTGCTGTTGGTCAGCTCCACCGGCAGCGGGGTGGTGCCGTGCCAGGTCGCCCAGCCGGTGTGCTCGGCCGGCGAGAAGCCGAAGAGGTGCTTGCGGACGAAGGAGCGGTGGCCGTCCGCGCCGATCAGCACGTCGGCCTCGATCCGCCGGCCGTCCTCGAAGGTGATCGCGACCGGCCCGTCCGTCCCCGGCGCGGGCTCGTCGATGACGGTGGCGCGGGCGCCGAACCGCAGCACGCCCGGCGGCAGCGCGGCGGCCAGCACCTCGACCAGCTCGCTGCGGCGGATCACCTTGTTCGGCGAGCCGAAGTCGCGCGCGATCCGGTCGAGGTCGACCTTGACCAGCGGCTGGCCGGTCTCCGAGGTGATGTCCACCCGGTCGAGGCGGTGGCCGAGGTCGGTGTGGTCGATGCCCAGCTGGGTCAGGATGCCCGTGGCGTTCGGCCACAGGATCACCCCGTAGCCGCCCTTGCGGAGCTCGTCCGCCTGCTCGTAGAGCTCGACCTGGTGGCCGGAGCGGGTGAGCGCCAGGGCGGAGGCGACGCCGCCGAGCCCTGCACCGATGATGACGATCTTCATGAGCTGTCTCCTGAGGAGGTTCGAACGGTGGATCAGCGGCCGGCCGTCAGAGGGGTCTGAGGGCGGGCTCGACGGCGTCGGCCAGCCACGCCAGCACGGTGCGCGCGGTGGTGTCGGAGTGGTCCTCCAGGACCGAGAAGTGGTCGCCGGGGGTGTCCAGGGCGGTGTGCGGGAGCGACCAGACGGCCTGCCAGCCGGCCGACTCCCGGATCTCCTCGGTCCACGGGTCGGCCGCCCGCACCAGCAGGGTCGGTACGGCGATCCGCTCCGGGCGCCAGCCCGCGAAGAGCCGGTGGTAGGCGCCCATCGCGGCCAGCCGGATGTCGTCGGCGAGCGCGAAGGCCGACTCGCGGTCCTTCATCGCGGCGGACATCGACGGCTCCAGCAGCGGCAGTTGGTCGTAGTCCGGGTCGTAGCTGTCGACCAGGGCCAGCCCGGCCGGGCCCGTCCCGAGCCGCTCCAGCCGGGCGGCCACCGCGTGCGCGATCCAGCCGCCGGCCGAGCGGCCGACCAGGACGAACGGCCGGCCGCCGGTGTGCCGGAGCACCGACCCGGCGTGCAGGCCGGCCAGCGCGTCCAGGTCGGCGGGCGGCAGCTCGCCGGCCAGGAAGCCCGGCTGGGGCAGCACCAGGACCTCGCGGCGGCCGCGGCAGGCGGCGGCGAACCGGGCGTACTCGTGCGGGCCGGAGACCGGGCCGAAGGACGGCAGGCAGACCAGCACCGGGCCGTCCGGGCTCTGCGCCAGCCGGACCGGCTCGGCGGCCGGGGCCTCCTCGGCGGTCCGGAACGAGGGCCGGCAGCCGGCGGCGGCCTTGAGCAGGTCCAGCGCGGCCATCGAGGAACCCTGCTCGCAGGCCTGCCAGTAGAGCGTCGCCAGCGGGCCGTCCGGCTCGGTACCGGCCACGGCGGCGTCCGCCTCAGCGGCCCGCCCGTCGGCGTGGGCGTCGGCCCGCTCGGCGAGGCGCTCGCGCAGGTGGGCGGCGAGCAGGGCCGGGGAGGGCTGGTCGTAGATCAGGCTGGTGGCCAGCCGGAGCCCGGTGGCCGCGCCCAGCTGGTTGCGCAGCGCCAGCGCCGTCAGCGAGTCGAAGCCGAGCTCGAGGAACCGCCGCCCCGGGTCGACCTGTTCGGGCCCCGCGTGGCCGAGCACCCCGGCCACCGCGCCGCGCACCAGGTCGAGCAGGATCCGCTCCCGCTCCACCTCCCCGGCGTCCGCCAGCCGCCCGGCCAGCCGCTCGGCGGCGGACGGGCCCGCGGTGTCCTCGGGGAACTCCCCGGCCGGCTCCTGGCGCCGGGACGGCGCACCGGCCGCCAGATCGCGCAGCAGTGCGGGCAGCGGCCCGGGAGCGGCCCGGCGGCGGATGGCGGGCAGGTCCAGGCGGGCGGTCACCAGGGTGGCGTCCCCGGCCGCCAGCGCGGCGTCGAACAGGGCCAGGCCCTCGGCGGAGGAGAGCGGGGCCACCCCGCCGCGGACCATTCGGGACAGCTCCGCCTCGGCCAGCCCGCCGGTCATGCCGCTGGGCTGCGCCCACAGGCCCCAGGCGAGCGACTGCGCGGGCAGGCCCCGGGAGCAGCGGCGCTCGGCGAGCGCGTCGAGGAAGGCGTTGGCCGCGCCGTAGCTGGTCTGGCCCGCGCTGCCGAGGGTGGCGGCGGCGGAGGAGAACAGCACGAAGGCGGCCAGGTCGTGGCCGGCCGTCAGGTCGTGCAGGTGGACGGCGGCGTCGACCTTCGGGCGGAGCACGGTGTCCACCCGGTCGGGGGTGAGCGAGTCCAGGATGCCGTCGTCGAGGACGCCGGCGGTGTGGATGACGGCGGTGAGGGGGTGGTCGGTGGGGATGTCGGCGAGCAGTGCGGCGAGTCGGTCGCGGTCGGCGGTGTCGCAGGCGGTGACGGTGACGGTGGCGCCGAGTTCGGTGAGTTCGGTGGTGAGCTCGGCGGCGCCGGGGGCGTCGGGGCCGCTGCGGCTGGTGAGCAGCAGGTGGCGGGCGCCGTGGTCGGTGACGAGGTGGCGGGCGAGCAGGGCGCCGAGGGTGCCGGTGCCGCCGGTGACCAGCACCGTCCCGGCCGGGTCGATCGGGCGGGCCGGCTCGTGGGGGACGGGCAGCAGGCGGGCCGCGTGCGGAACGCCGTCGCGGATCACCAGCTGGGGCTCGTCCGTGGCCAGGGCGGCGGGGACCGCCGCGGCGGAGGCGGCGGAGTCGTCCAGGTCGAGCAGGGCGAACTGGCCCGGGTACTCCGCCTGGGCGGAGCGGACCAGCCCCCACACCGGGGCCAGGGCGAGGTCGTCCAGGCCGGGGCCGGCGGCGCGGCGGGTGGCCAGGACGAGGCGGGAGGCGGCCAGCCGGGGTTCGGCGAGCCAGGCGCGGAGCAGGTCGAGGGTCCCGTTGACGGCGGCGCGGACGGCCGTCGGCAGCCCGGCGTCCGGGCCCGCCGCGGCGGGCAGGTGGTAGAGGACGGTGGCGGGGACGGCCTCGGCGGCGGCGAGGGCGGCCAGGTCGGCGTACGGGACCAGCCCGTCGGCGGAGCCGGGGCCGGCGTTGAGGACGGCGATCGGGCCGTCCGGGCGGCCGGTGCGGGCGCCCCCGACGGGCCGCCAGACCGTCCGGAACAGGGCGCCGGCCGAGGCGTCCTCGCGGGGCCCCTCCAGCCAGTAGCGGCCGCGCTGGAAGGGGTAGGTGGGCAGGTCGACCCGGCGGGCCCCGGCGAGGGCGGGGGAGAAGTCGACCGGGACGCCCCGGACGTGCAGCCGGGCGGCGGAGGCCAGGAAGGCGGTCGGGCCGCCGTGGTCGCGGCGGAGCGTGCCGCAGGTGACGGTGGGCGCGGCCGTCTCGTCCAGGGTCTCCTGGAGTCCGGGGGTGAGGACGGGGTGGGGGCTGATCTCGACGAAGGTGGTGAAGCCCTCGGCGAGCAGGGCGCGGACGGCCTCCTCCAGCCGGACGGTCCGGCGCAGGTTGCGGTACCAGTAGGCGGCGTCCATCGTCGTGGTGTCCAGCCACCGGCTGTCGACGGTGGAGTGGAAGGGGATGTCGGCGCCGCGCGGGGTGACGGGGGCGAGCAGGGTGAGCAGGTCGTCCTGGATCCGCTCGACGTGGGCGGAGTGGGAGGCGTAGTCGACGGGGATGCGGCGGGCGCGGATGCCGTCGGTGGTGAGGCGTTCGACGAGTTCGTCGAGGGCGTCGGCGTCTCCGGCGACGACGGTGGAGGTGGGGCCGTTGACGGCGGCGACGGAGATCCGGTCGTGCCAGGGGGTGAGGTCGATGTCCTCGGCCGGGAGGGCGATGGAGACCATGCCGCCGTTTCCGGCGATGGCGGTGATGGCCTGGGAGCGCAGGGCGACGACGCGGGCGCCGTCCTGGAGGGTGAGGGCGCCGGCGACGGTGGCGGCGGCGATCTCGCCCTGGGAGTGGCCGATGACGGCGTCGGGCTGGATGCCGTGGGCCTGCCAGAGGGCGGCGAGGGAGACCATGACGGCCCAGAGGGCGGGCTGGACGACGTCGACCCGGTCGTAGCCGGGTGCGCTGTCGGCGCCGCGCAGGACGTCGATCAGGTTCCAGTCGGTGAACTCGGCGAGGGCGTCGGCGCATTCGGTGATGCGGGCGGCGAACACCGGTTCGCTGTCGAGGAGTTCGACGGCCATCCCGGCCCACTGGGAGCCCTGGCCGGGGAACACGAACACCGTGCGCCCGGTCACGTCCGCCGTGCCGGCCACCACGGCGGCCGGGTCCTGCCCGGCGGCGTAGGCGGCGAGCGCGGCCCGGTCGGCGCCGACCACCACCGCGCGGTGGGGGAAGGCGGAGCGGCCGGTGGCCAGCGAGTGGGCGACGTCGACGGCCGCGAGCGCGGGGTGGGCGTCCAGGTGCTCGGCGAGGCGCCCGGCCTGGGCCCGTACGGCGGCCTCGGTGCGGCCGGCCAGCAGCCACGGGGCGCCGGTGCCGGCCGACGGTGCCTGCCCCTCGGCGGGCTCCTCGCCGGGCTGCTCGGTGGGCTGCTCCTCCGGGGCCTGCTCGACGATGACGTGGGCGTTGGTGCCGCTGATCCCGAAGGAGGAGACGCCGGCCCGGCGCGGGCGGCCGGTCTCGGGCCACTCCCGCTGCTCGGTCAGCAGCTCCACCGCGCCCGCCGACCAGTCCACGTGCGAGGACGGCCGGTCCACGTGCAGGGTCCGGGGCAGCACGCCGTGCCGCAGCGCGAGCACCGTCTTGATCACCCCGGCCACCCCGGCCGCGCTCTGGGTGTGGCCGATGTTGGACTTCACCGACCCCAGCAGCAGCGGGAGTTCACGCTCCTGGCCGTAGGCGGCGAGCAGTGCCTGGGCCTCGATCGGGTCGCCCAGGGTGGTGCCGGTGCCGTGCGCCTCGACGGCGTCCACGTCGGCGGCGGTGAGACCGGCGGAGAGCAGGGCCTGGCGGATCACCCGCTCCTGCGCCGGGCCGTTGGGCGCGGTCAGGCCGTTGGAGGCGCCGTCCTGGTTGACGGCGCTGCCGCGCAGCACCGCGAGCACCGGGTGCCCGTTGCGGCGGGCGTCGGAGAGCCGCTCCAGCATCAGCATGCCGACGCCCTCGGAGAACCCGGTGCCGTCCGCCGCGTCCGCGAAGGCCTTGCACCGGCCGTCCGCCGCCAGGCCCTTCTGCCGGGTGAACTCCACGAACAGTCCGGGCGTGGACATCACCGCGACGCCGCCCGCCAGGGCCAGGTCGCAGCCCCGGCGGCGCAGCTCCTGGACCGCCAGGTGGATCGTCACCAGCGAGGAGGAGCAGGCGGTGTCCACGGTGACGGCCGGGCCCTCCAGGCCCAGCGCGTACGAGACCCGGCCGGTGGCGACGCTGCCCGCGCTGCCGTTGCCCAGGTAGGCGGCGACCTCGTCGGGCACCTCGTCCAGCCGGGCGGCGTAGTCGTGGTACATCACGCCGGCGAACACGCCGGTCCGGCTGCCGCGCAGGGTGAGCGGGTCGATGCCGGACCGCTCGACGGCCTCCCAGGAGGTCTCCAGCAGCAGCCGCTGCTGCGGGTCCATGGCGAGGGCCTCGCGCGGGCCGATGCCGAAGAAGCCGGGGTCGAACTCGGCGGCGTCGTAGAGGAACCCGCCCTGGGCGGTGGCGCTCTGCTCGCCGAGGTCCCAGCCGCGGTCGGCGGGGAACGGCCCGATGCCGTCGCCGCCCTCGGTGAGCAGCCGCCAGAAGTCCTCGGGCGTGCGCACCCCGCCGGGCAGCCGGCAGGCCATGCCGGTGACGGCGATCGGCTCGTCGGCGATCGCCGACAGCCGCTCGTTCTGCTTCCTGAGCCGCTCGTTGTCCTTGATCGAGGCGCGCAGCGCCTCGACGATCCGCTCCGGCGGGGTAGTCATGCTGTCCTCTTCCTCAGACGCCTGCGGGGTCCACCGAGGTGCCCAGCGCCAGTTCGACCAGGTCCGTGATGTCCATGCCGTCGATCTCGGCCGCCCGGGCCTCCTCGGCGGCCTGCTCCTCGGCGGTGCCGCCGTCGGTGCCGCCGTCGGCCTCCGCCTCGGGCAGCAGCAGCGCCCGCATCCGCTCGGCCAGCGCGCCGGCCGTCGGGTAGTCGAAGACCGCCGTCGCGGGCAGCCGCAGACCGGAGGCCTGGTAGAGCCGGTTGCGCAGCTCCACGGCCGTCACCGAGTCGAACCCGAGCTTGCTGAACGGGAGTTCGGGATCGACCTGCTCGGCCGAGGAGTGCCCGAGCACCCCGGCGATCTGCGCCCGGACCAGGTCGAGCGCGGCACGGCGGCGGTCGGCCCCGGAGAGCGCGGCCAGCCGTTCGGCCAGCCGGCCGCCGTCCTCCCCGGTACGGGACCGGGCGGCGCGCCGCGCGGCTGGCCGGACCAGCGCGCGCAGCAGGTGCGGCACCGGGGTCCGCCCGCGCAGCACCGCGAGGTCGAGCGCGGCCGGCACCACCAGTGGGGCGGGGACGGCCAGCGCCTCGTCGAACAGGGCGAGCCCGTCCCGCTCGGACAGCGGCACCGTGCCGCCCCGGCTCATCCGCTCCAGCTCGGCCTCGCCCAGGTGGCCGGTCATGCCGCTGGGCTGCGCCCACAGGCCCCAGGCCAGCGACTGCGCGGGCCGCCCGGCCGCCCGGCGGCGGGCCGCGAGCGAGTCCAGGTAGGCGTTGGCGGCGGCGTAGTTGCCCTGGCCGGGGCTGCTGAAGGTGGCGGCGGCGGAGGAGAACAGGACGAAGGCGGCCAGGTCCAGCTCCGCGGTCAGCTCGTCCAGGTGCGCGGCGGCGTCGAGCTTGGGCCGCAGCACCCGGGCGAGGGCCTCGGGCGTCAGGGTCTCGACCACGGCGTCGTCGAGGACGCCGGCGGTGTGGACGACGGCGGTGAGGGGGTGGTCGGTGGGGATGTCGGCGAGCAGTGCGGCGAGTCGGTCGCGGTCGGCGGTGTCGCAGGCGGTGACGGTGACGGTGGCGCCGAGGGCGGTGAGTTCGGTGGTGAGCTCGGCGGCGCCGGGGGCGTCGGGGCCGCTGCGGCTGGTGAGCAGCAGGTGGCGGGCGCCGTGGTCGGTGACGAGGTGGCGGGCGAGCAGGGCGCCGAGGGTGCCGGTGCCGCCGGTGACCAGCACCGTTCCGGCCGGGTCGAGCGGACGGAGGTCGGCGGTCGGGGTGGCCCGGACCAGCCGGGGGGCGAACAACTCGCCCTCTCGGACGGCCAGTTGCGGCTCGCCGCTGGCCAGCGCGGCGGGCAGGGTGGCGGCCGCGTCGGCGGTGCCGTCGAGGTCGACCAGGACGAACCGGTCGGGGTGCTCCGCCTGCGCGGAGCGGAGCAGGCCCCAGAGCGGGGCGTGGACCAGGCCGGGCACCGGGTCGCCGGGGGCGGCGGCGACCGCGCCCCCGGTCAGCACGGCCAGCCGCGTCCCGGCGAACCGCTCGTCGGCGAGGAACTCCTGGAGCAGGCCGAGGACTTCACCGGTCACCCGGTGGGCGTCCGCCGGGGACCCGCCGTCGGCCGGCGGCGCGGGCAGGAGCAGGACCTCCGGCCCGCCGGCGGCCCCGGCCAGGGAGTCCAGGTGGTCGAGTCCGGCCAGGCCGTCCAGCCGGAGCCCGGGGACGGCCCGGTCGTCGCCGAGCACCGCCCAGCGCTCGGCCCGCCCGCCGTCGCCCGGCGCGACCCGGGCCCACTCGACCCGGAAGAGCGCGTCCCGCTGCCCGCGCCGGGCGGCCCGCAGCTGACCGGCGGAGATCGTCCGGACGGCCAGCGAGGCCACCGAGGCGACCGGGGCGCCGGTCTCGTCGAACAGGGCCAGCGACACCGAGTCCGGCCCGGTGGGGGAGACCGTCACGCGCAGCGCCGTGGCGCCGGTGCCGTGCAGACGGACGCCGCTCCAGGCGAACGGCAGGCCGTTGCCCTCGGCCGCGCCCTCCCGGCGGGCCAGCCCCATGCCGTGCAGGGCGGCGTCCATCAGCGCGGGGTGCAGGCCGAAGCGGTCCGCGTCGGCGTGCGCCTGCCGCGGCAGCCGGACCTCGGTGTGCACCTGCTCGCCGAGCCGCCAGGCCCGGGTCAGGCCCCGGAACACCGGGCCGTAGCCGTAACCGGCCTGCTCCAGCCGGTCGTAGAAGCCGTCCAGGTCGACGGGGGCGGCGCCGGCCGGCGGCCAGGGCCCGCTCTCGGCGGGAGGCTGGGCGTTGTCGGCGGCGAGCAGACCGCCGGCGTGCCGGGTCCACGGCTCGCCGTGCGGGGCGTCCTGGGGGCGGCCGTAGACGGCCACCGGCCGCAGGCCGGACTCGTCGGCCGCGCCGACCACGGCCTGCAGGACGACGGCGCCGCGCTCGGGGAGGATCAGCGGGACCTCGATGGCCAGGTCCTCGACCAGGCCGCAGCCGACTTCGTCACCGGCGCGGACGGCCAGCTCCACGAAGGCCGTACCGGGCAGCAGGACGGTGCCGGAGACGGCGTGGTCGGCCAGCCACGGGTGACTGCGCAGGGACAGCAGGCCGGTGAGCACCACCCCGTCGCCCTCGGCCAGCGGCAGGGCCGCGCCGAGCAGCGGGTGGTCGGTGGCGCCGAGACCGGCGGCGGTGACGTCCCCGGTGCCGGAGGAGGGCTCCAGCCAGTACCGCTCGTGCTGGAAGGGGTAGGTGGGCAGGTCGACCGGGCGGGCGCCGGCCGAGCGGCCGGAGAGGTCCACCGCCACGCCGCGCACCCAGAGTTCGGCGGCGGAGGCCAGGAAGCGGGCGAGCCCGCCCTGGTCGCGGCGGAGCGTGCCGCAGGCGACGGTGGGGGCGGTCGCCTCGTCCAGGGTCTCCTGGAGTCCGGGGGTGAGGACGGGGTGGGGGCTGATCTCGACGAAGGTGGTGAAGCCCTCGGCGAGCAGGGCGCGGACGGCGGCCTCCAGCTGCACCGGGTGGCGCAGGTTGCGGTACCAGTACGCGGCGTCGAAGGCGGCGGTGTCGGTCCAGCGGCTGTCCAGGGTGGACCAGAACGGGACCTTCGGGGGCCGGGGGCGCAGGTCGGCCAGGGCGGTGAGCAGGTCGTCCTGGATCCGCTCGACGTGGGCGGAGTGGGAGGCGTAGTCGACGGGGACGCGGCGGACGCGGATGCCGTCGGTGGTGAAGCGTTCGACGAGTTCGTCGAGGGCGTCGGCGTCCCCGGCGACGACGGTGGAGCTGGGGCCGTTGACGGCGGCGATGGAGATGCGGTCGTGCCAGGGGGTGAGGTCGATGTCCTGGGCGGGTTGGGCGATGGAGACCATGCCGCCGTTTCCGGCGATGGCGGTGATGGCCTGGGAGCGCAGGGCGACGACGCGGGCGCCGTCCTGGAGGGTGAGGGCGCCGGCGACGGTGGCGGCGGCGATCTCGCCCTGGGAGTGGCCGATGACGGCGTCGGGGTGGATTCCGTACGCCTGCCAGAGGGCGGCGAGGGAGACCATGACGGCCCAGAGGGCGGGTTGGACGACGTCGACCCGGTCGTAGCCGGGTGCGCCCTCGGCGCCGCGCAGGACGTCGATCAGGTTCCAGTCGGTGAACTCGGCGAGGGCGTCGGCGCATTCGGTGATCAGGGCGGCGAACACCGGCTCGCTGTCGAGGAGTTCGACGGCCATCCCGACCCACTGCGAGCCCTGCCCGGGGAACACGAACACCGTCCGGCCGGTGACGTCCGCCGTGCCGGAGTCGAAGTCCCCGAGGGCGTCGTGGAGTTCGGCGGTGGTGGCGCCGACCACCGCCGCGCGGTGGGCGAAGTCGGAGCGGGACGAGGCCAGCGAGGCGGCGAGGTCGGCGGGGACGAGCGCCGGGTCGGCGGCGAGCAGCTCGCGCAGCCGCGCGCCCTGGTCCCGGAGCGCGGCCGGGCTCTTGGCGGAGAAGGCCAGCGGAACCGGGCCGGTCGGCGCGCTCGACGGCTCAGGAGCCTCGTCCGACGGGGCCTCGACCGGCGGGGCCTGCTCCAGTACGACGTGGGCGTTGGTGCCGCTGACGCCGAAGGAGGAGACGCCGGCCCGGCGCGGGCGGCCGGTCTCCGGCCAGGCGCGCGCCTCGGTGAGCAGGTCGACCGACCCGGCCGTCCAGTCCACGTGCGGGGTCGGCTGGTCCACGTGCAGGGTGCGGGGCAGCACGCCGTGCTGCATGGCCAGCACCGTCTTGATCACCCCGGCCACGCCCGCGGCGCACTGGGTGTGGCCGATGTTGGACTTCACCGAGCCCAGCAGCAGCGGGAGTTCGCGCTCCTGGCCGTAGGTGGCGAGCAGCGCCTGGGCCTCGATCGGGTCGCCGAGGGTGGTGCCGGTGCCGTGCGCCTCCACCACGTCGACCTCGGCCGCCGCCAGCCGGGCGTCGGCCAGCGCGTGCCGGATCACCCGCTGCTGGGAGGGGCCGTTGGGGGCGGTCAGGCCGTTGGAGGCACCGTCCTGGTTGACGGCGCTGCCGCGGATCACGCCGAGCACCCGGTGCCCGTTGCGGCGCGCGTCGGAGAGCCGCTCCAGCATCAGCATGCCGACGCCCTCGCTCCACGCGGTGCCGTCGGCGGCGCCCGCGAAGGCCTTGCAGCGGCCGTCCGGGGCCAGCCCCTTCTGCTGGCTGAACAGCACGAACATGCCGGGGTTGGACATCACCGTCACGCCGCCGGCCAGTGCGGTGGTGCACTCGCCCTGGCGCAGCGAGCGGGCGGCCCAGTGCAGTGCGACCAGCGAGGAGGAGCAGGCGGTGTCGACCGAGACCGCCGGGCCCTCCAGGCCGAAGTGGTAGGCGATCCGGCCGGAGGTGACGCTGGAGGTGGTGCCGGTGCCCAGGTACAGGTCCACGCCCTCCGGGATGTCCGAACCGGTGCCGTACAGCTGCGAGGTGGTGCCGACGAAGACGCCGGTCCGGCCGCCGGCCAGCGACTGCGGGTCGATGCCCGCGCGTTCCACGGCCTCCCAGGAGGTCTCCAGCAGCAGCCGCTGCTGCGGGTCCATCGCCAGCGCCTCGTTGGGGCTGATGCCGAAGAAGCCCGCGTCGAAGCCGGCCGCGCCGTCCAGGAAGCCGCCGTGGCGGGTGTAGCTGGTGCCGGCGGCGCCCGGGTCGGGGTCGTACACCGAGTCGAGGTCCCAGCCGCGGTCGGTCGGGAACTCGGAGATCGCGTCGGCCTCGTCGACCAGGAGCCGCCACAGCCCCTCGGGGCTGCGCACGCCGCCGGGGAAGCGGCAGGCCATGCCGATGATCGCGATCGGCTCGTGGCGCTCGTCCTCGAGCTCCTTGAGCCGCCGGTGGGCCTTACGGGTATCGGCCACCGCCCGCTTGAGGTACTCGCGAAGCTGGTCTTCGTTGGCCATCTCAGATCACTTTCCTGCGGCGGAGTGGTGGCTGCCGGGGTCGTCCGGCTCCGGGGCGGGGCGCGGCCGCGTCCGGGCGTGTCCGGGGCCGCCGGGCCGTGCCCCGGAGGGGGCCGGCCCGGCGGCGCGGGGGGTTCCTGGATCAGTCCAGGGAGTCGACGAGGGCGAAGAGCTCGTCGTCGGAGGCGGCGTCGAGGTCGCTGTCGTCCCCGGCCAGGCCGGCCGCGGAGGCGGCCGGGCCGTCCAGGCGGTCGAGCAGGGCCCGCAGGCGCGGCGACAGGCCGTCGAGCGCGTGGCCGTCCGCCAGCCGCCGCTCCAGGGCGGCCTCCAGCCGGTCCAGCTCGGCGAGGACGGGCTCCTCCCGCGGTGCTCCCTCCCGGGGCAGCCGCCCGTCGAGGAAGCCGGCCAGCGCGGCCGGGGTCGGGTAGTCGAACACCAGGGTGGCCGGCAGCCGCAGCCCGGTCGCCTCGTGCAGCCGGCTGCGCAGCTCCACGGCGGTCAGCGAGTCGAAGCCGATCTCCTTGAACGCCCGGGTGGCCTGAACGGACTCCGCCGAGGCGTGTCCGAGTACGTCGGCCACCTGGGTGCGCACCAGGTCGAGCAGGGCCCGGGTCCGGTGCTCCCCGGTGAGGCCGGCGATCCGGCGGGCCGGGTCCTGGCCGGCGCCGGTCTCGGCGGCCCGCCGGCCGGTGGCGCGGACCAGGCCGCGCAGCATCGGCGGCACCTCGCCGCCCCGGAAGGCGGCCGGGTTCAGCCGGACCGCGACGGCCAGCGGGTCGGCGCCGGACCGGGCGGCGTCGAACAGCTCCAGGCCCTGCTCCGCCTGGAGCGGCGCCATCCCGCCGCGGGCCAGCCGGCCGAGGTCGGCCCTGCCGAGCCCGCCCGCCATGCCGGCGTGCGCCAGGTCGTCGAGCTGCCACGGGCCCCAGGCGATCGCGGTGCCCGGCAGGCCGTCGGCGCGGCGGCTGCGGGCGAGCGCGTCCAGGAAGGTGTTGGCGGCGGCGTAGCCGGCCTGTCCGGCGGCGCCGAGCACCCCGGCGACGGAGGAGAACAGGACGAAGGCGTCCAGGTCCCGGTCGGCCGTCAGCTCGTGCAGGTTGACCGCGCCGTCGACCTTGGGGCGCAGGACGGTGGCGACCCGCTCGGGGGTGAGCGCGTCGAGCACGCCGTCGTCGAGCACCCCGGCGGTGTGCACCACGGCGGTGACGTCGTGCGCGGAGAGCAGCGCCGCCAGGGCCGTCCGGTCGGCCGCGTCGCAGGCGGCGAGGGTGACCTCGGCGCCGAGCGCGGTGAGTGCGGCGGTGAGCTCGTCCGCGCCCTCGGCCCGGGGGCCGCCGCGGCTGGTGAGCAGCAGGCGGCGGACGCCGTGCGCGGTGACCAGGTGGCGGGCGACCAGCCGGCCGAGCGCACCGGTGGCTCCGGTGACCAGGACCGTGCCGTCCGGGCGCAGGGCCGGGGCGGTGGCGTCGTCGGTCGCGTCGGCGCCGGCGCCGGCCCGGGCCAGCCGGGGCGCGGAGACCGTGCCCCGGCGGACGACCAGCTGGGGCTCGTCGGTGGCCAGCGCGGCGGGCAGGACGGCGGCGGAGGCCTCGTCCCCGTCCAGGTCGACCAGGACGAACCGGCCGGGGTGCTCGGCCTGGGCCGAGCGGACCAGGCCCCAGAGCGGGGCGTGCGCGAGGTCCCGGAGGTCGGCCCCGGCCGCGTGCCGGGTGACGAACACCAGCCGGGAGTCGGCGAACCGCTGGTCGGCGAGCCACTCCTGGAGGAGGGTCAGCGCCCGGCCGGTGGCGGCGTGCACCCGCTCGGCGAGCGGGCCCTCGCCCCCGGCCGTCCAGGGCACCAGGACGGTGTGCGGGGCGGCCGCGCCGAAGGCGGCCAGGTCCGGCCGGCCCGGCAGGCCGAAGGCCGGCTCGCCGAGCACGGCCCAGTCGGCCGTGGCCGGGGCCGCCGGGAGCCGCAGCTCGGCCGGCTCGACCCGGTAGAGCGCGTCCCGGCCGCCCGTACCGGCCCCGGTGATCGCCTCCGGCGAGACCGGGCGCATCACCAGGGACTCCACCGAGGCGACCGGCGCACCGGTGGCGTCGGCGATGGCGAAGGCCACCCCGCCGGTGCGGGCCGGGGTGAGCCGGGCCCGGACGGCGGCGGCGCCGGAGGCGTACAGCTCGACGCCCGTCCAGGCGAAGGGCAGCCGGCCGTGCGGGGCCTCGTCGGTGGAGATCCGCTCCAGCAGGGTGGAGGCGGCCATCGCCTGGAGCACCGCGTCGAACATGCCGGGGTGGATGCCGAACCGGGCGGCCGCCGTACGGCCCTCCTCGGGCAGTGCGACCTCGGCGAAGACCTCGTCCCCGCGCCGCCAGAGCGCCGTCAGGCCGGCGAACAGCGGCCCGTAGGCGAAGCCGGTCTCGGTGGCCCGCCGGTAGAAGCCGGTCAGGTCGACCTGCTCCGCGCCGGCCGGCGGCCAGGCCCGGAGGTCGAAGTCCGGGGCGCCGGCGCCGGTGCCGAGCACGGCGTCGGCGTGGTGGGTCCACTCGCCCTCGGGGGCGTCCTCCGGCCGCGAGTGCACGGCCAGCGGGCGCCGGCCCGCGGCGTCGGCCGGGCCGACCCGCAGCTGGAGCAGCACGCTGCCGGTGCGCGGCAGGACCAGCGGCGCGAGGTGGGTGATCTCCTCGACCCGGTCGCAGCCCACCTGCTCGGCGGCGTGCAGGGCCAGCTCGGCGTAGGCGACGCCGGGGACGACGGTGCGGCCCATCACCCCGTGCTCGGCGATCCACGGGTGGGTCCGCTCGGAGAGCGAACCGGTGAACAGGAAGCCCGTGCCGTCGGCCAGTTCGGCCATCGCGCCGAGCATCGGGTGCTCCGGCGAGCCGAGTCCGGCCCCGGCCAGGCCGACCGGGCCCCCGTCGTCCTCCAGCCAGTACCGCTCGCGCTGGAAGGCGTAGGTGGGCAGCTCGGTCCGGCGGGCGCCGGGCAGCAGCCGCGACCAGTCGACCGCGGCGCCGCGCAGCCGCAGCGCGGCCAGCGCCTCGACCAGGGACTGCTCCTCGGGCCGGTCCCGGCGCTGGGCGGCGATCAGCGCGAACCCGGAGCCGGGCAGGCTCTCCCGGCCGGCCGCGGTGAGCACCGCGTCCGGGCCCAGCTCCAGGAAGGTGGTGACGCCCCGCTCGGCGAGCGCGAGCAGCGTGTCGTGGAAGCGGACGGCCTCGCGGACGTGCCGCACCCAGTACTCGGGGTCGGTGGCCTCGGCCGGCAGCGGGATCCGCGGCTGGTGGTAGGTCAGCGACTCGGCGACGGCGCGGAACTCCGCCAGCATCGGGTCCATCAGCGGGGAGTGGAAGGCGTGGCTGACCCGCAGCCGCCGGGTGCTGCGCCCGCGCTCGGCGAGCGCGGCGGCGACGGCCAGCACCGGCTCCTCCGGCCCGGCGATCACCACGGCCTCGGGGCCGTTCACCGCGGCCAGCGAGACCTGCCCGGTGAGCAGCGGCCGGACCTCCTCCTCGGTGGCGCGGACCGCCACCATCGCACCGCCGGCGGGCAGTTGCTCCATCAGTCGGCCGCGGGCGGCGACCAGCGCGGCCGCGTCGGCCAGCGACAGCACCCCGGCGACGTGGGCCGCGGCCAGTTCGCCGACCGAGTGGCCGGTGACGAAGTCCGGCCGCGCGCCGAAGGATTCGACCAGGCGGTAGAGGGCGACCTCGACGGCGAACAGGGCGGGCTGGGTCCAGCCGGTCCGGTCGAGCAGCTCGCCCTGCTGGAACACCACCTCGCGCAGCGGCCGCTCCAGGTGCCGGTCCAGCTCGGCGCAGACGGCGTCGAAGGCGTTCGCGAACTCCGGGTAGGTGTCGTACAACTCCCGGCCCATGCCGGGGCGTTGGGCGCCCTGGCCGGTGAAGAGGAAGGCGGTCTTCCCGGTCGCGGCGGTGCCGCGCGGGCCGCGGCCGGCGGCCAGGGCCGCCAGGCCGTCCAGCAGGCCCTCGCGGTCCCGGGCGACCACCGCGCCGCGGTGCGGCAGCGCCGCCCGGGCGGCGGTCAGCGAGTGGGCGAGGTCCGGCAGGACGGCCTCCGGGCGCTCGGCCAGGAAGGCGGCCAGCCGCTCGGCCTGGGCGGAAAGCGCCTGCTCGGAGCGGGCCGAGAGGAGGAACGGCAGGGCGCCGTGCCCGGTCGGGGCGGCCGGCGGGGGCTGCTCCTCGGGGGCCTGCTCGACGATGACGTGGGCGTTGGTGCCGCTGATCCCGAAGGAGGAGACGCCGGCCCGGCGCGGGCGGCCGGTCTGCGGCCACTCCCGCTCCTCGGTGAGCAGCTCGACCGATCCGGCCGTCCAGTCGACGTGCGGGGTGGGATCGTCCACGTGCAGGGTGCGGGGGAGCACCCCGTGGTGCATGGCCAGCACCATCTTGATGATGCCGCCGACCCCGGCCGCGGCCTGGGAGTGCCCGATGTTGGACTTCAACGAGCCCAGATGGAGCGGCAGTTCGCGGCCCTGGCCGTAGGTGGCGAGCAGGGCGTTGGCCTCGATCGGGTCGCCGAGCCGGGTGCCGGTGCCGTGCGCCTCGACGGCGTCGACCTCGGCCGGAGCC
Organism: Kitasatospora sp. NPDC058184; assembly: GCF_042883725.1. NCBI lineage: Bacteria > Bacillati > Actinomycetota > Actinomycetes > Kitasatosporales > Streptomycetaceae > Kitasatospora > Kitasatospora sp. NPDC058184. Next base: position 151,294 of record NZ_JBHVVE010000012.1, read on the forward strand.
AGGCCGGCGGCGGCCAGCGCCTCGCGGATCACCCGCTCCTGGGCGGGTCCGTTGGGCGCGGTGAGGCCGTTGGAGGCGCCGTCCTGGTTGATCGCGGTGGCCCGGACGACCGCCAGCACCGGGTGCCCGTTGCGGCGGGCGTCCGACAGTCGCTCGACCAGCAGCACGCCCACGCCCTCGGCGAAGCCCGTACCGTCGGCGGAGGCGGCGAAGGCCTTGCAGCGGCCGTCCGCCGACATGCCGCCCTGGCGGTCGAACTCGGCGAACAGGCCGGGCGTCGACATCACGGCCACACCGCCGGCCAGCGCCAGGTCGCACTCGCCGCGGCGCAGCGCGGCCGCCGCCAGGTGCAGCGCCACCAGCGAGGAGGAGCAGGCGGTGTCCACGGTGATCGCCGGGCCTTCGAGCCCGAAGGTGTACGCCACCCGGCCGGAGATCACGCTGGCCGCGCTGCCGTTGCCCAGGTAGCCCTCGACCTCGCCGGGGACGCGGCGCAGCCGCGAGGCGTAGTCCTGGCCGCTGGTGCCGGTGAACACGCCGACCCGGGTGCCGTGCACCGAGGCCGGGTCGATGCCGGCCCGCTCGAAGGCCTCCCAGGAGGTCTCCAGCAGCAGCCGCTGCTGCGGGTCCATGGCGAGCGCCTCGCGCGGGCTGATCCCGAAGAAGGCCGCGTCGAACTCGGCCGCGTCGTGCAGGAACCCGCCCTGGCCGCCGGGCTCCCAGCCGCGGTCGGCCGGGAAGCCGGTCAGCGCGTCGCCGCCGGCCCGCAGCAGCCGCCACAGGTCCTCGGGCGAGCCGACCCCGCCGGGGTAGCGGCAGCCCATCGCGACGATCGCGATGGTGTCCTGGTCGCCGTCCCGGGCCGTCGCGCCGGTGGCCGCGGCCGGTCCCGCGGTCGCCGGGGCCTGCTCGTCGAGCAGCCGGGCGCGCAGGTGGCGGCCGAGCGCGGTCGGGCTCGGATGGTCGAAGACCAGGGTGGCGGGCAGGCGCAGCCCGGTCGCGGTGCCGAGCCGGTTGCGCAGCTCCACCGCCGTCAGCGAGTCGAAGCCGAGGTCCTTGAACGCGCGGTCCGCGTCGATCGCCTCCGCCGAGCCGTGCCCGAGCACCGAGGCCGCGTGGCCGCGGACCAGGTCCAGCAGCAGCTCCGTACGGTCCGCCTCGGGGAGGGCGGCCAGCCTGCGGGTCAGCGCCGAGCCGCTCGGCCCGGACACCGCCTCGGCCTTGCGCCGGGCCGGGGCCCGGAGCAGGCCGCGCAGCAGCGCCGGGACGGGGCCCCGGCCGCGCCGGGCGGACAGGTCGAGGTCGGCGGGCAGCAGCAGCGGCTCGTCCAGCAGGGCGGCCGCGTCGTACAGGGCCATGCCGAGCTCCGAGCCGAGCGGGGTCATGCCGCCCTCGCTCATCCGCTCGACGTCCCGGGCGTCCAGGTGCCCGGTCATGCTGCTGCGCTGCTCCCACAGGCCCCAGGCGAGTGCGGAGCCGGCCAGGCCGCGGGCCCGGCGGTGCTGGGCGAGGGCGTCCAGGAAGGTGTTGGCGGCGGCGTAGCCGCCCTGGCCCGCGCCGCCGAGCACACCGGCGGCGGAGGAGAACAGGACGAAGCAGGCCAGGTCCCGGTCGAGCGTCAGCTCGTGCAGGTTGAGCGCGCCGTCGACCTTGGGCCGCAGCACCGCGTCGATCCGCTCCGGGGTGAGCGAGCCGATCACGCCGTCGTCGAGCACCCCGGCGGTGTGCACCACGCCGGTGAGCGGGTGCGCGGCGGGGATGTCCGCGAGGACGGCGGCCAGCCGGTCGCGGTCGGCGGCGTCGCAGGCGGCGACGGTCACGGTGGCGCCGAGGGCGCGGAGTTCGGCGGTGAGTCCGGCCGCGCCGGGGGCGTCGGGGCCGGTCCGGCTGGTGAGCAGCAGGTGGCGGACGCCGTGCTCGGTGACCAGGTGGCGGGCGAGCAGGGCGCCGAGGGTGCCGGTGCCGCCGGTGATCAGCAGGGTGCCGTCCGGGTCGGGGGCGGGCGGCACGGTCAGCACGACCTTGCCGGTGTGCCGGGCCTGGCTGACGTACCGGAAGGCGTCGACCGAGCGGCGGACGTCCCAGGTGGTGATCGGCAGCGGCCGCAGCACGCCGGCCTCGAACAGGTCGACCAGCTCGGCGAGCATCGCGGCGATCCGCTCCGGGCCGGCCTCGAACAGCTCGAAGGCGCGGTAGGCGACGCCGGGGTGCCGGTCGGCGACCTCCTCGGCGTCCCGGATGTCGGTCTTGCCCATCTCGACGAACCGGCCGCCGCGGGGCAGCAGGCCGAGCGAGGTGTCGACGAACTCCCCGGCGAGGGCGTTGAGCACGACGTCCACGCCGCGCCCGCCGGTGGCCGCCAGGAACTCGCGGCCGAAGTCCAGCGTGCGGGAGCCGGCCAGGTGGGCGTCGTCCAGGCCGAGCGGCCGCAGCGCGTCCCACTTGCCCTGGCTGGCGGTGCCGTACACCTCGGCGCCCAGGTGGCGGGCGAGCTGGACGGCGGCCATGCCCACGCCGCCGGCGGCGGCGTGCACCAGGACGGACTCGCCGGGGCGCAGCCCGGCCAGGTCCTTCAGCGCGTAGTAGGCGGTGAGGAAGACGATCGGGGTGGACGCGGCCTCGGTGAAGTCCCAGCCGCGGGGGATCCGGACCAGCAGCCGGTGGTCGGTGACGGCGGTGGTGCCGAAGGAGCCGGCGAACATGCCCATCACCCGGTCGCCGGGGGCGAGCGCGGTGACGTCCCCGGCGACCTCCAGGACGACGCCGGCGCCCTCGTTGCCGAGCAGGCCGGCCTGGCCGGGGTACATGCCGAGCGCGTTGAGCACGTCGCGGAAGTTGAGGCCGCCGGCCCGCAGGGCGACCCGGACGTGGCCGGGGGCGAGCGGCTCCAGGGTGTCCGGACAGGCGGCCAGGACGAGGTTGTCCAGGGTGCCGCGCCCGGTGGTGTCCAGCCGCCAGGGCTCGCCGGCGGGCGGGGTGAGCGCGCCGGAGGTGGCCGCGCGGGCCAGCCGGGCGGCCAGCACCGTGCCCTCGCGCAGGGCGAGTTGGGGCTCTCCGGTGGCGAGGGCGGCGGGCAGCGCGGCGGCCGAGGCGGCGGTGCCGTCCAGGTCGACCAGGACGATCCGGTCCGGGTTCTCGGACTGCGCGGAGCGGACCAGGCCCCAGAGCGGGGCGCAGGCCAGGGCGGTGACGGCCTCGCCGGGGTGGGCGGCGACGGCGCCGCTGGTGGCCAGGACCAGGCGGGACCCCGCGAAGCGGTCCTCGGCCAGCCAGGCCTGCAGCAGCTTCAGCACCCGGTGGGTGACGGCGCGGGCCTGCTCGGCGGTGCCGCCGTCGGCCGGCGCGTCGACCGGCACCAGGACGGTGGCCGGCACCTCGGCGGGCAGCGCGTCCAGGCCGTCGGTCCGGTACGGCTCGACGGTGTCCTCGGGCAGCGGGACGGCGGTCCAGTCGATCCGGAACAGCGAGTCGGGGGTGGCGGGCCGGGCGGCCGTGCCGGCGGCGCCGATCGGGCGCAGCACGAAGGAGTCGGCGGTGGCCACCGGGGCGCCGGACCGGTCGGCGACCAGCAGCGAGACGCTGTCCCGGCCGGTGCGGCTGAGCCGCACGCGCAGCTCGGCCGCGCCGGAGGCGTGCAGGGTCACCCCGCTCCAGGCGAACGGCAGCAGGTTCAGGCCCTCGCCGCCGTCCACGGCGCAGCCCAGCGCGTGCAGGGCGGCGTCCAGCAGCGCCGGGTGCAGCCCGAAGCGCTCGGCCCGGGAGCGCTGCTCCTCGGGCAGCCGGACCTCGGCGTAGATGTCGTCGCCGTCCAGCCAGGCGGCCCGCAGACCGCGGAATGCCGGGCCGTAGCCGAGACCGCCCGCGGCCAGCCGCTCGTAGTAGCCGTCCAGGTCGACGGCGGTGGCGCCGGCCGGCGGCCACGCCGTCAGGTCCTCGGCGACGGCCGGCGCGGCGGCCTGGGCGAGCCAGCCGCTGGCGTGCCGGACCCAGGGCGCGTCCAGCGGCGCGTCCTCCCGGAGGGAGTGGACGGTGACCTCGCGCCGGCCGCTCTCGTCGGCCGGGCCGACCCGCACCTGGAGGGCGATCCCGCCGGTCTCCGGGAGCACCAGCGGGCTCTCCAGGGTGAGTTCGTCGACCCGGTCGCAGCCGGCCTGGTCGCCCGCGTGGACGAGCAGGTCGAGGAAGGCGGTGCCCGGCAGCAGGACCGAGCCGAGCACGGCGTGGTCGGCCAGCCAGGGGTGGGTGCGCAGCGAGAGCCGGCCGGTGAGCAGCAGGCCGTCGTCGTCGGCGAGGGTGAGCGAGGCGCCGAGCAGCGGGTGGTCGGCGGAGCCGAGGCCGAGGTCGACGGCGTCCCCGTTGGAGGCGGTGGCCTCCAGCCAGTACCGCTCGTGCTGGAAGGGGTAGGTGGGCAGGTCGGTCCGCCGCGCGCCGGGGAAGACGGCCGGCCAGTCGACCGTGCGCCCCCGGACGTGCAGGGCGGCGAGCGCCGAACGGAACCGGGCGGGGCCGCCGTGGTCGCGGCGCAGGGTGCCGGCCGCGACGGCGGTGGCCTCGGTGGCGTCCAGGGTGTCCTGCACGGCGGAGGCGAGCACCGGGTGCGGGCTGACCTCGACGAAGAAGGCGTGGCCGTCGGCGGCGAGGGCGCGGACGGCCTCCTCCAGCCGGACGGTCCGGCGCAGGTTGCGGTACCAGTACGCGGCGTCCAGCCGGACGGTGTCCAGCCAGGCGTCGTCCACGGTCGAGTAGAACGGCACCTCGGAGGTCCGGGGGGCGACGGGCGCGAGCAGGGTGAGCAGCTCGTCCTGGATCCGCTCGACGTGGGCGGAGTGCGAGGCGTAGTCGACGGGGACGCGGCGGGCGTGGACGCCCCGGGCGTCGAGGGCGGCCTGGAGCTCGTCCAGGGCGTCGGCGTCCCCGGCCACGACCGTGGAGGAGGGGCCGTTGACGGCGGCGACGGAGATCCGGTCCTGCCAGGGGGTGAGGTCGATCTCCCCGGCGGGCTGGGCGACGGAGACCATGCCACCGGCTCCGGCGATGGCGGTGATGGCCTGGGAGCGCAGGGCCACGACCCGGGCGCCGTCCTGGAGGGTGAGCGCGCCGGCGACGGTGGCGGCGGCGATCTCGCCCTGGGAGTGGCCGATGACGGCGTCGGGCTCGATGCCGTACGCCTGCCAGAGCGCGGCGAGGGAGACCATGACGGCCCACAGCGCGGGCTGGACGACGTCCACCCGGTCGTAGCCGGGTGCGCCCTCGGTGCCGCGCAGGACGTCGATCAGCTTCCAGTCGGTGAACTCGGCCAGGGCGTCGGCGCATTCGGTGATCCGCGCGGCGAACACCGGCTCGCTGTCGAGGAGTTCGACGGCCATCCCGACCCACTGCGAGCCCTGGCCGGGGAAGACGAAGACGGTCTTGCCGGTCACGTCGGCCGTGCCGGAGACCAGTCGGGCGGGCTCCTCGCCGGCCGCGAACGCCTCCAGGGCGGCGGCCAGTTCGGCGCCGTCCGCGGCGACCACGGCCGCGCGGTGGGCGAACTGCGTGCGGGAGACGGCGAGGGAGAGGCCGAGGTCGGCCGAGGCGGCCTCGGTGTCCAGGTGGTCGCGCAGGCGGCGGGCCTGGTCGCGCAGGGCCTGGTCGGTCTTGGCGGAGAGGAGGAAGGGGAGCGCGCCCGGTGCGGGAGCCTCCTCGGCGGGCACCTCGTCGGCGGGCTGCTCCTCGGGGGCCTGTTCGAGGATGACGTGGGCGTTGGTGCCGCTGACGCCGAAGGAGGAGACACCGGCCCGGCGCGGGCGGCCGGTCTCCGGCCACTCCCGGGCCTCGGTGAGCAGCTCCACCGCGCCCGCCGACCAGTCCACCTGCGAGGACGGCGCGTCCACGTGCAGGGTCCGCGGCAGCAGACCGTGCCGCATGGCCAGCACCATCTTCATCACGCCGGCCACGCCGGCGGCGGCCTGGGTGTGGCCGATGTTGGACTTCACCGAGCCCAGCAGCAGCGGCCGTTCGCGGTCCTGCCCGTAGGTGGCCAGCAGGGCCTGGGCCTCGATCGGGTCGCCGAGCCGGGTGCCGGTGCCGTGCGCCTCGACGGCGTCCACGTCGGTGGTGGAGAGCCGGGCGTTCTCCAGGGCCTGGCGGACGACCCGCTGCTGGGAGGGGCCGTTGGGGGCGGTCAGACCGCTGGACGCGCCGTCCTGGTTGACGGCGCTGCCGCGGACCACCGCGAGCACCGGGTGCCCGTTGCGGCGGGCGTCGGAGAGCCGCTCCAGCAGCAGCATGCCGGCGCCCTCGCCCCAGCCGGTGCCGTCCGCGGCCTCGGCGAACGCCTTGCAGCGCCCGTCCGAGGCGAGCCCGCGCTGCTTGGAGAACTCCACGAAGGACAGCGGGGTCGACATCACCGTGACCCCGCCCGCCAGGGCGAGCGAGCACTCGCCCTGGCGGAGCGCCTGGACGGCGAGGTGGAGGGAGACCAGCGAGGCGGAGCAGGCGGTGTCCACGGTGACCGCCGGGCCCTCGAGGCCGAAGGTGTAGGAGATGCGGCCGGAGACCACGCTGGCGCCGATGCCGGTCGCCAGGTACCCCTCGGCCGCCTCCGGCGCCCTGGTCACCAGCGCCGCGTAGTCCTGCCCGTTGGTGCCGGCGAAGACGCCGGTCCGGCTGCCGCGCAGCGACCGCGGGTCGATGCCGGCCCGCTCGAAGGCCTCCCAGGAGGTCTCCAGCAGCAGCCGCTGCTGCGGGTCCATGACCAGCGCCTCGCGCGGGCTGATCCCGAAGAACCCCGCGTCGAACCGCGAGGCCCCGTACAGGAACGCGCCCTCGCGGACGTACGAGGCGCCGGTGCCGTCGGCGTTGCCGCCGAGCAGCCGGTCGGTGTCCCAGCCGCGGTCGGCGGGGAACCCGCCGACCGCGTCACGGCCGTCGGCGAGCAGCCGCCACAGCTCCTCGGGTGTCCCGACGTCGCCGGGGAAGCGGCAGCTCATCGCGACGATCGCGATCGGCTCGTGCTCCGCGGCCTCCAGCTCGCGGACCCGCTGACGCGTCCGCCGCAGGTCTGCGGTCACCTTCTTGAGGTAATCGACGACCTTGTCATCCGTCGGCATTGCACACCTTCCAGGCAGCGGTTGTCCGCTCAGAGGCCGAATTCCGCATCTATCAGGGAGAGCACCTCATCCACCGATGCGGCTTGCAGTTCGAGGTCCGCCTCGACAGTGGCAGCCGCACCCGGGGCCGGGACACCCCTGACCGCCACCCCTGCACCCCTGAACTCGCGCCACTTGGCCAGCAGGGTCTCCAGCCTGACGGTGACCCGGCGGCCGTCCTCGTCGTCCAGCCCGGCGTCCGTGAGCGCCGCCTCCAGCGCGTCCAGCCCGGCGAACACGTCCGGTTCCCCGGCGGTGTCCTCCACCGGGGCCAGCCGGCCCGCCAGCAGGGCGGCCAGCGCCACCGGGTCCGGGTGGTCGAAGAGCAGCGTGGCGGGCAGCGGGAGGCCGGTGGCGCCGCCCAGGCGGTTGCGCAGCTCGACCGCCGTCAGCGAGTCGAACCCCAGCTCCAGGAACCCCTTCCGGGGCTCCACCGCCTCCGGCCCGCGGTGCCCGAGCACCTCCGCGGTGAGCCGGCGGACCAGCTCCAGCAGGACGCGTTCGCGCTCCGCCGCGGAGACGCCGGCCAGCCTGGCCGCCAACGCGTTCCCGTCCTCGGCCGCGGCGGCCGGGCCGTCCCGGTCCGGGGCCAGCGCCCGGACGGCCGGGAGCTCGGCGAGCAGCCGGCTGGGCCTGGCCGCGACGAACCCCGGCGCGAACCGGGACCAGTCCACGTCCACCACGGCGACCGCGGTGTCGCCCTGGGCCAGCGCGGCGTCCAGGGCGGCCAGCCCCGACTCCGGCGCCAGCGGGGTCACCCCGGTGCGCCGGGCGCGCTCCAGCACCTCGCCCCCGGCGGCCATGCCGCCCTCGTCCCACGGCCCCCAGGCCACCGAGGTGGCGGGCAGGCCGAGGGCCGCGCGCCGCTCGGCCAGGGCGTCCAGGTAGGCGTTGGCGGCGGCGTAGTTGGCCTGCCCGGGGGCGCCGAGCGTGCCGCTGAAGGAGGAGAACAGCACGAAGGCCGCCGGCTCCAGGTCCAGGGTCAGCTCGTGCAGGTGGCGGGCCGAGGCGGCCTTGGCCCGCAGGACGGTCGCCAGCCGCTCCGGGGTCAGCGCGTCGATCACGCCGTCGTCGAGCACCCCGGCGGCGTGCACCACCGCGGTGAGCGGGTGCTCGGCCGGGATGTCCGCGAGGAGCGCGGCGAGCCGGTCGCGGTCGGCGGCGTCGCAGGCGGTGACGGTCACGGTGGCGCCGAGGGCGCGGAGTTCGGCGGTCAGGTCGGCCGCGCCCGGGGCCCCGGGCCCGCTGCGGCTGGTGAGCAGCAGGTGGCGGACGCCGTGCTCGGCGACCAGGTGGCGGGCCAGCCGGGCGCCGAGCGCGCCGGTGCCGCCGGTGATCAGCACCGTGCCCTCCGGGTCCCAGCCGGGCGCGTCGCCGCGCCGGGCCGACGGCGCGGGCAGCAGCCGCCGCCCGTACAGGCCGTCGGGCCGCACCGCGACCTGGTCCTCGCCGGACCCGCCCGTCAGCAGCGCGGCCAGCCGGTCCCCGGCCGGGCCGTCGAACTCCTCCGGCAGGTCCACCAGGCCGCCCCAGCGGTCGGGGTGCTCCAGCGCGGCGGCCCGTCCCAGGCCCCACAGCGCGGCCTGCGCCGGGCTCGCGACCTGCCCGCCGACCGTCACGCCGGCCCGGGTCGCGCACCAGAGCGGGGCGTCCGGGGCGAGGTCGCCGAGGGCCTGGAGCAGCGCCACGGCGCCGGAGGTGACGGTGTGCTCGTCGGCGCCGTCCGCGAGGGCCAGCAGCGAGAGCACCCCGGTCGGGGCCGTGCCGTCCAGGGCCTGCCGGAGCGGGCCCGCCAGGGTGCTCCGGTCGAGGCCGTCCGGGCCGACCGTCACCCGCAGCAGGTCCGCGCCGTGCCGTTCCAGCGCCGCCAGGGCGCCCTCGACGGCCGCCGGGGCGCCCCCGGCGGGCAGCACGGCCAGCCAGGTGCCCATCGGGCGGTCGGCCCGCGGCAGGACGGCCGCCGGCTCCGGGAGCCGCTGCCAGCCCGCCCGGTAGCGCCAGGAGTCGAGCCGGGAGCCGTCCCGCTTGCGGTGGCGCCAGGAGGACAGCGCGGGCAGGACCTCGCCCAGCGAGCGCTGCTCCTCCTCGGCCAGCCGGAGGCTCGCGCCGAGCGCGGCCAGGTCCTGCTGCTCGACGGCCGCCCAGAAGGCGGTGTCCACCGGGTCGGCCGCCGGCGCGGGGCCGTCCAGCCAGAACCGCTCGCGCTGGAAGGCGTAGGTGGGCAGCTCCACACGACGGGACGCGGCGGCTCCGGCCGCGGCGAAGAAGGCCGGCCAGTCCACCTCCGCGCCGAGCGTGTGCAGCGCGCCGACCGCCCGGACCAGGGCCGCGGCCTCCGGCCGGTCCCGGCGCAGCGCGGGCAGCAGGGCGAAGCCGCCCTCGGGCGCCGCCACGGCCAGGCAGTCCTGGCCCATCGCGGTCAGCACGCCGTCCGGGCCCAGCTCCAGGTACCGGCTCACCCCGTCGGCGGCCAGCCGCCGGAACACGTCGTCGAAGCGGACGGCGGCACGGATCTGGCCGACCCAGTACTCCGCCGTGCACAGCTCCTCGGCGGCCACCGGGCGGCCGGTGCCGGAGACCACCGGGATCCGCGGCTCGTGGTATGTCAGCGCCGCCGCGACCTCGCGGAACTCCGCCAGCATCGGGTCCATCAGCGGGGAGTGGAAGGCGTGGCTGACCCGCAGCCGCCGGGTGCGGTGCCCGGCGTCGGCGAGCTGCCCGGCGATCCGCAGGACGGCCTCCTCCGGGCCCGCCAGCACGGTGGCGCGCGGGCCGTTGACGGCGGCCACGGCCACGGCCACCTCGCCGCCGAGCAGCGGCAGCACCTCGGCCTCGGCGGCCGCCACGGCCACCATCGCGCCGCCGGCGGGCAGTCGCTCCATCAGCCGGCCGCGGGCGGCGACCAGCGTGGCGGCGTCGGCCAGCGACAGCACCCCGGCCGCGTGCGCGGCGGCCAGCTCGCCGACGGAGTGCCCGGCCAGGAAGTCGGGCCGCACGCCCCAGGACTCGACCAGGCGGTAGAGGGCGACCTCGACGGCGAACAGCGCCGGCTGGGTCCAGCCCGTACGGTCCAGGAGTTCGCCGCCCTCGGCGATCACCTCGCGCAGCGGGCGCTCCAGGTGGCGGTCCAGCTCGGCGCAGACCTCGTCGAACGCCGCCGCGAACACGGGGTACGCCGCGTACAACTCGCTTCCCATGCCCACGCGTTGGGCGCCCTGGCCGGTGAAGAGGAAGGCCGTGCGGCCGGGGGAGACCGTGCCGCGCACCAGCTCGGGGGCCGCTTCGCCGGCCGCGAGCGCCTCCAGTCCGGCCCGCAGGCCGTCCGGGTCGGCGGCCACCAGGGCCGCGCGGTGGGCGAACTGCGTGCGGGAGACGGCGAGGGAGAGGCCGAGGTCGGCCGAGGCTGCCTCGGTGTCCAGGTGGTCGCGCAGGCGGCGGGCCTGGTCGCGCAGGGCCTGGTCGGTCTTGGCGGAGAGGAGGAAGGGGAGCGCGCCCGGGGCAGGAGCCTCCTCGGCGGGCACCTCGTCGGCGGGCTGCTCCTCGGGGGCGTGTTCGAGGATGACGTGGGCGTTGGTGCCGCTGACGCCGAAGGAGGAGACGCCGGCCCGGCGCGGGCGGCCGGTCTCCGGCCACTCCCGGGCCTCGGTGAGCAGCTCCACCGCGCCCGCCGACCAGTCCACCTGCGAGGACGGCGCGTCCACGTGCAGGGTGCGCGGGACGGTGCCCCGGCGCATCGCCTCGACCATCTTGATCACGCCGCCGACCCCGGCGGCGGCCTGGGTGTGGCCGATGTTGGACTTCAACGAGCCCAGCAGCAGCGGCCGTTCACGGTCCTGGCCGTAGGTGGCCAGCAGTGCCTGCGCCTCGATCGGGTCGCCCAGCCTCGTGCCCGTGCCGTGCGCCTCCACCACGTCGACCTCGGTGGCGGCCAGCCCGGCCCGGTCGAGGGCCTGGCGGATCACCCGCTCCTGGGAGGGGCCGTTGGGGGCCGTCAGCCCGTTGGAGGCGCCGTCCTGGTTGACGGCGCTGCCGCGCAGCACCGCCAGCACCGGGTGGCCGTTGCGCCGGGCGTCGGAGAGCCGCTCCAGCAGCAGCATGCCGACGCCCTCACCCCAGCCGGTGCCGTCCGCCGCCTCGGCGAACGCCTTGCAGCGCCCGTCCGGCGCCAGCCCGCGCTGGCGGCTGAACTCGATGAACGAACCCGGCGTCGACATCACCGCGACGCCGCCGGCCAGGGCCAGCGAGCACTCGCCGGAGCGCAGCGCCTGGCCCGCCAGGTGCAGGGCGACCAGCGAGGAGGAGCAGGCCGTGTCCACGGACACCGCCGGGCCCTCCAGGCCGAGGGTGTACGCGATCCGGCCGGAGGCGACGCTGGCCGAACTGCCGTTGCCCAGATAGCCCTCCACCTCCTCCGGGACGGTGCTGAAGCGGGCCGCGTAGTCGTGGTACGAGATGCCGGTGAAGACGCCCGTCCGGCTGCCCCGCGCCGACAGCGGGTCCACGCCCGCGTGCTCGAAGGCCTCCCAGGAGGTCTCCAGCAGCAGCCGCTGCTGCGGGTCCGTCGCCAGCGCCTCGCGCGGGTTGATCCCGAAGAACGCCGCGTCGAACCCGGCCGCGTCGTACAGGAAGCCGCCCTCGGAGGCGTAGCAGGTGCCGGGCTGCTCGGGGTCGTCGCTGAACAGCGCGGCGGTGTCCCAGCCGCGGTCCTGCGGGAAGCCGCCGACGGCGTCCCGGCCCTGGGCGACCAGCTGCCACAGCTCCTCGGGCGAGCCGACCCCGCCGGGGTAGCGGCAGCTCATCCCGATGATCGCGATCGGCTCCCCGGCGTCCACCGGGCCGGCGGTGGGGGCGGCCGCCGAGCCGTCCTCGCCGAGCAGCTCGCCGAGCAGCCGGGCGGCCACCGCCTCCGGGGTCGGGTGGTCGAACAGCAGGGTGCTCGGCAGCCGCACCCCGGTCGACCGGGCGAGCCGGTCGCGCAGCTCCACCGCCGTCAGCGAGTCGAAGCCCTGCTCCTGGAACGGGCGGACCACCTCGATCCCGTCGGCCGTGGGGTGGGCCAGGACCTCCGCCGCCAGGCCGCTCACCAGCTCCACCAGGGACCGGGAGCGCTCGGCGACCGGCAGGCCCGCGAGGGCGGAGCGCAGCGCCGAGGCGGCGTCGTCGGCGGGCGCGGGCCGCTCCTCGGCGCGCTCCAGCTCCCGCACCTCGGCCAGCGCGCCCAGCAGCGGGCTCGGCCGGACGGCGGTGAAACCGGGGTGGAAGCGCGACCAGTCGACCTCGGTGACGGTCACGGCCGTGTCGTCCAGGTCCAGCGCCTGCCGCAGGGCCGCGACCGCGAGGTCCGGCGCCAGCGCGCCGAGGCCCATCCGTCGCAGCGGCCCCTCCTGACCGGCCGACATGCCCTCCCCGGCCCACGGGCCCCAGGCCACCGAGGTGGCCGTCAGGCCGCGCGCCCGGCGTTGCTCGGCCAGCGCGTCCAGGAACGCGTTCGCCGCGCCGTACGCGGCCTGGCCGCCGCCGCCCCAGACCCCGGCGACGGAGGACATCAGCACGAAGGCGTCCAGCTCCTGCCCGTCCAGCAGCTCGTCCAGGTGCGCCGCTCCGGTCACCTTGGCGGCGCCGGACGCGGCCAGCGCGTCCGCGTCGAGCTCGCGCAGCGGCCCCATCGCCCCCGAGCCGGCCGCGTGCACCACGGCGCTCAGCGGGCCGAGCCCGTCCAGCAGCCCGGCCAGCGCCGCGCGGTCCGCGACGTCGCAGGCCGCCACCGTGACCCGGGCGCCCAGCGCGGACAGCTCGGCCTCCAGCGCGGCGGCCCCGGCGGCCGCACCGCCCCGACGGCCGGTCAGCACCACGTGCTCCGCGCCGTTCGCGGCCAGCCAGCGCCCGATCCGGGCCCCCAGCGCGCCGGTACCGCCGGTCACCAGCACGGTGCCGCGCGGCCGCCACTCGCGGCCCGCCGCGCCACCGGCCGCCCGGACCAGGCGGCGCGCGTACAGCCCGTCCGCCCGGACGGCGGCCTGGTCCTCGCCGGACCCGCCCGCCAGCACCGCGGCCAGCCGGTCGGCCGCCTTCCCGTCCACCGCCTCCGGCAGATCGACCAGGCCGCCCCAGCGCACCGGGCACTCCAGCGCGGCCACCCGGCCCAGGCCCCACAGCTGCGCCTGCGCGGGGCTGACCCGGTCGCCCGTCCCGACCGCCACCGCGCCCCGGGTCGCGCACCACAGCGGCGCGTCCAGCCCGGCCTCGTCCAGGGCGTTCAGCAGCAGCACGGTGTCGGGCAGCGCGGCCGGCACCCCGGGCCGCGCCTCCCGCTCGTCCAGGGCCAGCAGGGAGAGCACGCCGTCCGGCTGCCGCTCCCCGGCGGCGGCCAGCAACCGGGCGGCCAGCCCGGCACGGTCCTCGCCCTCGGCCGCCGCGACGGTCAGCACCCGCGCGCCGCGGGCCCGCAGCGCGGACAGCGCGCCGCCGGTGCCCTCCTCCGTCCAGCCGGCCGGCAGGACGGCCAGCCAGTCGCCGGAGAGCCCGGGCGGGGCGGCCGGGTCGGCGAGCCGCTGCCACTCGACCCGGTAGCGCCAGGAGTCCAGCAGCGAACGGTCCTGGCGCTCGCGCCGCCAGGAGGAGAGCGCGGGCAGCAGGTCGCCCAGCGAGCGCTGCTCCTCCTCGGCCAGCCGGAGGCTCGAACCGAGGGCGGCCAGGTCCTGCTGCTCGACGGCGGCCCAGAAGGAGGCGTCCGCCGGGTCGGCGGCGCCCGCGACGGGCGCGGCGTCCAGCCAGAAGCGGCGGCGCTGGAAGGCGTAGGTGGGCAGGTCGACCCGGCGCGCGCCGGAACCGGCGAAGAACGCCGCCCAGTCGGCCCGCACCCCGCGCCCGTGCAGCGCCGCCACGGCGGACACGGCGGTCCGCACCTCGGCCCGGTCGCGCCGCAGCACCGGCACGAAGGCCTCGTCGCCGTCGTCGCCGTGGTCCCGGCCCATGGCGGTGAGCACGGCGTCGGGGCCGAGCTCCAGGAAGGTGGTGACGCCCTTCGCCCGGAGCGTCTCCACGGCGTCGTGGAAGCGGACGGTGTGGCGGGCGTGGCGGATCCAGTAGTCGGGGTCGGTGAGTTGCTCGGTGGTGGCGGGTCGGCCGGTGAGGGTGGAGACGATTGGGATGGCCGGGGCGTGGTAGGTCAGCTTGGCGAGGACGTCGCGGAACTCCGCCAGCATCGGTTCCATGAGCGGGGAGTGGAAGGCGTGGCTCACCCGCAGCTCGCGGGCCTTGTCGAACTGTGCGGCGACGGCCCGGACTTCGGTGGCGTCACCGGCGATCACGACGGAGCGGGGGCCGTTGACGGCGGCGATCGAGACCCGCTCGGTGAGCAGGGGCAGGACCTCCTCCTCCGTGGCCCGGAGCGCCACCATGGCGCCGCCGGCGGGGAGGTGCTCCATCAGACGGGCACGGGCGGTGATGAGCCGGGCGGCGTCCGGGAGGGACAGCACGCCGGCCACGTGGAAGGCCGCGGCCTCGCCGATCGAGTGGCCGGCCAGGAAGTGCGGCCGGACGCCCCAGGATTCGACCAGGCGGTAGAGCGCCACCTCGACGGCGAACAGGGCGGGCTGGGTCCAGCCCGTACGGTCCAGGGGTTCGCCGCCCTCGGCGATCACCTCGCGCAGCGGGCGCTCCAGGTGGCGGTCCAGCTCGGCGCAGACCTCGTCGAACGCCGCCGCGAACGCCGGGAGCGCCGCGTACAACTCGCGTCCCATGCCGGTGCGTTGGGCGCCCTGGCCGGTGAACAGGAACGCGGTCTTGCCGGTCGTCGTCGCGGTGATCCCGTCGCCCTCGGCCACCGCGGCCAGTCCGGCGGCGAGTTCGGCGCGGTCCGTGGCGACCACGGCGGCCCGGTGGGCGAACCGCGCGCGGCCGGTGGCCAGCGAGTAGGCCAGGTCGGTGAGGTCCAGCCCGGGGTCCGCGTCCAGCCGGGCGCGCAGCCGGGCGGCCTGCTCCCGCAGCGCGGGGACGGTCTTCGCCGACAGCAGGTGCGGGGCGAGCGCGGGCGCCGTACCGGCCCGCGCCTCGGCCTCCGGGTCGGCCGGGGCCTCCGGCGCCTGCTCGACGATGACGTGGGCGTTGGTGCCGCTGACGCCGAAGGAGGAGACCCCGGCCCGGCGCGGGCGGCCGGTCTCCGGCCAGTCCCGGGCCTCGGTGACCAGCTCGACCGACCCGGCCGTCCAGTCCACCTCGGGCGTCGGCTCGTCCACGTGCAGGGTGCGCGGGACGGTGCCCCGGCGCATCGCCTCGACCATCTTGATGATGCCGCCGACCCCGGCGGCGGCCTGGGTGTGGCCGATGTTGGACTTCAACGAGCCCAGCAGCAGTGGCCGTTCGCGGTCCTGGCCGTAGGCGGCCAGCAGCGCCTGGGCCTCGATCGGGTCGCCGAGGGTGGTGCCGGTGCCGTGCGCCTCCACCACGTCCACCTCGCCGGCCGCCAGCCCGGCGCTCTCCAGCGCCTGCCGGATCACCCGCTGCTGGGCGGGACCGTTCGGCGCGGTCAGCCCGCTGCTCGCACCGTCCTGGTTGATGCCCGAGCCGCGGACCAGCGCCAGCACCGGGTGCCCGTTGCGCCGGGCGTCGGAGAGCCGCTCCAGCAGCAGCATGCCGACGCCCTCGCCCCAGGCCGTGCCGTCCGCGGCGGCGGCGAAGGACTTGCAGCGGCCGTCCGGCGCCAGCCCGCGCTGGCGGCTGAACTCCACGAACCCGGCCGGGGTCGAGAGCACCGTGACGCCGCCGGCCAGGGCCAGCGAGCACTCGCCCGAGCGCAGGGCCTGGCTCGCCAGGTGCAGGGCGACCAGCGAGGAGGAGCAGGCGGTGTCCACGGTGACGGCCGGGCCCTCCAGGCCCAGCGCGTACGCCACCCGGCCGGAGGCCACGCTGCCGGCGCTGCCGTTGCCCAGGTAGCCCTCCACCTCCTCGGGAACGGACTGGAAGCGGGCCGCGTAGTCGGCGGTGGCGATACCGGCGAACACCCCGACCCGGCTGCCGCGCACCGAGGTCGGCGCGATCCCGGCCCGCTCGAAGGCCTCCCAGGAGGTCTCCAGCAGCAGCCGCTGCTGCGGGTCCATGGCCAGCGCCTCGCGCGGGCTGATCCCGAAGAACGCCGGGTCGAACTCGTCGGCCCGGTGCAGGAAGCCGCCCTCGCGGACGTAGCTGGTGCCCGGCGTCCGCGGGTCGGGGTCGTACAGCGCCTCGACGTCCCAGCCCCGGTTGACCGGGAAGCCGGAGATCGCGTCCACACCCCCGTCGACCAGCTGCCAGAGCTCCTCGGGCGAGGTCACCTCGCCGGGGTAGCGGCAGGCCATGCCGACGATCGCGATCGGCTCGCGGCCGGCGTCCACCAGCTGCCGGTTCTCCCGGCGCAGCCGCTGGATCTCCTTGAGGGAATCCCGGAGTGCCGCGACGACTTCCTGGGGTGCTGCGTTCATCACAAATCTCCGTACATCAAGCTCAGGTCGGGTCCAGGGGGCGGTGATCCGCGCCGCCTTCTCACGGCGGCGCGGATCACCGGGGCCGCCTAGGAGTTGTCGCGGGCCAGGCGGAGCAGCTCGGCCAGATCCATGTCGTCGATCAGCTCGTCGCCGACCGCCTCGGCGGTGCCGGTCGCCCCGGCGCCGTCGCCCGCGGCCGGGCCGACGCCCGGCAGCTCCGGGTCCAGCGCCGTGCGCAGCTGCTTGGCGAGGGCGGCGGGGGTCGGGTAGTCGAAGATCAGCGTGCTGCTCAGGCGCAGACCGGTGGCGTCGGTGAGCAGCTTGCGCAGCTCGACCGCGGTCAGGGAGTCGAAGCCCTGCTCCAGGAAGCCGCACTCGGGGTCGAGGCCGCTGTGCGGGGCCTCGCCGAGCACGCCGGCGACGCACTCCTCGACCAGCTCCAGCAGCAGCTCGTCGCGCTCCGGCTCGGTGAGTCCGGCGAGCCGCTCCCGCAGCCCGGCGGACCGGTCCGGCCGCTCACCGGTGCCCGGCGCGTCGGCGTCCTGCGCGTCGGCCGGCCGCGGCGCGGGGGCGTCCGCCCTGGCGGCGCGCCGCCAGGCGGCGAGCAGCGGCAGCGCGGCCCGCAGTTCGGACGGGAGGTCCCCGGTGTCGCCCTCCAGGCGCAGGACGGCGGCCAGCGAGGCCTCGTCCTGCTGCTCGACGGCCGCCCAGAAGGAGGCGTCCAGCGGGTCGGCCGTCCCGGCCCCGGCCTTCGGCTGGACGACGTCCAGCCAGTACCGCCCGCGCTGGAAGGCGTAGGTCGGCAGGTCGACCCTGTGGCCGTCCGCGTGGAACGCCGTCCAGTCCACCGGCACGCCGCGCAGGTGCAGCGCGGCCAGCGCGGACGCCAGGGCGAACTCCTCGGAGCGGTCCCGGCGTTGCGCGGCGACCAGGGCCGCCCGGCCGCCGGCCGCCGTGCCGTCCAGGAACTCCTGGCCCATGGCGGTGAGCACACCGTCGGGGCCGAGCTCCAGGAAGGTGGTGACGCCCTCCGCCAGCAGCGTCTCCACGGCGTCGTGGAAGCGGACGGTGTGGCGGGCGTGGCGGATCCAGTAGTCGGGGTCGGTGAGTTGCTCGGTGGTGGCGGGTCGGCCGGTGAGGGTGGAGACGATCGGGATGGCGGGTGCGTGGTAGGTGAGCTCGGTGAGGACGTCGCGGAACGCGTCGAGCATCGGTTCCATGAGCGGGGAGTGGAAGGCGTGGCTCACGCGCAGTTCGCGGGCCTTGTCGAACTGTGCGGCGACGGCCCGGACTTCGGCGGTGTCACCGGCGATCACGACGGAGCGGGGGCCGTTGACGGCGGCGATCGAGACCCGCTCGGTGAGCAGGGGCAGGACCTCCTCCTCGGTGGCCCGGAGCGCCACCATGGCGCCGCCGGTGGGGAGGTGGTCCATCAGACGGGCACGGGCGGTGATGAGGCGGGCGGCGTCCGGCAGGGACAGCACGCCGGCCACGTGGAAGGCCGCGACCTCGCCGATCGAGTGGCCGGCCAGGAAGTGCGGCCGGACGCCCCAGGATTCGACCAGGCGGTAGAGCGCCACCTCGACGGCGAACAGGGCGGGCTGGGTCCAGCCCGTACGGTCCAGCGGTTCGCCGCCCTCGGCGATCACCTCGCGCAGCGGGCGCTCCAGGTGGCGGTCCAGCTCGGCGCAGACCTCGTCGAACGCCGCCGCGAACACCGGGTACGCCGCGTACAACTCGCGCCCCATGCCGGTGCGTTGGGCGCCCTGGCCGGTGAGCAGGAAGGCCGTCCGGCCGGAGGCCGCCACCGCCCTCAGCACCCCGGGCGCCTGCGGCGTCCCGGCGGCCAGGGCCCGCAGCCCGGCCAGCAGGCCGTCCCGGTCCGCGGCGACCACGGCACCCCGGTGCGGGAACTGCGAGCGCGTGGTGGCCAGGGAGAGCCCGAGGTCGGCCGGGTGCAGATCCGGCCGCCCCTCGACCAGCTCCAGCAGTCGCCCGGCCTGGCCGCGCAGCGCCTCCTCGGACCGGCCGGAGAGCACCAACGGCCGTACGGCCGGGCCCTCGTGGCTCCGCTCGGGGGCCGTCGGCGCCGGGTCGCCCTGCTCCAGGACGAGGTGGGCGTTGGTGCCGCTGATGCCGAAGGAGGAGACGCCGGCCCGGCGCGGGCGGCCGGTCTCCGGCCAGTCCCGCGTCGCGGTGGCCAGCTCGACCGCTCCGGCCGTCCAGTCCACGTGCGGCGAGGGCTCGTCGACGTGCAGGGTGCCCGGCAGGACGCCGTTGCGCATCGCGAGCACCGTCTTGATCACCCCGGCGACGCCCGCCGCGGCCTGGGTGTGGCCGAGGTTGGACTTCACCGAGCCGAGCAGCAGCGGCAGTTCGCGGTCCTGGCCGTAGGTGGCCAGCAGTGCCTGGGCCTCGATCGGGTCGCCCAGCTTGGTGCCCGTGCCGTGCGCCTCCACCACGTCGACCTCGCCCGCGGCGAGACCGGCGGCGGCCAGCGCCTGGCGGATCACCCGCTCCTGCGCGGTGCCGTTCGGGGCGGTGAGCCCGTTGGAGGCGCCGTCCTGGTTGACGGCGCTGCCGCGCAGCACCGCCAGTACCGGGTGCCCGTTGCGGCGGGCGTCCGACAGCCGCTCGACCAGCAGCATGCCGATGCCTTCGGAGAACCCGGTGCCGTCGGCGCCGGCGGCGAAGGCCTTGCAGCGGCCGTCCTCGGCGAGGCCGCGCTGGCGGGCGAACTCGATCAGCAGCTTCGGCGTGGACATCACGGTCACGCCGCCGGCCAGCGCCAGGTCGCACTCGCCGCGCCGCAGGGCGGCCGCCGCGAAGTGCAGGGCGACCAGCGAGGAGGAGCAGGCGGTGTCCACGGTGACGGCCGGGCCCTCCAGGCCCAGCGCGTACGCCACCCGGCCGGTGGCCACGCTGGCCGCGCTGCCGTTGCCGAGGTAGCCGTCGACCTCCTCGGGCACGTCCTGAACCCAGGTCGCGTAGTCGTGGTAGACCATGCCCGCGTACACGCCGGTCCGGCTGCCGCGCAGGCCGAGCGGGTCGATCCCGGCCCGCTCGAAGGCCTCCCAGGAGGTCTCCAGCAGCAGGCGCTGCTGCGGGTCCATCGCCAGCGCCTCACGGCGGTTGATCCCGAAGAACGCCGGGTCGAACCCGGCCACGTCGGTCAGGAAGCCGCCGGTCCGGGTGTAGGTGCGGCCCGGGGTGCCCGGCTCGGGGTGGTAGATGCCCTCCAGGTCCCAGCCGCGGTCGGCCGGGAACTCCGAGAGCACCGAACCGCCCTCGGCGAGCACCTCCCACAGCGCCTCCGGGGTGGCGATCCCCCCGGGGAAGCGGCAGCTCATCGCGACGATCGCGATCGGCTCGTCGGGGTCGGCCGTGACCGCCACCGCCGCCGGGGCCGGGGCGGAGTCGTCCGCGTCCGCGCCGAGCAGCTCCTCGACCAGGTGCGCGGCGAGCGCGCGCGGCGTCGGGTGGTTGAACACCAGGGTCGCCGGAAGGCGCAGCCCGGTCGCGGAGTTGAGCCGGTTGCGCAGCTCCACCGCGGTCAGCGAGTCGAAGCCCAGTTCCTTGAGCGCCTTCTCCTCCTCCACGGCGTCGCCCGAGTCGTGCCCGAGCACCGCGGCGACGTGGCCGCGGACCAGGTCCAGCACGGTCCGCCGGCGGTCCTCGCCGGAGAGCCCGGCCAGGCGCCCGGCCAGACCGCCCGCCGGAGCGGCGTCCGGGGCACCGGCCGTGCGGCGGCCCGGGCCACCGGAGGCCAGGCCGCGCAGCAGCGCGGGGACGGTGGCCGCCCGGCCGCGCAGGTGGGCCCGGTCCAGCTGGATCGGCACCAGCACCGCCTCGCCCGAGGCCACGGCCGCGTCGAACAGGGCCAGTCCGGTCTCGGCGCTCATCGGCACCGCGCCGCCCCGCACGATCCGCTCCAGGTCGGCGTCGACGAGGCGCCCGGCCATGCCGGACCGCTCCTGCCACAGGCCCCAGGCCATCGAGACGGCCGGCCGGCCCTGGGCGCGGCGGCGCTGCGCCAGCGCGTCCAGGAAGCAGTTGGCGGCGGCGTAGTTGGCCTGCCCGGGGTTGCCGAGCACACCGGCCGCGGCCGAGAAGAGGACGAACCCGCCGACGTCGCCCGCCAGTTCGTGCAGGTTGAGCGCGCCGGTGACCTTGGGTGCGAGCACCCGGTCGAACTGCTCGGGGGAGAGGGAGAGGACGGTTCCGTCGTCCACCACGCCCGCGGTGTGCACCACGGCGGTGAGCGGGCGCTCGGCGGGGACGGCGGCGAGCAGCTCGGCGAGCTGCCGGCGGTCGGCGACGTCGCAGGCGGCCAGGGTGACCTCGGCGCCCGCCGCGCGCAGCTCGGCGAGGAGTTCGGCGGCGCCCTCGGCCGCCGGGCCGCGCCGGCTGGTCAGCAGCAGGTGCCGGGCGCCGTGGGCGGCGACCAGGTGGCGGGCGGTCAGCTCGCCCAGGCCGCCGATCGCGCCGGTGACCAGAACGGTCCCGGAGACGTCCAGCGGGACCTGCGCACCAGCACCCGCCTTCCCGGCGGCGGTCGGTGCCTTGGCCAGGCGCGGGGCGAGCAGGGCGCCCCGCCGGACGGCCAGCTGCGGCTCGGTGTCCACCGGCAGTGCGGCCAGCGGCAGTTCACCTCCGTCGTGGTCGACCAGGACCAGCCGGTCCGGGTTCTCCGACTGCGCGGAGCGGACCAGGCCCCACACGGCGGCCAGGACCGGATCGGGCGCACCCTCCCCGGTGGCGACCGCGCCGCGGGTCAGCACGGCCAGCCGGGCCTCGGCGAACCGCGGGTCCACCAGCCACTCCTGGACGAGTCGCAGCACCCGTACGGTCGTCGCGCCGACCGCGGCGGCCAGCTCGTCCGTCGCCTCGGATCCCTGGTACGGGGCGAGTTCCACCGCGACCACGTCGGGCACGGCCGCGCCGGCGTCCACCGCCGAGCCCAGCTCGGCCAGGGCGGCCAGGCAGTCCGTGCTGCCGGCGCCGTCCGTGCGGTCGGTGCCGTCCGTGCGGTCGGCGCGGTCGGCGCTGTCGGTGCCGAGGAGCGTCCAGGAGCGGGCGGCCGGGTCGCCGGCCGGCACCGGCAGCCACTCGATCCGCAGCAGCGACTCGCGCACGGCCCGCTCGGTGGTGCGCAGCCGCTCGGCGGAGACGGGCCGCAGCAGCAGCGAGTCCACCGAGGCGACGGGCGCGCCGCCGAGGTCCGCGACGGTCAGCGACAGGGTCTCCGGAGCCGTCCGGGCCAGCCGGACGCGCAGCGCGGTCGCGCCGCTCGCGTGCAGCCGGATCCCGCCCCAGGAGAAGGCGAGCCTGCCCTGCTCGGCGTCCGGCACCAGGCCCATCGCGTGCAGGGCGGCGTCCAGCAGCGCCGGGTGCAGCCCGTAGCGGGCGGCCGCGGCCTGCTCGGTGGAGGGCAGGGCGACCTCGGCGTAGACCTGGTCGCCGTGCTGCCAGGCGGCCCGCAGGCCCTGGAAGGCCGGGCCGTAGTCCACCCCGGCGTCGGCGAGCCGCTGGTAGGCGTCGGTGACGTCCAGCGGGGTCGCGCCGGCCGGCGGCCAGGCGGTGAGGTCCGCGGCGGACTCGTCGGCTGCCGCGTCGAGGGCCGCGTCGGTGGCCGCGGAGAGCGTGCCCGAGGCGTGCCGGGTCCACGGCTCGTCCTCGGCGGCGTCGGCCGGGCGGGAGTCGATCCGCAGCGGACGGAGGCCGTCCTGCTCCGCGCCGACCAGGACCTGGAGCCGGACGCCACCGCGCTCGGGCAGGACCAGCGGGGCTTCCAGGGTGAGTTCGTCGAGGCGGCCGTAGCCGACCTCGTCGCCGGCCCGGACGGCCAGCTCCAGGAACGCCGTCCCGGGCAGCAGGGTCGCGCCCATCACGGTGTGGTCGGCCAGCCACGGCGTGCTGTGCCGGGAGAGCAGCCCGGTCAGCAGGTGGCCGTGGCTGTCCGCGAGCGGCACGGCCGCGCCGAGCAGGGGGTGCTCGGGGGCGGTGAGGCCCGCCGTGGTGACGGCGGCCGCACCGGCCACGGTGTCCAGCCAGTAGCGGTTGCGCTGGAAGGGGTAGGTGGGGAGGTCGGTGCGGTGGCCGGCGGTGAGGAGCGGGGTGAAGTCGGCGGGGGCGCCGTGGACGTGGGCTTCGGCGAGGGAGGTGAGGAAGCGGTGGGTGCCGCCGTGGTCGCGGCGCAGGGTGCCGAGGGTGTGGGCGGTGGTGTGGTGCAGGGTGTCCTGGATGGCGCCGGTGAGGACGGGGTGGGGGCTGACCTCGATGAAGAGGTCGTGGCCCTGCTCGGCCAACTGCCGGGTGGCGTCGGCGAGTCGGACGGTCTGGCGGAGGTTGCGGTACCAGTAGGCGGCGTCCATCGTCGTGGTGTCCAGCCAGCGGCTGTCGACGGTGGACCAGAACGGGATGTCGGCCGGGCGGGGGGTGACGGGGGCGAGCAGGTCGAGCAACTCGGTCTGCAGGGCCTCGACATGGGCCGAGTGCGAGGCGTAGTCCACGGTGACCCGGCGGGCACGGATGCCGTCCGCCGTGAAGCGCTCGACGAGTTCGTCGAGGGCGGCGGCGTCCCCGGCGACGACCGCCGAGGCGGGGCCGTTGACGGCGGCGACGGAGATGCGGTCGTGCCAGGGGGTGAGGTCGATCTCCTCGGCCGGGAGGGCGATGGAGACCATGCCGCCGTTTCCGGCGATGGCGGTGATGGCCTGGGAGCGGAGGGCGACGGTGCGGGCGCCGTCCTGGAGGGTGAGGGCGCCGGCGACGGTGGCGGCGGCGATCTCGCCCTGGGAGTGGCCGATGACGGCGTCGGGGTGGATGCCGTGGGCCTGCCAGAGGGCGGCGAGGGAGACCATGACGGCCCACAGGGCGGGCTGGACGACGTCCACCCGGTCGTATCCGGGTGCGCCGTCGGCGCCGCGCAGGACGTCGATCAGCTTCCAGTCGGTGAACTCGGCGAGGGCGTCGGCGCATTCGGTGATCCGCGCGGCGAACACCGGCTCGCTGTCGAGGAGTTCGACGGCCATCCCGACCCACTGCGAGCCCTGCCCGGGGAACACGAACACCGTGCGTCCGGCGGTGGAGACGGTGCCCTCGACCACGGCGGCGCTCTCGGTGCCCTCGGCGAGTGCCCGGAGGCCTTCGGTCAGCTCGGTGCGGTCCGAACCGAGCACCACCGCACGGTGGTTGAACAGCGAGCGGGTCGTCGCCAGCGAGTGGGCGAGGTCGATCGGGGCGGCCTCGGACTCCTGGAGCAGCGCGGCCTGGGCGCGCAGGGCGTCCGCCGACTTCGCGGACAGCAGCAGCGGCAGGACGCCGTGCGCCGTCGGTTCGCCCGCCGGGGCCTCCGGGGAGGGCTGTTCGAGGATGACGTGGGCGTTGGTTCCGCTGACGCCGAAGGAGGAGACGCCGGCCCGGCGCGGACGGCCGGTCTCCGGCCACTCCCGCTCCTCGGTGAGCAGCTCCACCGCGCCCGCCGACCAGTCGACGTGCGGGGTGGGCTCGTCCACGTGCAGGGTCCGGGGCAGCACCCCGTGCCGCATCGCCAGCACCATCTTGATGATGCCCGCCGCGCCCGCCGCGCTCTGGGTGTGGCCGAGGTTGGACTTCACCGAGCCGAGCTGGAGCGGCAGTTCGCGGTCCTGGCCGTAGGTGGCGAGGAGGGCGTTGGCCTCGATCGGGTCGCCGAGCCGGGTGCCGGTGCCGTGCGCCTCGACGGCGTCCACGTCGGCGGCGGTGAGGCCGGCGGTGGCCAGGGCCTGGCGGATCACCCGCTCCTGGGCCGGGCCGTTGGGGGCGGTGAGCCCGTTGGAGGCGCCGTCCTGGTTGATCGCGGTGGCCCGGACGACCGCCAGCACCGGGTGCCCGTTGCGGCGGGCGTCCGACAGCCGCTCGACCAGCAGCACGCCCACGCCCTCGGCCATGCCGAAGCCGTCGGCGGCCGCCGCGAAGGCCTTGCAGCGCCCGTCCTCGGCGAGGCCGCGCTGGCGGCTGAACGCCACCAGGCCCTCGGGGGTGGCCATCACGGCGGCACCGGCCGCGAGCGCCATCGAGCACTCGCCGGCGCGCAGCGCCTGGACGGCGAGGTGGAGCGCCACCAGGGAGGAGGAGCAGGCGGTGTCGATGGTCACGGCCGGCCCTTCCAGGCCGAGCGCGTAGGAGATCCGGCCGGAGACCACGCTGGCCGCGTTGCCGGTGACCAGGTAGCCCTCGTTGCCGGGCGGGGCGGCGGCCAGCAGGGTGCCGTAGTCCTGGCCGTGGGTGCCGACGAACACGCCGACCTGCCCGCCCCGGACGGACACCGGGTCGACGCCGGCCCGCTCGAAGGCCTCCCAGGAGGTCTCCAGCAGCAGCCGCTGCTGCGGGTCCATGGCGTGCGCCTCGCGCGGACTGATCCCGAAGAACGCCGCGTCGAACTCGGCCACGTCGTACAGGAATCCGCCCTCGCGGGTGTACGAGGTTCCGACCCGGTCGGGGTCGGGGTCGTAGAGCCCGTCGAGGTCCCAGCCGCGGTCGGTCGGCAGGGCGCCGACCGCGTCGCGCCCGGCGAGGACCAGCTCCCACAGGTCCTCCGGGGTGCGCACCCCGCCCGGGAAGCGGCAGCTCATGCCGACGATCGCGATCGGGTCGTCGTCCCGGGCCGTCGCGGTGGTGGCCGCGGCCGGTGCGGCGGCGGGGAGCCGGTCGCCGAGCACCTGCTCGCGCAGGTGGCCGGCCAGGGCCTTCGGGGTCGGGTAGTTGAAGATCAGCGTGGCGGGCAGGCGCAGGCCGGTCGAGCCGTGCAGGCGGTTGCGGAGCTCGACCGCGGTGAGGGAGTCGAAGCCCAGCTCCTTGAAGGTCCGTTCGGGGTCCACCGCCGTGCCGGCCGGGTACCCGAGCACCGTGCCGGCGGTGGCGCGGACGAGGTCCAGCAGCTCCCGGTCGCACTCGGGCCCGGTCAGCCCGGCCAGCCGCTGGGCGAGGGCCGAGCCGCCGGCCCGGTCGGTCGGCCGCCGACGGCCCGAGCGGGTGCGGACCAGGCCGCGCAGCAGCGGGTGGACGGCGTCGGACTGGGCGCGCACGGCGGCCAGGTCGAGCCGGATCGGCATCAGCGCCGGTTCACCGGCCGCGCGGGCGGCGTCCAGCAGGGCGAGCCCCTCCTCGGCGGAGAGCGCCGCGGTGCCGACGCCGGCCATCCGGCGCAGGTCGGTGCCGGTGAGCCGGCCGCCCATGCCGTTGCGCTCCGCCCACAGGCCCCAGGCCAGCGAGACGGCCGGCCGGCCCTCGGCTCGCAGGTGCCGGGCGTAGGCGTCGAGGAAGGCGTTGGCGGCGGCGTAGTTGGCCTGCCCGCCGGCGCCGAATACGGCGGCGGCGGAGGAGTACAGCACGAAGGCGGCCAGGTCCGCGTCGCGGGTGAGTTCGGCCAGGTTGAGCGCGCCGGAGAGCTTGGGCGCGAGCACCCGGTCGAACTGCCCGTCGGTGAGCGTCTCGATCACGCCGTCGTCGACGATGCCGGCGGTGTGCACCACGGCGGTGAGCGGGTGCTCGGCGGGGATGCCGGCCAGCAGCTCGGCGAGGGCGGAGCGGTCGGCGACGTCGCAGGCGGCCAGGGTGACCTCGGCGCCCGCCGCGCGCAGCTCGGCGAGGAGTTCGGCGGCGCCCTCGGCGGCCTCGCCGCGCCGGCTGGTCAGCAGCAGGTGCCGGACGCCGTGGGCGGCGACCAGGTGGCGGGCGGCGAGCACGCCGAGGCCGCCGGTGGCCCCGGTGACCAGGGCCGTCCCGTTCGGGTCGAGCGCCGGGGCGCCCTGCTCGGCGGGCCGGACCCGGGTGAGCCGCGCGGCCCGTACCGAGCCGTCGTGCAGCAGCAGTTGCGGCTCGTCGCCGGCCAGGGCGGCGGGCAGGGCGCGGTAGGAGGCGTCCTGCCCGTCCAGGTCGACCAGGACGATCCGGTCCGGGTGCTCGGACTGCGCCGAGCGGACCAGGCCCCAGAGCGGGGCGGTCACCAGGTCCGGCAGGCCGTCGCCCGGGCCGTCCCCGGCCACCGCGCCCCGGGTCAGCACGACCAGGCGGCTCTCGGCGAAGCGCTCCTCGGCGAGCCACTGCTGGAGCAGGCCCAGCAGCGCGTGGGTGGCCGCCCGCACGGCGGGGACCAACTCCGGTGCGGCGCCCGGTGCGAGGGGCAGCAGGACGGTGTCGGGGGCGGCGCCGTCGGCGGCGGCGAGGGCGGCCAGGTCGGGGTACGCGTCCACCGTGCTGCCCGCCGCGGTGAGCCCGGCGGCCAGGCCGAGGGCGTCCTCGCCGACCAGGGCGTAGCGGCCGGTGACCGGGGCGGCCCCGGGCAGGTCCGTCCAGTCGACGCGGAACAGCGAGTCGCCGTCGGGCCCGGTGTGGACCGCGCGCAGCTGGTCGGAGGAGACCGGCCGGACGGCCAGGCCCTCCACCGAGACCACCGGCACGCCGTGCTCGTCGGAGGCCTCCAGGGCGACCGAGTCCAGACCGGCCGGGGAGAGCCGGACCCGCAAGGCGGTCGCGCCGGCGGCGTGCAGCGAGACCCCGCTCCAGGCGAACGCCAGGTGGCCCTCGGCGGACTCCTCGCGGTGCCGGACGGCGCCGAGGTCCATGGCGTGCAGGGCGGCGTCCAGCAGCGCGGGGTGCAGCCCGTAGCGGGCCGACCGGTCGGCGACCTCCTCGCTCAGCACGACCTCGCTGAACACCTCCTCGCCGCGCCGCCAGGCCGCGCGGACACCCTGGAACGCCGGTCCGTACCCGGCGGGCAGCCGCTCGTACAGGTCCTCGACCGGCAGCGGTTCGGCGCCGGCCGGCGGCCACTGGGTGAGGTCCGCGGGGGCGGCGGGCACGGCGGGGGAGAGGGTGCCCGCGGCGTGCCGGGTCCACGGCCGGGAGGCCGCGGCGTCCTGCGACCGCGAGTGCAGGCCGACCGGCCGGGCGCCGGTGGCGTCGGCCTCGCCGACCACCATCTGGACCTGGACGGCGCCCTGCTCGGGCAGCACCAGTGGGGCTTCCAGGGTGAGTTCGTCGAGGCGGCCGCAGCCGACCTCGTCACCGGCCCGGACGGCCAGGTCCACCATGGCGGTCCCGGGCAGCAGGGTGGTGCCCATGACGGTGTGGTCGGCCAGCCACGGGTGGGTGGTGCGCGAGATCAGGCCGGTCAGCAGGTGGCCGTGCCCGTCGGCGAGCGGGACGGCCGCGCCGAGCATCGGGTGGTCGGCCGCGGCCAGGCCGACGGCGGTCACGTCCGAGGCGCCGGGGGCCGCCTCCAGCCAGTAGCGGTTGCGCTGGAAGGGGTAGGTGGGGAGGTCGGTGCGGTGGCCGGTGGTGAGGAGCGGGGTGAAGTCGGCGGGGGCGCCGTGGACGTGGGCTTCGGCGAGGGAGGTGAGGAAGCGGCGGGTGCCGCCGTGGTCGCGGCGCAGGGTGCCGAGGGTGTGGGCGGTGGTGTGGTGGAGGGTGTCCTGGATGGCGCCGGTGAGGACGGGATGGGGGCTGACCTCGATGAAGAGGTCGTGGCCCTGCTCGGCCAACTGGCGGGTGGCGTCGGCGAGTCGGACGGTCTGGCGGAGGTTGCGGTACCAGTAGGCGGCGTCCATCGTCGTGGTGTCCAGCCAGCGGCTGTCGACGGTGGACCAGAACGGGATGTCGGCCGGGCGCGGGGTGACGGGGGCGAGCAGGTCGAGCAACTCGGCCTGCAGGGCCTCGACATGGGCCGAGTGGGAGGCGTAGTCGACGTTGATCCGGCGGGCCTGGGTGCCGTCGGCGGCGCACCGCCGCAGCAGCTCGTCCAGGGCGTCGGCGTCCCCGGCGACGACGGCGGAGGAGGGGCCGTTGACGGCCGCGACGGAGACGCGGTCGGCCCACGGCGCGATGGTGGCGAGCGCGTCCTCGGCGGACTGGGAGAGCGACACCATGCCGCCGTTTCCGGCGATGGCGGTGATGGCCTGGGAGCGCAGGGCGACGACGCGTGCGCCGTCCTGGAGGGTGAGGGCGCCGGCGACGGTGGCGGCGGCGATCTCGCCCTGGGAGTGGCCGATGACGGCGTCGGGCTCGACGCCGTACGCCTGCCAGAGGGTGGCGAGGGAGACCATGACGGCCCAGAGGGCGGGCTGGACGACGTCCACCCGGTCGTAGCCGGGTGCGCCGTCGGCGCCGCGCAGGACGTCGACGAGGTTCCAGTCGGTGAACTCGGCGAGGGCGTCGGCGCATTCGGCGATCCGTGCGGCGAACACCGGCTCGCTGTCGAGGAGTTCGACGGCCATCCCGACCCACTGGGAGCCCTGCCCGGGGAACACGAAGACGGTCCCGCCGGTGGCGTCCGCCGTACCGGTCAGCACGGTGGCGCTCTCGGCGCCCTCGGCGAGCGCCCGGAGGCCTTCGGTCAGCTCGGTACGGTCCGAACCGAGCACCACCGCACGGTGGTTGAACAGCGAGCGGGTCGTCGCCAGCGAGTGGGCGAGGTCGATCGGGGCGGCCTCGGAGTCCTGGAGCAGCGCGGCCTGGGCGCGCAGGGCGTCCGCCGACTTCGCGGACAGCAGCAGCGGCAGCACGCCGTGCGCGGCGGGCTCGCCCGCCGGGAATTCTTCCGCGTCCGGCTGTTCGATGATGACGTGGGCGTTGGTGCCGCTGACGCCGAAGGAGGAGACGCCGGCCCGGCGCGGGCGACCGGTCTCCGGCCACTCCCGGTCGTCGGTCAGCAGCTCCACCGCGCCCGCCGACCAGTCCACGTGCGGCGTCGGCGCGTCCACGTGCAGGGTCCGCGGCAGCACCCCGTGCCGCATCGCCAGCACCATCTTGATGATGCCGCCGACCCCGGCGGCCGCCTGGGCGTGCCCGATGTTCGACTTCAACGAGCCGAGCAGCAGCGGAAGTTCACGGCCCTGGCCATAGGTGGCGAGGAGCGCGTTGGCCTCGATCGGGTCGCCCAGCCGGGTGCCGGTGCCGTGCGCCTCCACCGCGTCGACCTCGGCCGGGGCCAGGCCCGCGGCGGCCAGCGCCTCGCGGATCACCCGCTCCTGCGCCGGGCCGCTCGGGGCGGTCAGCCCGTTGGACGCGCCGTCCTGGTTCACGGCCGTGCCGCGGACCAGGGCCAGCACCGGGTGCTCGTTGCGGCGGGCGTCCGACAGCCGCTCGACCAGCAGCACACCCGCACCCTCGGCCCAGCCGGTGCCGTCGGCGGAGGCGGCGAAGGACTTGCAGCGCCCGTCCTCGGCGAGGCCGCGCTGGCGGCTGAACTCGACGAACACCTCGGGCGTCGCCATCAGCGCCACGCCGCCCGCCAGGGCGAGGTCGCACTCCCCGCGCCGCAGGGCCGCGACCGCCAGGTGCAGGGCCACCAGGGAGGAGGAGCAGGCGGTGTCCACGGTGATCGCCGGGCCCTCGAAGCCGAAGGTGTACGACACCCGGCCGGAGGCGACGCTGCCCGCGGTGCCGGTGCCGAGGTACCCCTCGACCTCCTCGGGCACCCGGGGCAGCCGGCTGGCGTAGTCGTGGAACATCACGCCGGTGAACACGCCGGTCCGGCTGCCGCGCAGGGCCTCCGGGTCGATCCCGGCCCGCTCCATGGCCTCCCAGGAGGTCTCCAGCAGCAGCCGCTGCTGCGGGTCCATGGCGAGGGCCTCGCGCGGGCTGATGCCGAAGAAGTCGGGGTCGAAGTCGGCGCTGTCGTAGAGGAATCCGCCCTCCCGGACCGAGGAGCTGCCGGCCGAGCCGGGGGCGCCGCCGAACAGGGCGTCGGTGTCCCAGCCGCGGTCCGTCGGGAACTCCGAGACGGCGTCCCGGCCCTCGGCGACCAGCTGCCACAGGGCCTCGGGGGTGATCGCCCCGCCCGGGTAGCGGCAGCTCATCGCGACGATCGCGATCGGGTCCTCGTCCGCCGCCACCGCCGGACGGGCGGGGGCGGCCGGGGCCGGTGCCTCGTCGAGGAGTTCGGCGAGCAGGAAGCCGGCCAGCCGGGCCGGGGTGGGGTGGTCGAAGACCACGGTCGCCGGGAGGCGCAGGCCGAGCGCGGTCCGCAGCCGGTTGCGCAGCCGGACGGCCGAGGCGGAGTCCACCCCGAGGTCCTTGAAGGCCCGCTCGGGCGCGATCGTCCGCGGCAGGCCCCGGCCGAGCACCCCGGCCGCCTCGGCCCGCACCAGGCCGAGCAGCGTCTGCCGGGCCTCCGCCCGGGGCAGCGCGCGCAGCCGGGCGGCGAACACGGTGTCCGCCGCGCCGTCGGCGGCGGCCGGGTCGCGGAAGAGGACGCCGGTGGTGTCCCGGGTGGCGACCACGGGGGTGTCGGCGCCGCCCAGCGCGGAGTCCAGCAGCGCGCCCAGCTCGGCGTCGGACACGGCGCCCGGGTCGGTGGTGTCCCAGGCCAGCGACACGGCGTGCCGGCCGGTGGCGCGGCGGTGCTGGGCCAGCGCGTCCAGGAACGCGGCACAGCCGCCGTGGTCGCCGTCGTCCGCGCCCCGCAGGGCGCCGGTGGAGGAGACCAGCAGGAAGGCC
This sequence comes from Kitasatospora sp. NPDC058184, assembly GCF_042883725.1. Lineage (NCBI taxonomy): Bacteria > Bacillati > Actinomycetota > Actinomycetes > Kitasatosporales > Streptomycetaceae > Kitasatospora > Kitasatospora sp. NPDC058184. The sequence goes on from NZ_JBHVVE010000012.1 coordinate 182,366, forward strand.
GTCAGGTCGAGCCCGGCGGTGAGCTCGTGCAGGGCCACCGCGCCGTCGACGCCGGTGCGCACCCAGCGGTCGGCCTGCCCGCCGGCGACCAGCCCGGGGGAGCCGGCCGCGTGCACCACCGCGGTGAGCGGGTGCTCGGCCGGGACGCGCGCGAGCAGCTCGGCGACGGACGCGCGGTCGGCGGCGTCGCAGGCGGCCAGGGTGACCTCCGCGCCGGACTCGCTCAACTCCACGGCCAGCGCGGCCGAGTCGGGGGTGGTGGAGGCCAGCACCAGGTGCCGGACGCCGTGCTCGGCGACCAGCCGCCGGGCGATCGCGGCCGCGGCCGTCCCGCCGGCGCCGGTGACCAGCACGGTGCCGTCGAGGCGGCGGCCGGACGCGGCGGCGGTGACCGGCACCAGGCGGGGCGCCCGCAGCACCCCGCCGCGGACGGCGAACTGCGGCTCGCCGGTGGCCAGGGCGGCCGGCAGGGCGGCCACGGAGGCGGCCTCGCCGTCCAGGTCGGCCACGGTGAAGCGGCCGGGGTGCGCGGTCTGCGCGGCGCGCAGCAGCCCCCAGAGCGGAGCCTGCGCCAGCCCCGGGACCTCCTCGCCCGGGTGCACGGCCAGCGCGCCCCGGGTCAGCACCACCAGGCGGGTCTCCCGCAGCCGGTCGTCGGCGAGCCAGCGGGTCAGCAGCTCGGCGGCCTCGCGGGCGGTCCGCCGGGCCGCGTCCGCGACCGGCTCCGCGCCGGCGGCGGGCCAGGGCAGGTAGACGACCTCGGGCGCACCGGCCGCGGTGAGCTCCGCCAGGTCGGCGTAGCGGTCGACCGCCAGGCCGTCCGGTCCGTTCAGGCCGTCAAGTCCGTCAAGTCCGTCAAGTCCGTCCAGTCCGTCCAGTCCGTCCGGTCCGTTCAGGCCGTCCGGTCCGTTCAGCCGGGCGGCTCCGTCCGACGGGCTCCCCAGCAGCGCGGCGCGCACCGGCTCCACGGGCCCGGCGGGCAGCGGCACCCAGTCCATCCGGTACAGCGACTCCTGCCGGACGCCCCGGGCGCCGAGCAGGGTGCCGGGCTGGTCGAACAGCCGGTGCCGGGTGACCTTGCCCGAGGCGGTGCGCGGCACGGCGGCGATCGCCCGGACCTCCTGCGGCACCTTGAACCAGGACAGCTGCTCGGCGCAGGCGGCGAAGACCAGCTCGGCGTCGACGCCCTCCGGCGCGGTGACCACGAACGCGACCGGCACCTCGCCGAGCACCTCGTCCGGCCGGCCCGCCACGGCGACGTCCAGCACGCCGGGCACCGTGCGGACGACGTCCTCGATCTCGCCCGGGTGGATGTTCTCCCCGCCCCGGATGATCAGCTCCTTGCGCCGCCCGCTGATCGTCAGCTGGCCGCCGGCCGCCCGGACCGCCAGGTCGCCGGTCCGGTACCAACCGTCCCGCAGCGCCTCGGCGGTGGCCTCCGGCCGGTTGTGGTAGCCCTGCATCAGGCTCGGCCCGCGCACCCACACCTCGCCCTCCGTCCCGGGGGCGGTGTCGATCCCGGTCTCCGGGTCGACCACCCGCACCTCCAGGCCGGGGACCGGCAGGCCGCACGAGCCGGAGACCCGCTCGGCGCCCGGCGCCTCGGTCGCGATCGCGCCGCAGGTCTCGGTGGAGCCGTAGCTGTTGAGCAGCGGGATGCCGAACGCGTCCTCGAAGTCCCGGGCCAGCGAGGCCGAGGTGACCGCGCCGGTCGACAGGCAGACCCGCAGCCGCGGCATGTCCAGCCGCCCGGCGTCGGCCTCCCGCAGCAGGTGGTGGTAGAGGGCGGGCACCCCGGCGAGGAAGGTGTACGCGTCGCCGCGCAGCTCGGCCAGCACCTCGTCCGCGGAGAAGCCCGGCATGATGTGCGCGGTCGCGCCGGTCGCGGTGACACCGACCACGCAGACGATGTGCGCCAGGCTGTGGAACAGCGGCAGCGGCCAGAGCACCAGGTCGTCGCGGGAGAGCCCGAGCAGCGGCGCGTAGCAGGACGCCACCGACCACAGGCAGCTGCGCTGGGTCGACAGCACGCCCTTGGGGGCGCCGGTGGAGCCCGAGGTGTAAAGCATGAAGGCGGTCTCGTCCAGGCCGAGGTCGTCGCGCGGCGGCACCGGGGGCTCGACGGTGGCCAGCGCCTCGAACGACGGCAGGTCCCGCGCCGCCTGCGGCCCCTGCGCCGTCGGACCGGAGACGACCACCAGCAGCCCGGGCCGGTCGGCCCGCAGCCGCAGCACCTGGTCCAGGTGGCGGGCGTCGGTGACGACCACGGCGGCGCCGCTGTCGTCCAGGATGTGGGCCAGCTCCTCGTCGCTGGAGTGCGGGTTGACCGGGACGGCGACACCGGCGGCCCGGACGGCGGCCAGGTAGGCCTCCACCACCTCGACACCGGCGTCCAGGTGGATCGCCACCCGCCCGCCGCGGCCCAGGCCCAGGGCCGCCAGGTGGCCGGCCAGCCGTCCGGTCCGGAGCTCCAGCTCGGCGTAGCCCACGGACCGGCGGCCGTCCCGGAAGGCCGGCTTGTCGCGCAGCGACGCGGCCTGGGAGCGCAGCAGTTCGGGCAGCGGCCTGATCAGCTCGGTACGCGGCATGTCAACGGCTCCTTGGGCACGCGGAAACAGCACGGGAGGCTGGGGGCTCCCGGAGAACAGAGAGGGGTGACGCATCATTCGGTATCCCGTGGCAGTCTCGTCCAGCCGTCCGCGGGGGCCGCACCCCTACGGTTCCCCTACGGGCCCTTGTCCCGGCCGGCTCCGCCGCGGGAGAAGGGGGGTGGTGGTGAGGGGTTGTCCGGCCGTCCGGCCTGCACCAGGCTCGGAGTGGGGAGGACCCGCCGGCGGGGCGAGGACCCCGTCCAGAAGGGACCACCGGAACACCATGACGCTCACCGACGGCGCGGCCGACAGCTGGATCCGCCGCTTCCACCCGGCCCCGGACGCCCGCGTCCGCCTGGTCTGCCTGCCCCACGCGGGAGGGTCGGCGAGCTACTGGTACCCGATGTCCGCCGCCACGGCGGCCGGGATCGAGGTCCTCGCGGTCCAGTACCCGGGGCGGCAGGACCGGCGCCACGAACCCTGCGTCGAGACCGTCGAGGCGCTGGCCGAGCAGGTCACCGAGGCGCTGCTGCCCCACCGCGACCTGCCGCTCGCCCTGTTCGGCCACAGCATGGGCGCGGTCGTCGGCTTCGAGGTCGCCCGGCGCCTGGAGGACCTCGGCACCCCGCCGGTCGCCCTGTTCGCCTCCGGCCGCCGCGCACCCTCCCGGCACCGGGACGAGGACGTCCACCTCCGGGGCGTCGACGGCATCGTCGCGGAACTCCGCAAGCTGGACGGCACCGACCCGCGGGCCCTGCAGGACCCGGAGCTGCTGCGGATGATCCTCCCCGCGGTCCGCGCCGACTACAAGGCCGTCGAGACCTACCGCTACCGGCCGGGGCCGCCGCTCTCCTGCCCGGTCGACGTCCTGGTCGGCGACAGCGACGAGAAGGCGACCGTCGACGAGGCCGGGGCCTGGCGCGACCACACCACCGGCGGCTCCGCCCTGCACGTCTTCCCCGGAGGCCACTTCTACCTGGCCCACCACCAGGGCGAGATCGTCCGCATCGTCACCGACCGCCTGCTGCCGCCGGTCTCCTGAACCCGGCGGGCCGCGCCGCGGCCGGTACGCCGCCGCGCCGGTACGTCGCCGTGAGGGCGCCGGGGTTGCGGAGCCGGCGCCTCCGCGAGCGGTCCGGGGCCCTTCCCCCGCGCGTCCCAGGAGACTCATTCACCCCCTGCGCACCATCTTGGGTGCGTTGTGGCGGCTTTGGCCGAAGTTCGCCTCCGGCAGGTCTACGATCTCCCAACGTCGGACCGAACCAAGGCCGTTGACGATCTTTGGGGGGTGACATGGGCCTGCTCGGCGATGACCTGCCGTTCGCCCGTACCCTGAGCGCGCACGACCATGAGGCGTTTCTCGCACTCGGAGCCCCGAAGACCTACGCTCCCGGGCGGCACCTGGTCTCCGAGGGGGACCGCACCACCCACGTCCTCCTGGTGCTGGCCGGCTGGTCCATGGTCTACGTGGCCACCGACCGCGGGGCCACCCGGCTGGTCCTCGGCCTGCGCGGCCCGGGCGAACTGGTGGGCGAGCTGGCCGCGTTGGACGAGCGGCCGCGCAGCGCGACCGCACAGGCGCTCGGCACGGTCCAGGCGCTCGTGATCCCCGGCGACCGGTTCCGGCGGTTCCTGGCCGAGACCCCCCGGGTCGGCAGTCAGGTGATGTCCCAACTCGCCTCGCGACTCAGGGAGTCCGACCGCGAGCGTTCGGCCTTCGCCTCGCTCACCGTGGTCCAGCGCCTGGCCAGGCGCCTCGTCGAGCTCTCCGCCACCGGCGCCACCGCCCGGACGGCCGACTCCCGTGGCCCCTGCGGCGGTTCGACCGCCGTCGTGCACCTGGCGCAGGACGACCTCGCGGCCACCGTCGGCGCCACCCGCGAAGCGGTGGCCAAGGCCCTGAAACTGCTCCGCGACCAGAGACTGGTGCGCACCGGCACCCGGATGGTCGAGATCCTCGACCCCGCCCCGCTCCTGCTGCTCGCCCAGGGGCCGTACGGGCCGGGACCGGGGAGCCGTCCGAACACCTGAGACCCGAACGCCTGGGACCGGTGTGGAGGGACTCCGGCCCGCATGTAAAGCATCACAGACAACCCGGCATGCGGCGCCGGATTCTGGCGGCATGTCGAAGACAACCGCGGGGGTGACCGTGCTCGACCACGCAGTCGACGCCGTGTACAAGCTGGTGGTCAGCGTGGACGTCCGGAGGTCCGGCGCCTACGACGACGCCAGCAAGACCCGGATGCGCCGGCGGCTGTACGCCGTGATCGACCAGGCGTTCACCGAGGCCGCAGTGCCGGCCGGCGCCGTCCACCGGGAGGACCGGGGCGACGGCATCCTGGCGGCCCTCGGCCCCGGCATCGCGCCGGCCCGGATCCTCGGTGTCTGGGTCACCGAGGTGCATGAGCAACTACGTCAGCTGAACGCGGAGTTGGCGACGCGGCTGGGGCTGCGCATCGCCCTGCACGTCGGCCCGGTGACGCACGACGCCCAGGGCATCAGCGGCCACGCCGTCGACCTCGCCTGCCGGCTCGCCGACGCGGAGGCGGCCCGCCGGCTGCTCGACCGGGACCGGGCCGACCTGGTCGTGGTCGTCTCCGACTCGCTCTACCGCGAGGTGGTCTGCCACGGCGGCCGTTTCGTCGACCCAGAGGACTACGCCCCGGCCCGGCTGCGCCTCAAGGACGGCGCCACACCGGCCTGGGTCCGGCTGCCCGGCCGGCCCCGGCCGGCACCGCTGCCGGACGACGGGGGGCCGGAGGAGCCCGGCTCCGACGGCCCGCCCGACAACCGGCCCGCCGGCCCGCCGGGCCCCGCACCGGGTGCGGCGCCGGGCGGGGCGGACGACACCCTCGCGGCCCCGCACGCGCCGGGCGGGGTGTACGTGGGGGGTGATGCGTCGAACAACGAAGGCAACGTCTACCACGGGCCGGTGCACATCGGCCGCACCGTCAGGGGGACGTACCGTGCCTAAGCCGCTGAACGTCGTCAAGGCCCCCGAAGTGAGCCTGTGGAAGCCGCCGCTGGGCGACGACCGCCCCGAGGCCGGCTCCGACCCGAACGGCTCCGACGCCGGCCGTCCGCGGACTCCCGCCGACCAGGGCCCCGCCCCCGTCGGCGGGGGAGCGGGCGCGGGGGCGAACGCCGGGCCGGGCGCCGGAGCCGGCGTTCCGCAGCCGGAAGGCCACGTCGGGGACGGCCGCCGTCCGGACCCCGAGGAGCAGGAGCGCGCCGAACGCGAGCAGGCCGCCGGCCGGTTCCGCGAGCGCAGCCGCGACAGTCTGCTCGACGAGGAGGACGACGAGGGCGGGCCCGCCGCCGGACTGGGGGCGACCTCCCGGGCCCACCGCGAGGCCCGCGGCTCCTACCGGGTGGCCGGCGACCACAACCTGTTCGACCGCACCGTCTTCCACCAGGCCCACATCGGCGACATCCACCTGCGGCTGGACAGCCGGCAGGCGGTCGGCGGGGTCGGCGGACCGGTCCCCGAGGCGGAGCTGCGGCGGGTCCGCCGGATCTACCGGGAGCCGGCGGGCTACGTCGAGCTCCAGCGGACGCTGCGTCGGCAGCGGGTCCTGGTGCTCGCCGGCGCCCCCGGCACCGGGCGGACCTGCACCGCGCTCGCCCTGCTCGACGAGCTGACGCAGCACCGGCCGTCCGCCGAGGGCGCCGCGCAGGACGCTCCGTCGGACGGCCCCGCGGCCGGCGCCGTCGCGGAGCCGTCGTCCCGGGTCTCCCGGGTCTCCCCGGAGACCGCCGTACGGCAGCTGGCCGCCACCGTGTCCGACGACGCCCGGCGCGGGCACGGCTACCTGCTCGAACTCCCCTTCGTCCGCGGCGGCGTCGCCGAGCCCCCGGGCGAGTTCGAACTGGACGCCCTCGCCACGGCGCTCTCCGCCTCCGACTCCTTCGCCGTGCTTGTGGTGGCCGCCGGTCCGACGGCGACCCCGCTGCTGTCCGGCCGGTACGGCCTCATCTGCCCGCCGGCCCCCACGGAGGAACTGCTGCGGGCCCGGATCGCCGTCCACCTGGCCGACGGGGCCGCGGCCGCCGCAGAGTCCCCCGAGGACTTGGTCGCGCGGGCCGACGAGCTCGTCGACGACGCCGAACTGCGCTCCGCGGTCGGCCTGGAGGACCTCCGACCCGCCGAGGCCGAGCTGCTCGCCGACCTGACCGCCGCCCATGTGCTCGGCCGGCTGACCCTCGCGGAACTCCTCGCGGGCTGCGCCAGCCTGGCCCCGCAGCAGGCCCAGGAGTGGTTCGCGGGCGCGGACCGCGAGATCGCCGACCCGGCCGATTCCCCCGGCCCGTCCACCCGCCGGGCCTCCGGGCAGTCGGCCGCCGCCGTCCTGCACCCGACCGCCTCCCGGATCGCCCTGGCGGTCCTCAACGGTGCCGCCCACAGTGCGGTGGCCGAGGCCGCCCGCCTGCTGACCTGGGAGCTCGCGGTGGCCCGCGACCCCGGCAACACGCCCGCCCGCCCGCTGTTCTGCGACGACCCGGTCTCCGATCTCGCCTCCCTGCGCGCCGAGCTGACCGACGGCGAGGTGGAGACGGCGGGCATCCGGGCGCCGGCCCGGATCGTCCGCTACCGGGGCTCGGCCCTGTCCGGGGCAGTGCTCGCGGAGGTCTGGGACCGGCACCACCCGGCCCGCGAGCCGGTGGTCCGTTGGATGCGGCTGCTCGCCGACGACCCCCGGCCCGAGATCTGGGTGCGCGCCGCGCTCGCCTCCGGCGAGCTCTGCGCGCGCGACTTCGCCACCGGCTACGAGAAGCTGGTCCGGCCGATGGCGACCGCCCGCGCCGCCCGGCGCCGGGCCTTCGCCGCCACCGTGCTGGACCAGGCGGCCCGGCACGAGAGCCACCGGCCGGCCGTCCACGCCCTCGTCGGCGACTGGAGCAGGTCGCCCTCCGCGCACCTGCGCTGGACCGCCGCGCTGGTGCTCGGCTTCGGCCACGCCTCGCCCGTGGAGGCCGCGCTCGACGGCCTGGCCCGGATCGGCACCCACGAGGACGGTGACAAGGCGCCGATCGCCTCGCACGGCATCGTCCGGCTGCTCGCCGGCCCCGACGACCGGGCCGTGCTGCGCCGCCTCGCCGAATGGACCGCCGACAAGCGGGTGCCCTACCAGGACCTGGGCCTGCTGGCGGTCGTCCGGCTCGCGGTGACCACGGTCGGCGAGGTGTGGGACGGCGAGGCCTGGCCGGACCTGGGCCGGTACCTGGAGTGGCCGCTGCCGCTGGCCCTCGCGGCCACCCGCCCCGACCGCGCCGTCCCGCTGGCCGACCTGCTGTGGACGGCGCTGCGCACACCGCGCTCCTACGAGGCCGCCACCGACTGCCTGGAGTTCTGGCTGCGGACCGCCGTCGACGAGGACGGCCCGGACACCAGGGCCGGCCTGGCCGCACTGCTCCCGGCCCTGGTCGGCACCGACCGCGAACGGCGGCTCCTGGACTGGCTGTTGCGACGCATGATGAGCGACCCGGACGAGCCGCTGCCGACGGCGCGGGCCCGCGAGCTGTGGGACCTCGCCACCGGCGGCCGCCCTGACGGCGACCGGCGCGGCGGACCGGAGCGGCCCTCGGACCGCCGTGAGGACGGGCGGCCGGGCGAGGGCACCAGGGAAACGGAGGAACGACGATGACGGACGATCCACAGGCCGCCGGCCCACCGGCCCTCGCCAAGGCGGGCCGGCCCGAACGGCCGGCCGGACCGCTGCTGAAGGAGTACGGGAGCCCGGCCGAGTGCACCCGCAAGCCGAGCGCCGAGGTCGCCCTGGTGCACTTCTACCGCAACGGCGGCCACAGCGTGGTCACCGCGATGGGCACCGAGCACGTCGACCGCCCGCGCTTCGCCCGGCCGGTGACGATCTGCGAGGTGGCCCGGGGCACCCACCTCTGCCAGCTGTCCCTCCAGATCCCGGCGGTCGGCAGCGCCACCTTCTTCGAGGTGGAGGTGGACGTGCACTGGTCGGTCGTCGACTACCGCAAGGTGGTGGACGGCCAGGTCAGGAACGTCGCGGAGCGCCTGAAGGGGCCGCTGCTGGAGCGCCTGCGCGCGATCTGCTCCGGCTACCCCGTGACCGCCGCCGCCGAGGTCGACCGCGCGGCCAACTCCGCCTGCCGCACCGGGCAGTGGAACGACCTGGGCTACGACCTCGGGCTGCACGCGGACGTCTACGTGCGGGTCGCGGTGGACAGCACGACCATCCGGCACGCCGACGCGGACCGGAACTCCGCCTACGAGGACCGCACGACGGCCCGGGACTACGACCGCGAGGTGGCGGCGGAGCACCACCGCACCGGTTTGCTCCAGATCCGCATGCGCACCTTCCGGGCGATGCTGGACGGCGGTGAGTGGAACCAGATCTGCTTCATGCTCTCGGACAACCCGGACCAGGCGCGCGCCTTCATGGAGCTGCTGCGCCAGGAGTCCCGCGCGGACAAGCACGAGCTGCTGGAGCACACCCTGCGGCTGGTCGAGAAGGGCGTCATCCAGTCGGCCGAACTGGAGGCGCAGGTGCGGGAGTTGCTGGGCACGCCCGCGTATCGCATCGAGGGCTCCTTCGGCCGGCCGCCGATCCGGGAGCCGGCGGCGAGGCCCGAGCTCCCGGGGAGCGGCCACGGCGGCCGGGACGACCGCCGGGACGGCGGTCCGGCGTTCACCCCTATGTGGGTGCAGGCCGAACCCGCCCCCCGGGACCGGATCCCCGCGCAGGCTCCGCCCGCGCGCCGGCCCAGCGAGGCCTTCGACGACTGGGGCCGCACCGGTTCCGACACCGCACCGCAGGACCACGCCGCTTCCGAGGACGACCGCCGCAGGGACCGCCACGACGACCACGACGACGACCGGGACCGCCGCCCGTGGTCCCCCGGTGACAGGAGCTGACCGCTCATGACCGCTACCGGACCCGCCCCAGCACCCGCGCCCGCCCCCGAACCCGCCCCCGAACCCGTCCCCGAACCCGTCCCCTGCTCGGACGAGGCCCGCTTCGTCGCGGACCGCCTCCTGTGCGTCGTCCGCGAGGACATCGGACGGGCCGACACCAAGTCCTCGATCCTGCTCACCGCCGCCCTCGGCCTGCCCGCCCTGCTCCTGGACCGCAACTGGGCCGACGGCCGGCCCGGGACGCTCGCCGCCGTCCTGCTCGCGCTCGGCGGCGTGTTCTGGGCCGCCGGGGCGGTCGCGCTGGTCCGGGCGATCCTGCCCCGCACCGGAACCCTGCGCGACCACGACGGCGTGACCTTCTTCGGTGACCTGCTCACCTCCGAGGGCCGGCCCGCGCTCACCGAACAGATCGTCGCGGCCGGCCGGGACCCGCTCGACTGGCTGCTCGTCCAAGCCGTCGACGTCAGCACCATCCTGGCCGCCAAGTACCGCCGAATCCGCTGGGGCGTCGCCTGCCTGGCCCCCGGCTCGGTCCTCGCCACCGCCGGAATCCTGCTCACCTGAGCCGCCCGGCCCCGACCGCCCCACCTCGACCGCCAGACCCCGACCGCCTGCCACCGGCCGACGCCTGTCCGTCCGCCGACCGGTGGAACGCACCCCCGATCCAGAGGAGACGACGGTGCCACACCTGCTCTTCGCACGCCCTCCCGGGCGCGGCCCGACCGGCGCACGGGCCCGTGGGCGCCGGCGTGCCACCGGCGGACTCGGGCGGGCCGCCGCCCTCACCGCGGCGTCCCTGCTGACCGTCGGCCTCCTGCCCGGCCCGGCCTCCGCCGAGCCGAGCCCCACGGCGGCCCCCACGACGGCCCCCGCGCCGACGAGTGCACCGCCGGCCGCCGTCGGCCCGGTCGACTACGCGATCGCCGTGGACGAGTCGGGCAGCCTCAAGCCCGCCGAGGTCGACCGCGAGCGGGCCGCCGCCGCGGGGATCGCCCTCGGCGAGGTCCACCCGAAGTCGACCGTCACCGTGCTCGGCTTCGCCAGCGCGGACAACGAGTCCCAGCACCCGGTGGACGAGGTCTGCCCGCCCACCGTCCTGGACGGCGCCGGCCGCGACCGGATCGGCAGGTGCATCAGCGACCTGCGCAGCCGCAGGCCCGACGAGGGACAGGGCACCGACTTCCCGAACGCCGTCCTCCAAGGGGTCAGCCGGCTCGCCGCCGGGGCCGACCCGGCCACGCCCCGGGTCCTGTTCCTCCTCACCGACGGCAGGCTCGACGTCGGCGACAGCCCGGCCTACGGTGACCCGGCCCACCGCGCCGCCGCCGGCGAGGAGGCGCTGACCCGTGCCCTCGCCGCCGCTCAGGCCGCCCGGATCCAGGTCTGGCCGCTCGGCTTCGGCTCGGACATCGACCGGGCCGCCCTGGACCGGATGGCGGCCGCGGGCTTCCAGGGCGGCTGCGTCGACCTGCCCGACGCCCAGCCCCGGGCGACCGTGGTACCGGACGCCACCGCCGTCGCCGACGCGATGCGGACCGCCTTCGCCGCCGCCCACTGCCTGCGCGCCACCGCAGGCGGCACCGGCCACCCGCCGATCGACATCGAGGTGCGGATCTCCCCGCTCACCACCGTGGGCAGCATCGTCGTCGACAAGGGCGACCCCCTCGTCACCGCCACCTACGTCGACCCCGACGGCCGCGAGATCACCGGCACCACCACCGACCCGGTCTCGAAGTTCGAACTCTCGCCCCGCGACCAGACGGTCGAGTCGCTGCGCATCACCGACCCCAAGCCGGGCCAGTGGCGGGTCCACCTGGACGCCCCGGCGGACCACCGGGCGCAGCTGGCCACCGTCAACGTGCTGTGGCGCGGCGCGCTGCGCGGCTCCATCACCATGGCGCCGCCCTCGCCGCGGGCCGGCGAGCGGGCCGTGGTGACACTCAGGCTCCAGACCCGCCAGGGGGTGGAGGTGACGGATCCCCAGGACCTGAAGGACCTGCGGGTCAGCGCCGTCCTGAGCGGCGAGGGGTTCGCGCCCGTGCCGGTCAAGCTGGCCGACGACGGCTCCGCCCCGGACGGCAGGGCCGGCGACGGCGCGTTCAGCGGGACGGTGACCGTACCCGCCGCGGCGACCGGCCGGATCAAGGTCTCCGGCACCCTCGCCGCGTCCGGGCTGACGGCCGACGAGGACCGCTCGCAGGGCACCCTGGTGGCCCCGGCGGTGCCGCTGGTGACCGCAGCCCTCACCCTCGACGACGGCGCCGGGCGGCGGCTCCACCCCGGGGACGAGCTGGCCGGCAGCCTCGCCCTGCACAACGCGGACGGCGCCCCGCACACGCTGCGGCCGGCCCTCCGGGACACCGCCCCGGGCCTGCTGGCCGTGACCCCGGAGGAGATCACCCTGGCGCCCGGCGAGTCCCGCCGGGTGGACGTCGCGGTGACGGCGGCCCGGCCTGGCGCGTTCCACGGACTGCTCGACGGCGGCGACCTGCGGCTCGGCGGCAAGGTCACCGTGGTCGACACCACCGACCGGGACCGGGTCCTGGTCGACAGCCCCCTGTCGCTGACGATCACCCGGCCGCCGACCTTCTGGGAGACCTGGTGGTGGGCGCTGCTGCTGGGCGGCCTGGTGGCGGTGCTGGCCGTCCTGGCCGGGCTGGCCCTGCGCCTGCGGGCGCGGCTGGGCAAGGACCCGGCGGGGCTCAGGCTGCTCCTGTTGGACCCGGAGGGCCGCCAAGTCGCCGACATCGCCGCGGACTCCGGCACCAAGCGCTGGTACGCGTTCGACGTGGACGGCCTCGGCGGCCCCGACCCCCGGCTCGTCCGGCGGACCGGCGGACCGTACCGGGTGCAGCGCAGCCTGGACGGCGGAGTGGTGCTGGAGCGGCGTGGGCAGGCGAGGGCCCGGATCCAGCCGGACCGGCCGGTGCCGCTCGCGGGCGGGCTCGCCGTGGGGATCCGGGACGAACGGCGCGGCAGGACCCGTCCCGCGGGGCGTCCCACACCACCCGACGCCGGCGCGCAGACCGTCGTCGACGACTACATCTGAGCTCCCCCGTCCCCGAGGACCCGTTCCACCACCCCTGACCCGTGCCGGTCGATACCCGAGCCGGCCGCGCCCGCGCGGCCGGATGAAGGCGGAACCCATGAAGATCTTCCAGCCGATGCTGTTCGTCGGCCTGGGCGGTACCGGCGGCCTCGTCGGCGCCGAACTGGAGCGGCGCCTGCGCGCCGAACTGTGCGGCCCCGACGGCACCGCACTCACCCACATCGGCGGCATGGCGCCCCACCAGCTGCCGGACTGCCTGCAGTTCGTCTACGCCGACTTCAGCGAGGCGGACCTGGCCCACCTGCCGCTCGCCACCGCCGATCCGGCGCTGCGTGCCGCGTACAGCCGCACCTCGCGCGCCACCCCCAACCTGCTGCCGAACTACGACAGTTCGCCCGACATCACCAAGATGCTGCGGGCCAGCCTCTCCGACGAGACGGCCTCCTGGCTGCCGCCGCGCGCCAACGAGCCCAGGGTCGTCCCGCTCAAGAACGGCGCCGGGCAGCTGCCGACGGTCGGCCGCGCCGGGCTGTTCGGCACCCTGCGCGACGGGCTGGACCCGGTGCTGGCCCCGCTGACCGACGCCATCGACGTGCTCGCGCGCGCCGGCGGTGTCCTGAGCCAGCTCGGCGGCGGCCAGGTGACCGGCTGCGACGTCTTCGTGGCGTTCTCGGTCGCCGGTGGCACCGGCGCCGGGATCTTCCTGGACTACCTGCACCTGATCAACCACGCCTTCCAGGAGAAGCGCCTCGACGGTGTCAAGATCCACCCGCTGGTGGTGATGCCCTCCGCGTTCCCGGCGGCGCGCGGGGGCGGCCGGGAGGCGGAGCTGAACTCCGCCCGTGCCCTGGTCGACCTGTTCCGGCTGGTGGACGAGCAGAACGCGCCGATCGAGGGGGCCGAACTCGGCGACCTCGACAAGGACCTGACGCTGCGGATCCGCTACCCGCACACCGCGCCGATCCGGCTGCGCAGCGGCATCCTGCCGACCGCCTTCCTGTTCAGCCGCACCGCCGGCATCCGCCAGGACGACCTGCGCCGCTCGATGGTCTCGCTGGTGATGTCGCTGATCGGCACCGAGCTCGGCGACGGCCGGGAGAACGGGCGGTCCCGGGCCGACGACGACTACCAGACCTTCGCCCAGAGCTTCATCAACCGCGGGGTGTCCCGGTCGATCGTGTCCGACGCCGGGATCGGCCGCAAGGGCGTCTCGACCAGCCTGGTCGCCTCGATGACCGCGCCCGTGGACGAGTTGGCGTCCCTGGTCTCGGGCCGCTTCCTGCGCGCCTCGGTCGAGCAGTTGAGCAGCGGCTCCCGCCGCACCCACCGGCCCGCCGAGGAGCTGGTGAAGCAGATGTTCGCGGACTCCGGTCTGGAGGAACTCCTGGAGCGCCGGGCGCTGGAGCTCCAGCCGTTCGCCTCGGAGCCGCGCGGTGGTTCGGCGATCGAGGCCGCGCTGATGGCCCGACAGGGCGACATGCAGCAGGCCCTCGCCGACCTGGCCCGCCGGGTGGCGCAGCGCACCGCGGACATGGCGCAGAACTTCGCGCCCCGGCGGGCGGTGGACAAACTGCTCGCCACCGTCGACCCGTTCACCGTCGAGCGGATCGTCAAAGGGGTGCCGGAGGAGGCCAACGACCTCGCCCGCCTCGGCTTCCTCGGCCTGCTCGACAACCGCACCCGGCGCCCGGCCCTGCCCCCGGGCACCCCGGACCAGCCGCCGCCGGTGCCCCGGATCAGGCGCCGGGCCTACGGGCTCGCCCAGCCGCGCTGGGGGGACGAGGACGTCCAGACCGTGCTGCGCGAGCAGGACGCCTGGTACCGCTGGCGCGGCCGACAGATCTGGCACGACGGCTGGCGGGACCAGCAGCAGCGCTGGGAGCCGGCCGCCCGGGCCCTGGAGCGGGAGGTCACCCGCCTGGTCGAGGCCCTGCACCGGCACTCCGCGCAGGAGCCGAAGGCCTTCGCCGAGCAGTCCCGGGTGCTGTACGAGGACCGGACCGGCGTCTCCTACCTGCTGCCGCCGCAGCGCGACCTGCGGCACTTCTACGACGACCTGGTCGCCAGGCTCGCCACCAGCCAGGGCCTGGCCGACAGCGGGGACCAGGCCGCCCTGCTGCTGCGGCTGGTCGGGGGTGACGAGTGGCGCACGGCGCACGCCGCGAGCCGGCGCGACCCCGACGGCGCGGTCGGCGGGGTCAAGGCGATCGTGGAGGCCGGCGTCAAGCGGCTCTTCGCGGATGGCGGCGAGCAGTTGGAGGAGCGTCCGCTGCTGCCGTCCATGGGGGTCCTGCTGGCCGCGGCGGCGGGCAGCGCCGAGGCCGGCGACCAGGTCAGCAGGGAGGCCCTGGAACAGTTCGGCCGCAAGGTGGCCGGCCTGCTGCCGGCCGGCTTCGTGCCGGAGGGCACCGGGCCGCTCAAGGCGCTGGTGACCTACCCGAAGGTCGGGAACGTCGACGAGGCAGTGGACTACCTGCGCCGGGCGCTGCGGCTGCCCGGGGACGCGCGGGCGGAGTTCCGCGGCGTCGAGACGGAGTCGATCACGGTCGTGCTGTTCCGCAGCGAGATGAGCCTCACCGAGGTGCCCGAGGTCCGCAAGGTGCTGCGCCAGTGGGCCAAGGCGAGGGAGGGGGAGCAGGCCGAGGACGTCCTGCGCTGGCGCCAGCGCCTGGGCCACCGGGACGACTGGCTGGTGTCCACCGAGGCGGACCGCCGGCACGTGCTGCACCGGCTGCTCTGCCTGCTGTGGAACGGCCAGGTGGATGTGCTGGAGGGCTCCGAGGACTCGCCCCGGGTGATCCGGCTGCGGCTGCACCGCGAGCGCGGCACCGACGCGCCGGGTGTGCGGCTGCGCCTCGGCGCGCAGCACGACGGCGTCTCCAGCTGGGCCGAGCTGCTGCGCGCCTACGAGCGCTGGACCGTGCTGGACGACGAGCGGACGGTCTGGGACTACTGCGAGCAGCTGATGGAGGCCCGTCCGGTCGGGCTGACCCGGTCGGTCGGCCGTCCCGACCCGCTGTTCGTCCGGCTGGTCGAGCAGATCGCGCCGCAGCAGCTGCGCCTGCTCGCGTCCCGCCGGGAGTCGGGCGGGGAGCGCGTCGAGGGCTGGTTCCGCCCGCTGTGGGAGTTCTGGGCGGAGACCCTGCCGGAGGCGCTGAAGGCGGAGTTCCCCGACCACCGCGCCGTCGAGCCGAACCTGGGCCGGCTCCTGGAGGCGGTCCAGCGCGGCGAGCTGTCGTCGCGTCCGGTCGAGGAGATCGAGGAGGTCGAGGACGACGGGCCCGCATGGCCTTCGCGCGGCGAGGAGAACGACTGGGGCACCGTCCGGCCCGCCGACGGCGGTGGCCGGCGCGAGACCGGTCCGGACCGGGAGCGGGAGAGCGGGCCCGAACAGGACCGGCACCGGGCGCGGGAGCGGGACGGCAGGTGGGAGCGTGAGCCCGAACGGGGTCGGGCCTCGGAGCAGGACCGCGACCGCGACGATGAGCGCCGGGGTGCCCCCGACCACCGGCACGAGAACGGCGGGCCGTACCGCAAGCCCGCCGAGCCGTACGGCAAGCCGGCCGAGCCGCACCACGGGCCCGCCGAGCCGCCGTCCTGGTACTACGACGACCTCGACGGACAGGTCGGCGGCCGTGGGGGAGGCGAATCGGCATGAGTGAGTCGATCCGTCCTCACACCCCGGTCGTCCACCTCGACCTCCGCACGGCCGAACTCGCCGGCACCGACCCGGCCGACCTGCGGAACGCCGTCACCGCCCGGCTCCCCCGGCCGCGGCCGCACGACCACCGCTTCCTGGTCGTCGACACCCCCGCCGGCCTGGTCGGACACCGCACCAGGTACGAGCAGCTGATGGGGTACCCCGCGCCCGGCCGGGTGCGGGTGCTCTGCCTGCTGGTCGGCGACCTGACCGCCCATCCCCCCGAGGGCCACCCGGCCGAGCGCCGACTGGTCCGTCCCGACACCCTGCGCGGCCCCGAGGCCGGGCTGATCTGGGCCGGCGACCTCCACGCCGGCGACGGCCGGCCCGGGGCCGCCGCGCCCGACGACCCGCACGCGCTGGCCGTCCTGGTCGACCTGCTCGGACTCCCCGAGGTGTTCGACGAGACCCTGGACGTGCTGGGCGCGCTGCCCGAAGGGGTGGCCGCGCCCGGTCTGCGGGTGCTGGAGCACGGCCTGGCCCCGGAGGTCCGGAGCCAGGCGTGGAGCGAGGCGCTGCTGCGGTTCGCCGGTTCCCGCACCGCCGCCCCGGCCGGGGCGGCGGCCCACACCGGCGCCGACCTGCCGCCCGCCCTCTCCACGCTGGCCGTCGGCGCCGCCTCCGGCAGCCCCGGCCGGCGGGAGGAGGGCGGAGACGCCGCCCGGGCCCACGACGCGGCGGCCGAGGCCCTTGCCGACGCGGACGCCGGACTGCTGGCCTTCGGCAGGCCCGCCGGCCTGCTCACCGGCGCGGGCCGCGCCGAGCTGGAGTCGGCGCTCGGCCGCGCCCGGCAGGCACTGGACCGCTACCACGATGTGGTCGGACAGGTCCTGCGCAGCGACGGGGGGACGGCCGGTGCGCAGCCCGCCGCCGAGTCCGCGGCCCGGCTCGCCCGGCTCGGGGTGGCCGTGGCGCCCGCCGCCACCAGCGGCGAGCGGATCGGCGACAGCCTGCGCAGCCTCGCTCTGGGGCTGTTGCGCGACGGGCTGCCGCTGCGCGCGGTGGCGCAGCGCTTCGCCCAGCTCGCCGAACAGGTGCAGCCGTTGTCCAACACGCCGCTGCTCGCCGCCCTCGACGGGCTGCGCGCGGGCGGACCGGACGGCCGGCGCCCGGAGCCCGACCCGCCGGGGGCCGGCGTCCTCGCCCTCACGGCGCTGACCGGCGTCCTCGGCGGGCTGTGGAGCGGGGCGGCCCTGCCGGCCGCGCTGACCGTCCCCGTGCTGGTCCTGGTGGGCGTGCTGCTGGTCGCCCGCCGGTTGCCGGGCGGTTCGGCGCGGGCGGTGTACGCGTCGTGGTTCGGCGCGGCCGCGCTCGTCGGCGCCGCCGGGGGCGTTGCGGGCGCCTGGCTGACCGGTCTGCCGGTCTGGGCGGCCGCGCTCGCCCTGCTGCTCGCCCTCGGCTGCTGGGGCCGGCTGCTGCTGGGGCTGTGGCACGGCTACGCCCAGCGCTGGGGCCGGGAGCGCGGCGTCGTCCCGCTGCGGGGCGAACTCGACGGCCTGGACGCCCTGTTGACCCGCGCGCTGCGCGAGTTCTGGGCCGTCGAGGAGCGGCGCTACTGCGCGGACGCCGCGCTGGCCGTGGTCGGGGTGCTGCGGACGACGGCCGACACCGCGGAGGAGGAGGCGGCGCGCGGCCTCGCCGCCGACCGGCCCGAGGCGGCCGAGGGAGCCGAGAGTTCCGAGGAGGGGGCCGAGCTCTGGCTGTACGAGTCCGGTGAGGAAGGGCCCGAGTTCGACGAGCCGTCGTGGACGGAGGACTACGACTGGAACCTCGAACCGCCGCGGTCCGCAGGGGAGTTCGGCGCCGCGGGCGACGGCGGCTCCAACTTCGGGGCCGACTTCGAGGCCGACGGGTCCGGCGCCGGGGCGGACCCCGGGCCCACCGCGGTCGTGCCGCCCTGGCTGGAGCGCGGCGAAGCCAAGGGCGGCCCCGACCTCGTCACGGTGCTGACCGGCGATCTGACCGATGCCGCCCTGACCGCGCTGGAACCGTACTGGGGCGCGGTCGAGCGCGGCCACGTCGGCGACGCCGCCCAGGAGCGGATCGCCCAGCGGGTCCGGGAGCTCCTCGGCGTGGCCCGCGACCACCTGCGGCACAACGACGTGCTCTCCGCCCCGCCCTTCGCCTCGCCGCACCGCGACCGCGGCGGGCCGGTCGGCCTGCTGGGCATCGACGCCCGACGGGCCGCCGACTCCACCGCCCTCGACCCCGACGGGCACACCGTGGTCCAGCTGAACGCGTCGGAGCAGCTCGACCTGCTCAGCCGCGATCCGTCGGCCGTCGCGCTGATCCGCTTCGGCCCGGAGGCGGCCCGCGACACCGTCGGACCCGACACGCCCTACGGTGACGGGTACTTCGGCGGCGCGCCGGGCCCGCGGGGGGAGCGGGAGGTGCTGACCGCGGCCGGCCGGTACGCGGGCCTGCTGCGGCTGACCGGCCTGAAACCCGGTGTCGTCAGGACCGTCCGGCAGTGGCACGACGAAGCACCGGAGAGCGAGGAGTACGAGTGGTGACCACCCCCGGGCCCGGTCCGCGGTCCGGCGAGCCCGCCCGCGCGAAACACGTCGAGCTGTCCTTCCTGACCCCCGACGGGCGGCGGAACCGGACCTGGGCCCGGTTCGGCCCCGACACCGGCCCGCTCTCCCGCGGCCCGGTCCGGACCCGCAACACGCTGCTGAACAACACCGTCAAGTGCGTCCAGGTCCGGGCCGCCGGGACGGACGCGCCCGGCGGCGCCCAGGCGGCCTTCGCCTCCTGCGCGGCCATCGACGCCGAGACCGCGGTCGCGCTGCGGCTGCACCGCGCGCTCGGAGCCCCCGGCGCGAGCGGGCCGTTCCCGGTCCTGATCGGCTACGAGCTCGACGCGGCCGAGCCGTTCGCGCTCTACCGGCCACCGCGCGGCCGGACCGTCGAGCGGATGCACGGGCTGCCCGGCGCCCAACTGCGCGTCATCGAACAGGAGCTGGTGGACGCCCTCGCCGTACTGGCCGAGCTCGGCCTGGTCCACCACGGGATCGCCCCGGAGACGGTCCGCTGGGACGGCCGGCGGATCCAGCTCTGGGGCCTCGACGCGGTGACCCACACCGGCCGCCCCCGCACACCGCGCGGCGCCGCGCCGTACGCACCGCCGGAGGTGCGCGAAGGCGCCGGCCGCAGCGACCCCCGCGACGGCCTGTGGAGCGCCGCCCAGGTGATGTACAGCCTGGTCACCGGCCGGCCCGGCGCCCCGGACCGGCCGCCGCCCGACCTGGCCGACCACCGCTCGCTCGCGCACACCATGGGCTCCTCCTTCGCCCCGCGCGCCGCCGGCCGCCCCACCCCGGCCGCCCTGCTCGCCCTGCTCGCCCCCGACCGGGCCCCCGCCGCCGATCGGCTGCCCGCCGACGGGCTCGCCGCGCACCGCGCCGGGTACGACCGGGTGCTGGCGTCGAAGCGCCCGGCCGGCGCGGTGGCGCCCGGCGAAGCGGTCGGCGAGGCCGTCGGCCACCCGGCCGGTGCTCCGACCGGCGAGGTGCTCTGCCCGTACTGCCTGGAGCCGATCCGCTACGACCCGACCGCCCTCCACACCCCCGACGCCGTCCAGGAGCTCCGCCCCTACAACCCGCACGCCCAGCCCAACCCGCGACTGCTCGCCGACGAACTGCGCGGCGCCTTCCAGCTCTGCCCGGGCAACGGCACCGTCCGGGAGCACCACATCCCCGTCCCCTACCTGACCAACGGCCGCCCGCTGACGGTGGCCATGATCGGGCAGTCCAACACCGGCAAGAGCCACCTGCTCACCCAGATGGTGGCCGAGATCGCCGACGACCGGCTGAAGCCGTACGGCATCAGCTGGCAGTCCGTCAACCCGCGCCAGCACGCCGGATTCCTGAACAGCCGGGTGGTGCCGCTGCGCGACGGCCGGGTGCTCGCCCACACCGCCGGCCTCGGCCAGGACGAGACCGCCCGGTTCGTCGAGTCCCTGCTGATCACCGACGCGTCCGGACGGACCAGGCCGCTCGCGTTCTTCGACCTCGCCGGCGAGGACCTGCTGCGCACGGACGCCCTGCTGCGGTTCCTGCTGGGCATCGACGCCCTGATCTTCGTCGTCGACCCCACGATCGCCATGCCGCTCGCCCAGCTCGACGAGGTCCGCACGACGCTCGACCAGCACGTCAACCGGGACGGCGACCCGGCCTTCGCCACCGTCCTGGACCGCGTCCCCCGCACCGGCCCCTACCTGACCGTCCCGTCCGCCGTGGTCGTCGCCAAGGCCGACCTGCTGCGGTCCGAACCCCCCGTCGACCGCTGGCTCGGCGAACCGGGCCACACCGCGCTGAGCCGCCGACGGCTCCACGAGGAGAGCCGCGACGTGTACGCACTGCTCGACCGCGATGCCGGAAAGGCCTGGCTGCGCCCCTTCGACACCGCTCTGCACTGCACCCTGCACGTGGCCTCGGCGACCGGAGGCCGGCAGGAGGACAGCCGCTACCCGCGCGGCGTCCGTGCCCAGCGGGTCCTGGAACCCCTGCTCTCGCTGTTCGCGATGCACGGCATCGTCGAACTCCCCGAGGGCCGACCCGTCGACGAGGTGGACCGATGAGTGCTCAGGGCCCCGGCTCCGACCGGGACGCCGTCGACCAGATCGTCTTCCGCTGGCAGGGCAACCAGGGCCGGCGCAGCGCCGGCCTGACCGCCGCCGCCTGGTCCTGCCCCGAGGAGGACGCCGAGGAGCTCGGCCAGGAGCTCGCCCCGTTCCTGCGGGTCGACGGCGCGCCGTGCCCCAGCGTGGTCCGCACCCGGCTGCGGGACGATCGCGCCGCCCTCGTCCAGCGCTGGCCCACGGCCGACCCGGGCGGGCGGCCCAACACGGCCGCCCACGTCCTGGTCGGGCCGACCGGCCTGCTCGGCCCCCGCACCTGCCTGGCCCTGCGCGACTGGACGTGGAGCGGGCAGGAGTTCGCCGAACAGGCCCACGGTGGGCAGCCCCGGCTCGCGATGGCGGACCTGGAGGCGACCGTGGTGCCGGCCTGGGCCGACACCCTGGCCCTCCTGCCGGACGTCCGTGACACGCTCACCGCCGCCACCGCCGCCCTGCTGCGCCACCCGCAGTGCCGCCTCTCGCTGCGCAGTGACGCCCTGCCGGGGTGGCCGGAGCAGAACCGGTCCGGCGTGGTCGTCGCGGGCCTTCTCCAGATCTTCGGGCTGTGGCTGGGCCGCCCCTGGACCTTCGCCACCCACGACATGACGGATCGCCACGATCTGCTGGCCACCTGGGTCTCCGACTGGTCGACCGACGGTGGTCGGCAGCGGGCGCGCTACCGCGTCGACCCGAGGCGGCCCGAGGACGACCGCGCGCACGAGCTCGCGGCCCGCCTGGTCGGCCGCTGCCTGGCCGCGGTCGAGCGCGGGCCCGGCGGCGCCGGCCTGCCGGAACTGAAGGACGGACTGCGGGACGGTGCTAGCCTGCCGGCGGAGGAGCGGCTGCGGAGGCTCGCGCGCGTCCTCGACACGAACCGCCGCCCGGAGTCCCGCGATCCCGGCGAGGGGCCGGGGGACGACGGGGGGTCGGTGTACACGGAGCCCCGGCCGCCGTCCGCCGCACCGTCCGCACCGTCCGCACCTGAGCCACCCGCCCCTTCGCCCGCGTCCGAACGGTTGCACGCGGTCCTGCGCAACCCCCGCCCCGACCCGGCCGAAGCCGAGGAACTGGACGGCTGGATCCGCCGGTTGACCGGCCGTGAGGCACTCCTGCTGCTCCGGGAGGAGGACCTCTCCTACCGGGCGACCACCGAGCTGCTCTGTCACCTGCACCGGGGCCGGGGGCACCGGAACGCCGAGGCGGCGGCCGCACTCTGCACGGAGGTCCTGCGCCAGCGGCTTTACCTCTTCCGCGAGGGGCCCGACCAGGGCGGTGGCTCCCGCGCCGACGACGGCGAACTCTCCCGGCGCTCCGTCTGGGTGTTCGCCTGGGCCGTCTCGCCGTACGTCCGGGAGGAGCGCCACGCCGCGGCGCTCGACCGCTGGCTCACGGGACTCCTCGTCTCCAGCTCCGCCCTGGAGACCGAACTGCTCCGCGGCCTGGTGCCCCCGCCGGGCGGGCCGTCCCCGGAGGGCCTCCCGCCCGACCTGCCGCCCGTGCTCTGGCAGCGGCTGCTCCACGGACTCCCACCGGTCGCGCCGGTGCGGGCGCACACGCCTCCGGCCCCGCCCCCGCCGAGCCCGCCGCCCCGGCCGGCCCCGCCGGAGGAGGCGGCCGTGGAAGGACCGGCCGAGGCCCCGGCCCTCCCGGTGCCGACCCGACCGGAGGACCCGCCCCCACCGCAACCCCCGCCGGCCCCGGCACCGGCGGGCCCACCGCTCCTCCCCGCGCGCGGCCGGCGGCACCCCGGAAAGCCCGACCAGGGCGACGACAGGGACCTGATCGCCATCGTCCTCTTCTTCCTGCTGGCCGCGCTCGTGGCCATCGGCACGATCTGGATCGTCCGGAGCTGACGCGCCGGCCGCCCGCCGGCACCGGGTGGCCGGGTCTGCCACGAAGCGGAATCCGACATGTCGGATTCCGCTTCTGTTACTTCTGTGACTTGCGTGACTCTTGTGATGGATGTGAGTGCAGGGAATGGCGTGAACTGGTGGGTCAGGAAAGTGTTGCGTTTCCGTGACAGCCGCGCCTATGATCAACGGAAAGCTTCGATATTGATCGAACCCCGGGGGGGTGTTTGGACAGCGGGGGCCAGTCGGGTGTTCAACTGATGTCGCGTCGCAGTTGAACACCGGTCGGCCGCGGAGGGGTGGGCGGGGATAGGGGCGGAAGGATTGGGCTCTGAATCCCGCTGCCGGGTTCCGCGAATGAAGCAATCAATTTGCCGGTGATTCCGCGGGTGGTGTCGTACCGGCGCGATGGGGACTTGGGTCGGCGTGTTCTGAAGGGGGAGTTCAGCATGGGGGAGCGCCTGCGCACCGCTCCGACTCCGGTCGGTGCGGATGGCGGCCGGGGTCCGGGAGGTCCGGTCGGAGCATCCGAAACGGCCTCCGGGGGCGGCCGGCCGGCGGAGCGGGCCGCGCGCGCCGAGGCGGCGTTGCGGATCCTCCAGGCCCATCCCTCGCTGTCCGACCGGGCGGTCGCGGAGTCGACCGGCCTTGGCGCGCGAACCGTTGCCGAGCTGCGGCGCCTGTCGGAATCCGTGGCGGAATCCGGATTCCGGATCGGCCGGGACGGCAAGTCCCGCCCGTTGAACGGCGCGGCCGGCCGGCTGCGCGTGGCGGAGCTCCTCGGGGAGAACCCGAAGGCCTCGCTGCGCCAGTTGGCCAGGACGGCCGGGGTGTCGCCCGCGACGGCGCTCGATGTGCGGCGGCGGCTGGAGCGCGGTGAGGAGCCCGTCCCGGTGAAGCGGGCCGCCATTGCGCCGGGGGTTTCCCCGAAGGGTGCCGCGCCGGCCGGGGGGAATGGCTTCGTGGGGGGTTTCGGCCGGACCGGCTGATTTCCCGTCGGCGTTAATAGATTTCTAATCCCCGCCGTAATTCCGATCGGATCTTGTGCCTTTGTCGGACCGCCGATAAAGTCGAAGTCGGCCTGCAGTATTCCTGCGCCTTGCCTGAAATATAATCTCGCATCCACCAGAGGAGCGGCCAATCATGACGCACCGATTCTCGCTTGTCCTGAACCGAGAAGTGAACGATCAGGAGAAGGTCACCCTGAAGGAGGCGAGCCGCGCCGACATCGCGTTCGTCGACGACACCCTCCCGACGAACGCCGACGTCCCGGTCACCCGGATCGAATTCGAGGACGGGGTCACGGCCACGCTCGCCGAGGCCATCGAGGCCGGCTTCGAGGCCGTCAAGGCCGTCCCGGACCTGTCCGTCCCGGGCCTGAGCGTGCCCGCCCAGCCGGCCGCGGCCGAGGGCGGCGAGGAGGCCGTCAACGAGGCGGCCGAGGCCGTCTCCTGACGGCACGCACGTCCCCGCCCCGCGGGGACTGAGGCCGACTCCTGCGCGGAGGCCGAGCAGCAACCGCGCGGGAGCCGGGCGCCGTTCCCGCGGCAACCGCGCGGGAGCCGGACAGTGGTCCCGCGGCAGGCGCGCGGGATCCGCGCCGCAGCACCGCCGGGCACCGGGGGAGGAGCGCGGCCGCCGCGAGGAGCGGTCGGCCGCGGTCTTCCGCGTGCCCGCCCGCCCGGCGGGAGCGGTGCGGTGGCAGCACCGTGAAGAACACGTACTCCAGTGGCAGGGCCGCGCTCGTCGTGCACGCGCGCGGTCAGCACGTCGACTCGCAGTTCACTACGGGGGGAGCAGGGCCGCCATGGCCGACGAACAGCAGCTTCGCGACTACCTCAAGGTCGTGACGGCCAAACTGCGCAGCACCCGGACGGAACTGGACCGGCTCAGGCACGAGCCCATCGCCGTCGTCGGCATGGGCTGCCGCTACGCCGGCGGCGTCGACAGCCCCGAGGCGCTGTGGCGGCTGGTCGCGGACGGCGCCGACGCCGTCGCCGGCTTCCCCGCCGACCGGGGCTGGGACACCGCGGGGCTCTACGACTCGCCTGACCTGCCGGGCTCCACCACCCGTGAGGGCGCCTTCCTGTACGAGGCGGCCGAGTTCGACGCCGCCTTCTTCGGGATCAGCCCGCGCGAGGCCCTCGCCATGGACCCGCAGCAGCGGCTGCTGCTGGAGACCTCCTGGGAGGCCGTCGAGCGCGCCGGCATCGATCCGGCCACCCTGCACGGCTCCCGCACCGGCGTGTTCACGGGCGTCTACTCCTCCGCCGCGGCCTACGGGAGCGACGCCGGACTGGACTTCGCGGAGGCCACCGGCCACCTGCTGACCGGCACCGCCAACAGCGTGCTCTCCGGCCGGATCTCCTTCACCCTCGGCCTGGTCGGCCCCGCCGTGACGGTGGACACCGCCTGCTCCTCCTCCCTGGTCGCCCTGCACCTGGCGGTGCAGGCGCTGCGCGCCGAGGAGTGCGACCTGGCCCTGGCGGGCGGCGCGACCCTGATGTCCTCCCCGGTGCTGTTCCGCGAGTTCTCCCGCCAGCAGGGCCTGGCCGCCGACGGCCGCTGCAAGCCCTTCTCGGCGGACGCCGACGGCACGGGCTGGGGCGAGGGCGCCGGCATGGTCGTCCTGGAGCGGCTGTCGGACGCGCGCCGCAACGGGCACCCCGTCCTGGCGGTGATCAGCGGCAGCGCGGTCAACCAGGACGGCGCCTCCAACGGGCTGACCGCGCCCAACGGCAGCTCGCAGCGCGTCGTCATCCGGGCCGCCCTGGACAACGCCCAGCTGACGGCGGCCGACGTGGACGCCGTGGAGGCGCACGGGACGGGCACCCGGCTGGGCGACCCGATCGAGGCCCAGGCCCTGCTGGAGACCTACGGGCAGGCGGCGGGCCGCGCCGACGACCGGCCGCTGTGGCTGGGCTCGGTGAAGTCCAACATCGGCCACACCCAGGCCGCGGCCGGTGTCGCCGGTGTGATCAAGATGGTGATGGCGCTGCGGCACGGCGTGCTGCCCCGCACCCTGCACTCCGAGCGGCCCTCGGAGTACGTCGACTGGACGGCCGGCCGGATGCGGCTGCTGCAGCGGCCGGTGGACTGGCCCCGGCCCGCGGACGACACCCCCCGGCGCGCGGCCGTCTCGGCGTTCGGCATCAGCGGCACCAACGCCCACCTGGTACTGGAGGACGCGCCCGAGCCGCAGGCCCCGGCCGTGGAGCCGGCGCGGGCCGCCGCCCCGGCCGTCCTGCCCGGGGCGAGCGCCTGGGTGCTGTCCGGGCGCACCCCGCAGGCGCTGGCCGCGCAGGCCCGCAAGCTCTCCGCCCACCTCGCCACCCGCCCCGGGGCGCGGGCCGCCGAGGTGGCCTGGTCGCTCGCCACCACCCGGACCGCCTTCGAGCACCGCGCCGTGCTGCTGGACCCGGAGTCGGCCGGGGGCCTGGCCGCGCTCGCCGCCGGGGAGCCCGCCGCGGACGTCGTGACCGGGCAGACCCGCGCCGAGGGCACCGGCCGGACGGTCTTCGTCCTGCCGGGCCAGGGCAGCCAGTGGGTCGGCATGGGCCGCGAGCTGGCGGAGGCCTCGCCGGTGTTCGCGGCCCGGCTGGCCGAGTGCGCCGAGGCCCTCGCGCCGTACGTGGACTGGCAGTTGGACGATGTGCTGGCGGGCCTTCACGGTTTCGAGGCCGCCGACGTCGTGCAGCCCGCGCTGTGGGCCGTGATGGTCTCGCTGGCCGCGGTCTGGGAGGCGGCCGGCGTCGTCCCCGACGCGGTGGTGGGCCACTCCCAGGGCGAGATCGCCGCCGCCGTCGTCGCCGGGAGCCTGTCCCTGGCGGACGCCGCCAAGGTCGTCGCCCTGCGCAGCCGGACCCTGACCGCCCTCGCCGGGCGCGGCGGGATGATGGCCGTCGACGGCGCGGCCGACACCGTCCGCGGCTGGCTGGAGCCGTTCGGGGAGCGCCTGTCGGTCGCGGCCGTCAACGGCCCGTCCGCCACGGTGGTCGCCGGCGACCCGGACGCGCTGCACGAGCTGGCCGCGCTCCACCCCGACGTGCGCACCCGCGTCCTGCCGGTGGACTACGCCTCGCACAGCGCCCATGTCGAGGAGCTGCGCGAGGACGTCACCGTCGCGCTGGAGGGGATCGAGCCCCGTACGGCCCGGATCCCGATGGTCTCCGCGATGGACGGCCGGTGGCTCGCCGGGCCGGAGCTCGACCCCGCCTACTGGTACGCCAGCCTGCGCGAGACCGTCGAGTTCGCCCGTGCCGTGCGCACGCTCGGCGACGACGGCTACGACACCTTCGTCGAGGTGTCCCCGCACCCCGTGCTGGCCATGGCCGTCGGCGAGGAACTGGCGGACCGCGACCCCGTGGTCGTCGGCACGCTGCGCCGCGACGACGGCGGCGCCGCGCGGCTGCTCGCCTCCCTCGGCGAGGCGTACGCCCACGGCGCGCCCGTGGACTGGACCGCCGTCCTGCCCCGCGCCGAGCGGGCCGACCTGCCCACCTACGCCTTCCAGCGCGGCCGCTACTGGCCCCGCCGGGTCGAGGCCGCGCCGCAGGCGGCGGTCACCGCCGCCGAGGACGGCTGGCGCTACCGCACGGCCTGGGAGCCGCTCGGCCCCACCGCCCCCGCCCTGGCCGGGACCTGGCTGGTCGTCGCCCGCGAGGACGGCGACCCGGCCCGGCACGTCGAGGCCCTGACCGCGCACGGCGCCGAGGCCGTCGTGCTGCGCACCGACGCGGTGCTGCGCGAGGCGCTCGCCGCCGAGCTCACGGCCGCGCTCGCCGCCCTCCCCGGGGCGCCCGCGAAGCCGGCCGGCGTGCTGTCGCTGCTCGCGCTGGACCCCAGGCCGCTTCCCGGCGCACCCGCCGTCCCGCACGGCACCGCCGCGACCCTGGCCCTGGTGCAGGCCCTCGGCGACGCCGGGATCGACGCCCCGCTCTGGGCGCTCACCCGCGGCGCCGTCCGGGTCGCCGCCGACGACGCCCCGCCCGCCCCCGTCCAGGCCCAGGTCTGGGGGCTCGGCCGGGTCGCCGCGCTGGAGCACCCCGACCGCTGGGGCGGACTGGTCGACCTGCCCGAGCAGTGGGACGAGCGGGCCGCCGCCCGGCTGGCCGCCGTGCTCGCCGACGGCGCCGAGGACCAGGTGGCGCTGCGCCGCGCCGGGGCCTTCGCCCGGCGGCTGGTCCACGCGCCCCGCACCGCCCCCGGCCCGGCCGGGCCGGACGGCGGCTGGTCCCCGCGCGGCACGGTGCTCGTCACCGGCGCCACCGGCTCCATCGGCCCGCACCTGACCGCCTGGCTGGCCGGCCGCGGCGCCGCGCGCCTCGTGCTGCCCACCCGCTCCGGGCCGGGCCCGCGGCTCGCGGCCCACGCCGCCGCCCTCGCCGAGGCCGGCACCGCCGTCGACGTGCTCGCCTGCGACCTCGCCGACCGCTCCGCGCTCGCCGCCCTGCTCGACCGCGTCGCCGCCACCGGCCCGCGGCTGTCCACCGTGCTGCACGCGGCCAACGCCTTCCACCTCACCCGCCTCGACGACACCGACCCCGAGGGCCTGGCCGCCTCCCTGGCCGGCAAGGCGGCCGGCGCCGACCACCTCGACGAACTGGTCGCCGACGCCGACGAGTTCGTCCTCTTCTCGTCGATCGCCGCCGCCTGGGGCAGCGCCGAGCACGGCGCCTACGCCGCCGCCAACGCCCACCTCGACGCGCTCGCCGAACGGCGCGCGGCACGCGGCGCCGGCGCGCTCTCGCTCGGCTGGGGCGTGTGGGACACCCGCGACTGGACCGCGCCGGACGCCTTCGGCCCGCACGGGCCGGCCACCATCACCGGCGACGTGCTGCGCCGCCAGGGCACCCGGTTCCTGGACCCGGACCGCGCGCTGGACGTGCTCGGCCGCGTCCTCGCCGACGGAGCCGGCGCCACCGGCCCCTACCTCGCCCTCGCCGACATGGCCTGGGACGACTTCGCGCCGGTGTTCACCGCGGCCCGCCGCAGCGCCCTGCTGGACCGCATCCCCGCCGCCCGCCGGGCCCTCGACGGCGGCGCGGCCGCCACCGGGGCGCCCACGGCCGCCGCCGACGGCGCGGACACCACCGGGAACGACTTCGCCCGCGCCCTGGCCGGCGCCGCCGGCACCCCCGAGCGGGAGCGCCTGGCCACCGACCTGGTCCGCTCCCACGCGGCGGCCGTCCTCGGCCACCGCGACGCGGGCGACATCGCCGGCCACCGCGCCTTCCGCGACCTGGGCTTCGACTCGCTGACCGCCGTCGAACTGCGCAAGCGGCTGGCCACGGCCACCGGCCTGCGGCTGCCGTCCACGATCGTCTTCGACCACCCCACCCCGGCCTCGCTCGGCGCCCACCTCGCCGCGACGGGCCTCGGCACCGGCGCCGGCACCGACGCCGCCGCGCCCGCCCGGGACGGCGCCGCCGCCGACCCCGACGAGCCGCTCGCCATCGTCGGCATCGGCTGCCGGTTCCCCGGCGGCGTCACCACCCCCGACCAGTACTGGGACCTGCTGGCCTCCGGCGCCGACGTGATCGGCGGCCTGCCCACCGACCGCGGCTGGGACCCGGACCTCTACGACCCCGACCCCGCCCGCCAGGGCAAGTCCGTCACCCACCGCGGCGGCTTCCTGCACGACGCCCCCGACTTCGACGCCGCCTTCTTCGGCATCAACCCGCGCGAGGCCCTCGCCATGGACCCCCAGCAGCGCCTGCTGCTGGAGACCTCCTGGGAAGCCCTCGAACGCGCCGGCATCGCCCCCGAATCGCTGCGCGGCACCCCCGTCGGCGTCTTCGCCGGCGCCACCCTGACCGGCTACGGCGACGGCCTGGCCGACGGCGACCCGGCCGCCGAGGGGTACCTCGTCACCGGCCACTCCAGCAGCATCATCTCCGGCCGCGTCGCCTACGCCCTCGGCCTGGAGGGCCCCGCCCTCACCATCGACACCGCCTGCTCCTCCGGCCTGGTCGCCCTGCACCTGGCCGGCCGGGCGCTGCGCGCGGGCGAGTGCGAACTCGCCCTGGTCGGCGGCGTGATGGTGATGTCCACCCCCAGCCAGCTGGTCGGCTTCTCCCGGCAGCGCGGCCTCGCCCCCGACGGCCGCTGCAAGCCCTTCGCCGCCGGAGCCGACGGCATGGGCCTGTCCGAGGGTGCCGCGACCATCGCCGTCGAACGGCTCTCCGACGCACGGCGCCTCGGCCACCCCGTGCTGGCCGTCGTACGGGGCACCGCCATCAACCAGGACGGCGCCTCCAACGGCCTCACCGCCCCCAGCGGACTCTCCCAGCAGCGCGTGATCCGCGCCGCCCTGGACGCCTCGGGCCTCACCCCCGACCAGATCGACGCGGTCGAGGCGCACGGCACCGGCACCCCCCTCGGCGACCCCGTCGAGGCCCACGCCCTGCTGGCCACCTACGGCCGGGACCGCCCCGCCGACCGGCCGCTGTGGCTCGGCTCCGCCAAGTCCAACATCGGCCACACCCAGACCGCCGCCGGCCTCGCGGGCCTCGTCAAGATGGTCCTCGGCATGCGGCACGGCACGCTGCCGCGCACCCTGCACGCGGACGAGCCGTCCCGGGAGATCGACTGGGAGTCCGGCGCCGTACGGCTGCTGACCGAGCAGCGGCCCTGGACGACCCCGCAGGACGCGCCGCGCCGCGCCGGCGTCTCCGCGTTCGGCATGAGCGGCACCAACGTGCACGTCCTCATCGAACAGGCCCCCGAACACCTCCCCGCCCCCGCCGACCCGCCGCAGGACGACCCGGCCGCCCCGGCCGGACCGCCGCTGCTCGCCGCCGGTACGGACGTCACCGCCTGGCCGGTCAGCGCCCGCGGCCGGGACGCCCTGGCCGCGCAGGCCGGCCGCCTGCACGCGTACGCCCTCGCCGCCGACACCCCGCCGCCCGCCGCCGTGGCCCGGGCGCTCGCCACCACCCGCAGCCCCTTCGAGCACCGCGCCGTCGTCGTCGGCGCCGACCCCGCCGGACTCGGCCGGGGTCTGGCCGCCCTGATGACCGGCCAGGACACCGAGCACGCCCTCACCGGCGAGAGCGCCGCCCGCGAGGACCGGACGGTGTTCGTCTTCCCCGGCCAGGGCAGCCAGTGGGAGGGCATGGGCCGGCGGCTGTCCGCGCAGTCGCCGGTGTTCGCCGCCCGGTTCGCCGAGTGCGCGCGGGCCCTGCGCCCGTACGTCGACTGGGACCCGCACGCCGTGCTCGCGGGCGAGCCCGACGCCCCCGCGCCCGACGGCGCCGCCGTCATGCAGCCGCTGCTGTGGGCCGTGATGGTCTCGCTCGCCGCCGTCTGGGGGGCGGCCGGCGTCGTCCCCGACGCGGTGGTGGGCCACTCCCAGGGCGAGATCGCCGCCGCCACCGTCGCCGGCGCGCTCACCCTGGAGGACGCCGCCCGGATCGTCGCCGTCCGCGCCGCCGCGCTGACCGGCCTCGGCGTCGAGGGCGGCATGCTCTCCGTGGTGCTGCCCGTCGAGCTGGTGCGCGAACTCCTGGAACCCTTCGGCGACCGGCTCGCCGTCGCGGCCGTCAACGCCCCCGCCACGACCGTCGTCTCCGGCGAACCCGACGCGCTCGTCGAGTTCGAACGCGTGCTGCGCAAGCGCAAGGCGATGCGCTGGCGCGTGCCCGTCACCGACTTCGTGGCGCACTCCCGGCTGTGCGAGCCGCTGGCGGAGACCCTGCCGCGACTGCTGGCCGACATCCGGCCGCGCCCCGCCGCCGTCCCGCTGTTCTCCACCGTCCACGGACGGCTGGTGGACGGCGAGGAGCTGGGGCCGCGGTACTGGTACGCCAACGTCCGGCAGACCGTCCGCTTCGCCGAGGCCGTCGAAGCCCTCGCCGCCACCGGCCACCGCACCTTCGTCGAGGTCTCCGCCCACCCGGTGCTGCTGCCGGCCGTCCAGGAGACGCTGGCCGCCCGCACCGACCTGCCCGACCCGCTGGTGATCGACACGCTGCGCCGCGACGACGACGGCGCCGACCGGCTGCTGCGCTCGATCGGCACCGCCCACGTCCACGGCCTGCCCGTCGACTGGACCGCCGTGCTGCCCGCCCCCGCCGACGTCCGGGACGCCGCGCGGCGCGTCGAACTGCCGACCTACGCCTTCCAGCACCGCCGCTTCTGGCCGCCGGCCCGCCCGGCCGCGGCCGCCCCCGTCGCCCACGGCCCGGCCGCCGACCCCACCGACGACTGGCGCTTCCTCGCCGAGTGGGCCCACGCCCCCGAGCCCGCCCCCGCGCTGCTCACCGGCACCTGGCTGGTGCCCACCCCCGCCGGACACCCCGTCCACCCCTGCGCCGCGGCCCTCGCCGAGCGCGGCGCCCGGACCGTCACCGTCGAGCTGGACACCGCCGAGGCCGACCGCGCCGACTACGCGCGCCGGCTCACCGCCGCACTGGACGGCGCCCGGCCCGCCGGCGTGCTCTCCCTGCTCGCCCTCGACACCGCCCCGCTCACCGCCCACCCCGCCGTGGCCCGCGGCCTCGCCGCCACCCTGGCCCTGGTCCAGGCCCTCGGCGACGCCGCCGTCCCCGCCCCGCTGTGGCTGCTGACCGCCGGCGCCGTCACCACCGACCCCGGCACCGGCGCCGCCGACCCGCAGCAGGCCCCCGTCTGGGCCCTGGGCCGCACCGTCGCCGCCGAACACCCCGACCGCTGGGGCGGGTTGGTCGACCTGCCCGGGCAGTGGGACGAGCGGGCCGCCGCCCGCCTGGCCGCCGTCCTCGCCGCCCGCGACGAGAACGAGGTCGCGCTGCGCGCCGACGGCCTGCGGCCCCGCCGCCTCGCCCACGCCCCCAGGCCGCCCCGCCCCGCCGACCGACGGCCGCTCGCCCCCCGCGGCACCGTCCTCGTCACCGGCGGCACCGGCCACATCGGCGGCCACGCCGCCCGCTGGCTCGCCCGCGAGCGCGGCGCCCGCCGCCTCGTCCTCACCAGCCGCTCCGGCCCCGCCGCCGCCGGCACCGCCGCGCTCGCCGCCGAACTCGCCGCCGCCGGCGCCGCCGTGGACGTCCTCGCCTGCGACACCGCCGAACGCCCCGCGCTCGCCGCCGTGCTCGACCGCGTCGCCGCCACCGGACCGGCCCTGTCCACCGTGCTGCACGCCGCCGGCGCCCTGGACGACGGCGTCCTGGACCGCCTGGACGCCGCCCGCCTGGCCCGCACCTTCGACGGCAAGGCCGGCGGCGCCGCCCACCTCGACGAGCTGACCGCCCACCTGGACCTCGACGCCTTCGTCCTCTGCTCCTCCATCTCCGCCACCTTCGGCAACGGCGGCCAGGGCAACTACGCCGCCGCCAACGCCTACCTGGACGCCCTCGCCGAGCAGCGCCGCGCCCGCGGCCTGCCCGCCACCTCGCTGGCCTGGGGCCCGTGGGCGGGCGGCGGCGTCGGCCAGGCCAGCGAAGGCGCCCGCCGACGGCTCGCCCGCAACAAGTGGGAGGTCCTGATGGAGCCCGAGGACGCGGTCCGCGCCCTCGCCGCCGCCGTCGAGGACCCCGACCCCCGGCTGGCCGTACTGTCGCTGATGGCCGTCGACTTCGCCGCGATGGCCACCGCCCGCGGCCCCGAACAGCTGCGCCGCGCCCCGCTGATGCGCGACCTGCCCGAGATCCGGGCCGCCGACGCGGCCGACGTCGCGGACCCGGCGCCGCGCGCCGCCGAGGCGGAGCACCCGCTGGCCGTCCGGCTGTCGGCGCTGACCTCCGCCGAGGCGCAGGACCGGCTGCTCTGCGACCTGGTCCGGGACGAGGCCGCCACCGTGATGGGGTACGCCTCGGCCGCCGACGTCGAGCCCGGCCGCGCCTTCAGCGAACTCGGCCTGGACTCCCTCACCTCGGTCGAACTGCGCAACCGGCTCAGCACCGCCGCCGGCCTGCCGCTGCCCGCCACCCTGCTGTACGACTACCCGGACCCGCAGGTGCTCGCCGCGCACCTGCGCACCCGGCTGGTCGGCGGCGGACCGGACACCGCCGCCCCGGCCGCACCGCGCGCCACCGGCGCGGACCCGCTCGCCGACCCGGTCGCGATCGTCGCCATGGGCTGCCGCCTGCCCGGCGGCATCCACACCCCCGAGCAGCTGTGGCAGCTGCTCGACGCCGGACAGGACGCCGTCACCGGCCTGCCCACCGACCGGGGCTGGGACCTCGCCGCCCTCTACGACCCCACCGCCGAACGGCCCGGCACCTTCTACGCCCGCGAGGGCGGGTTCCTGCACGAGGCCGCCGAGTTCGACGCCGGGTTCTTCGGCGTCAGCCCGCGCGAGGCGGTCACCATGGACCCGCAGCAGCGCCTGCTGCTGGAGGTCGTCTGGGAGACCCTGGAACGCGGCGGCATCGACCCCACCGGCCTGCGCGGCAGCCGTACCGGCGTGTTCGTCGGCGGCTTCGGCTCCGGCTACGACCACCTCACCGCCCGCGCCGCCGGCCACGCCGACCACCGCCTGGAGGGCCAGGCCATGATCGGCACCGCCACCAGCGTGCTGTCCGGCCGGGTCTCCTACCTCCTCGGCCTGGAGGGCCCGGCGTTCACCGTCGACACGGCCTGCTCCTCCTCGCTGGTCGCCCTGCACTCCGCCGCCCAGGCGCTGCGGGCCGGCGAGTGCGACCTCGCCCTGGTGGGCGGCGTCACCGTGATGCCCACCCCGCGCGACCTGGTCGGCTTCTCCCAGCAGCGCGGCCTGGCCGCCGACGGCCGGTGCAAGGCCTTCGGCGAGGGCGCCGACGGCATGGGCATGGCCGAGGGCGTCGGCGTCCTCGCGGTCGAACGGCTCTCCGACGCCCACCGCAACGGCCACCAGGTGCTCGGCGTGGTCCGCGGCAGCGCCGTCAACCAGGACGGCGCCTCCAACGGGCTCACCGCCCCCAGCGGCCCCTCCCAGCAGCGGGTGATCCGCGCCGCGCTGGCCGGCGCCGGCCTCACCGCCGCCGACGTGGACGCCGTCGAGGCGCACGGCACCGGCACCGAACTCGGCGACCCGATCGAGGCCCAGGCCCTGCTCGCCACCTACGGCCAGGACCGGCCCGCCGACCGGCCGCTGTGGCTGGGCTCGGTGAAGTCCAACATCGGCCACACCCAGGCCGCCGCCGGCGTCGCCGGGATCATGAAGATCGTCCTGGCCCTGCGGCACGGCACGCTGCCGCGCACCCTGCACGCCGACACCCCGACCCCGCACGTCGACTGGACCGCCGGGCACGTCGCCCTGCTGCAGCGGCCCGTCGCCTGGGCACCGGACGGCGAGCGGCCCCGCCGGGCCGGCGTCTCCAGCTTCGGCGTCAGCGGCACCAACGCCCACGTCATCATCGAGGAGGCCCCCGCCCGGCCCGCGCCCGCGACGCCGGACGCGACGCCGGACGCCGGCCCCGCCCCGGTGCTGACCGGCGGACCGGTCGCCTGGCCGGTCGGCGCCCGCGACCCGCGCGCCCTCGCCGCCCAGGCGGGCCGGCTGCGCGAGTCCGCGCTGGCCCGCCCCGACCTGCCGGTCGGCGACGTGGCCTGGTCGCTCGCCACCACCCGCCCGCCGCACGACCACCGCGCCGTGCTGCTGGGCGCCGACCACGCCGAACTGCTGCCCGCCGCCGCGGCGGTGGCCACCGGACAGGCCTCGCCCGACGCCGTCACCGGCTCCGTCGCGCCCGGCGGCACCGGCCGCACCGTGTTCGTCTTCCCCGGCCACGGCAGCCAGTGGATCGGCATGGGCCGCGAACTCGCCGAGGTCTCACCGGTCTTCCGCGACCGGCTGGACGAGTGCGCGCGGGCCCTGAGCCCGTACGTCGACTGGGACCTCGCGGACGTGCTGGCCGGCGAGCACGACTTCCTCGCCGCCGACGTGCTCCAACCCGCCGTCTGGGCGGTCTCGGTGGCGCTGGCGGCCGTCTGGCAGGCCGCCGGGGTCTCCCCGGACGCGGTCGTCGGCCACTCCCTGGGCGAGATCGCCGCGGCGACCGTCGCCGGCGCCCTCAGCCTGGAGGACGGCGCGAAGGTCGCCGCCCTGCGCAGCCGGGCCCTGCGCACCCTGGACGGACGCGGCGGCCTGCTCTCCGTCGCCGAGCCCGCCGACACGGTGCGCGAACGGCTCGCCGGCTTCGAGGGACGGCTCGCGCTCGCCACCGTCAACGGCCCCCGCTCCTGCGTGGTCTCCGGCGACCCCGACGCGCTCGACGAGTTCGCCGCCGCCTGCCCGCCCACCTGCCGCACCACCCGCGTCCCGATCGCCTACGCCTCGCACAGCCCCCAGGTGGAGGAGCTGCGCGAGGAGATCCTCGCCGCGCTCGCCGGCATCGAGCCCCGCGCGGCCGACGTCCCGCTGGTCTCCGCGTACACCGGGCAGTGGCAGGACGGCCGGGAGCTGGACGCCCACTACTGGTACGCGAGCCTGCGCGGCACCGTCGAGTTCGAACGGGCCGTACGGACCCTCGGCGACAGCGGGCACCGGGTGTTCGTCGAGGTGTCCGGGCACCCCGCGCTGACCGGCGCCGTCCGGGACACCCTCGGCGAGGCCGCGGTCGTCACCGGCACGCTGCGGCGCCAGGACGGCGGCGCCCGCCGCCTGCTCACCTCGCTCGCCACCGCCTACGTGGCCGGCGCACCCGTCGACTGGGCGGCCGTGCACGGCCCCGGCACCCTCGTGGACCTGCCCACCTACGCCTTCCAGCGCAGCCGCTACTGGCCCGAACCGGCCCGGCCCGCCGCCCCCGCGCCCGACGACGCGCTGACCGGCCTGCGCTACCGGATCACCTGGACCCGGACCGCCGAGCACCCCGCGCCCCCGCAACTGACCGGCAGCTGGCTGCTGGTCGGCGCGGCCGCCGACCCGGAGACCGCCCGGAAGGTCGCCCGCGCCCTGGCCGAGCACGGCGCCACCGACGTCCGCACCC
Organism: Kitasatospora sp. NPDC058184; assembly: GCF_042883725.1. Classification (NCBI taxonomy): domain Bacteria; kingdom Bacillati; phylum Actinomycetota; class Actinomycetes; order Kitasatosporales; family Streptomycetaceae; genus Kitasatospora; species Kitasatospora sp. NPDC058184. Next base: position 218,958 of record NZ_JBHVVE010000012.1, read on the forward strand.
TGCCGGACGCCGACCGCACCGCCCTCGCCGCCCACCCGGCGCCCGCCGGCGTGGTCTCCCTGCTCGCCCTGGACGAGTCCCCGGACCAGGGGCACCCGACCATGACCCGGGGCGTGGCCGCCACCCTCGACCTCATCCAGCAGCTCGGCGCCGGCGCCCCCGGCACCCCGCTGTGGGTGCTCACCTCCGGCGCCGTGGCCACCGGCCCCGGCGAGAGCGGCAGCCCCGCCCAGGCCCAGGTCTGGGGACTGGGCCGGGTCGCCGGCCTCGAACACCCCGGGCACTGGGGCGGACTGGTCGACCTGCCGCCCGCCGGCGCCTGGGACGACCGCACCGGCACCCGGCTGGCCGCCCTGCTGTCCGGCGCCGTCGCCGAGGACCAGACGGCCCTGCGCCCGCAGGGCATCCTGGCCCGCCGCCTGGTCCGCGCCGCCGCGGCCGCCGCCACCCCCCGGCCCGGGCGCGGCACCGTCCTGGTCACCGGCGGCACCGGCGCCATCGGCGCCGAGGTCGGCCGCTGGCTCGCCGGGCGCGGCGCCGAACGCGTCGTCCTCGCCGCCGGCGAACCGCTGACCGCCGACGTCGCCCGGCTCGCCGCCGACGTCGCCGCCTCCGGCGCCGCCCTGTCCATCGCCGCCTGCGACACCACCCGGCGCGCCGAACTCGGCGGCCTGCTACGGCAGATCACCGCCGACGGCGGCCCCGCCCTGCGCGGCGTCGTGCACGCCGTCGGCGCCGGACAGGCCACCGCCGTCGCCGACACCACGGCACGGGAGCTCGCCGACGTCGCCGGCGCCCGGTCCGCCGGCGCCCGCTGGCTCGACGAACTGACCGCCGACCTCGACCTGGACGACTTCGTCCTGTTCTCCTCCGTCGCCGCGACCTGGGGCAGCGCCCTGGTGCCCGGCTACGCCACGGGCAGCGCCTTCGTCGACGCCCTCGCCGAGCAGCGCCGGGCCCGCGGACAGGTCGCCACCTCGGTCGCCTGGGGCCCCTGGGCCGACGGCGGCGCCGGCGCCCGGTCCTCCGTCCGGCACGGCCTGGGCGTCCTGGACCCGGGCACCGCCGTCCGGGCGCTCGGCCAGGCCATGGACGGACGCGACGCGCTCGTCACCATCGCCGACGTGGACTGGCGGACCTTCGCGCCCGCCTTCACCCTGCACCGCCCGAGCCCGCTCCTCGCCGACCTGCCGGAAGCGGCCGCCCCGGCGGCCGAACCGGCAGGCCCGGCCGACGGCGGCACGGCACCCGAGTTCGCCCGCACCGTCCTCGCCCTGCCCGCCGCCCGCCGGCCGGCCGCGGTGACGGACCTGGTGCGCGCCCAGGCGGCCCTGGTGCTGTCGCACGGGAGCACCGCCGACATCGACGCCGAACGCGCCTTCCGGGACCTCGGCTTCGATTCCCTGACCGCCATCGAACTGCGCGACCGGCTCGCCGCCGCCACCGGCGTCACCCTGCCCTCCACCGTCGTCTTCGAGTACCCGACGTCCGCCGCCCTCGCCGCGCACCTGCTGCGCGAGCTCGGCGCCGGCCCGGACTCCGTACGCACCCAACTCGACCGGCTGGACGCCTCGTTGTCGGGCCTGCTGGACCGGCTCGGCGAGGACGGCGACGGGACGGACGGGGACGAGGAGGCCGTCGCGGCGCAGCTCGCCGCACTGAGCGCCAAGTGGCAACGACTCCAGCGCCGCGCCGGCGGCCCCGCCACCGGCGGCGGCAACGGCGCCGGCACCGCCGCCGGCCAGGACGTCTCCGAGCGCCTCGCCGCCGCGGACGACGACGAGGTCTTCGACCTCCTGGGCAAGGAGTTCGGCATCGAATGACCGTACCGCCGACCCTCCCGCGGGCCGCCCGAGCGCTGCCCAGACCGAGTACCCACAGCCCGAGCACCCCGAGGTGGAACGCGTGAGCGAGGACAAGCTCCGGTACTTCCTGAAGCGCGTCACGGCCGAGCTGCACGAGAGCCGCGAGCGCGTCCGCGAGTTGGAGACCGTGACCGGCGAGCCCATCGCCGTCGTCGGCATGGGCTGCCGCTACCCGGGCGGCGTGCGCACGCCGGACGAGCTCTGGAACCTGGTCGCCACCGGCACCGACGCGGTCGGCGACTTCCCCGCCGACCGCGGCTGGGACCCGGGCGAGGCGGCCACCCACGGCTACGAGACCCGCGGCGGCTTCCTCCCCGACGCGGCCGAGTTCGACCCCGGCTTCTTCGGCATCAGCCCGCGCGAGGCCCTCGCGATGGACCCCCAGCAGCGCCTCGTGATGGAGGTCGCCTGGGAGACCCTGGAGCACGCCGGACTCGACCCGCGCGCCCTGCGCGGCTCGCACACCGGCGTGTTCGTCGGCGCCAGCGCGTCCGGCTACGACTGGTACGCGCGCGAACACGGCCACGACGAGGGCCACCTGGTCACCGGCAGCGCGATCAGCGTGCTCTCCGGCCGGGTCTCCTACACCCTGGGCCTGAACGGGCCCGCCGTGACCGTCGACACGGCCTGCTCCTCCTCGCTGGCCGCCGTCCACCTGGCGGCCCGCTCGCTGCGCACGGGCGAGTGCTCGCTCGCCCTCGCCGGCGGCGTGATGGTGATGTCCACCCCGGTGATGTTCGCCGACTTCGCCCGCCAGCAGGGCCTCGCCTCCGACGGACGCTGCAAGCCGTTCTCGGAGGACGCCGACGGCACCGGCTGGGGCGAGGGCGCCGGACTCGTCCTGCTGGAGCGCCTGTCGGACGCCCGCCGCAACGGCCACCGCGTCCTGGCGGTCATCCGCGGCAGCGCGATGAACCAGGACGGCGCGTCGAACGGCCTGACGGCGCCCAGCGCGCCCGCGCAGCGCCGGGTCATCCGGGCCGCCCTCGCCGACGCCCGCCTGACGGCCGCCGAGGTCGACGCGGTCGAGGCGCACGGGACGGGCACGGAGCTGGGCGACCCGATCGAGGCCGGCGCGCTGCTGGCCACCTACGGACAGGGCCGCGACGAGGACCGGCCGCTGTGGCTCGGCTCGCTCAAGTCCAACATCGGCCACGCCCAGCAGGCCGCCGGCGTCGGCGGCGTGATGAAGATGGTGCTCGCCCTGCGGCACGGCACCCTGCCCAGGACCCTGCACGCCGGGGAGCCGACCTCGCACGTCGACTGGGCCTCGGGGAACGTCCGGCTGCTCCAGGAACCGGTGGAGTGGCCGGCGGGCGAGCGGGTGCGCCGAGCAGGTGTGTCGGCGTTCGGCGCGAGCGGGACGAACGTCCACGTGATCCTGGAGGAGGCGCCCGCGCCGACGGCCGGGGAGCCGGCGGTGAACGAGGAGCCGACGCCGGACGAGGAGCGCCCGGCGCCCGTCCTGCCGACGGCGGCGTCGGCCTGGGTGGTGTCGGGCCGCAACGCGACCGCGCTGGCCGGTCAGGCGGGCCGGCTGCGCGAGCACGTGCTGGCGCGGCCGGAGCTGCCGGTCGGTGACGTCGCGTGGTCGCTGGCCACGACGCGGTCGGCCTTCGAGCGGCGTGCGGTGGTGCTGGGCGGCGAGCGGAGTGAGCTCGCGGCGGGTCTCGCGGCGGTGGCCACGGGACAGCCCGCGGCGGGTGTGGTGACCGGGTCGGTGGCCTCCGGCGGCGCCGGGCGGACGGTCTTCGTCTTCCCGGGGCAGGGGAGCCAGTGGGTCGGGATGGGGCGTGAGTTGGCCGCTTCGTCGCCGGTGTTCGCGGCTCGGCTGGCCGAGTGTGCTGCGGCTCTGGCGCCTTATGTGGACTGGCAGTTGGACGATGTGCTGGCGGGCCTTCACGGTTTCGAGGCCGCCGATGTGGTGCAGCCGGCGCTGTGGGCCGTGATGGTCTCGCTCGCCGCTGTGTGGGAGGCGGCCGGTGTTGCTCCGGACGCTGTGGTGGGTCACTCGCAGGGCGAGATCGCCGCCGCCGCTGTGGCCGGGATTCTCTCCCTCGACGATGCCGCCAAGGTCGTTGCTCTGCGGAGCAAGACCCTGAAGGCGCTGGCGGGTCGTGGCGGGATGCTGTCGATCGCGGAGCCGGTGGCGGGTGTCCGCGCGCGGATCGCTTTGTACGGTTCCCGGCTGTCGGTCGCGGCCGTGAACGGCCCGTCGGCGACGGTGGTGTCCGGTGACGCCGACGCGCTGCGCGAACTCGCCGAGGCGTGCGGGGATTCGCCGCGTGCCCGGATGATTCCGGTGGACTACGCCTCGCACAGCGCCCACGTGGACGAGCTGCGTGAGGAGATCCTCGCCGTGCTCCAGGGCATCGCCCCCCGCGAGGTGCAGGTCCCGATGATCTCCGCGCTGACCGGCGCGTGGCTGTCCGGCCCGGAGCTGGATCCGGCGTACTGGTACGCCTCCCTGCGCGAGACGGTCGAGTTCGACCGTGCCGTACGGACCCTCGGCGAGGCCGGACACGGCGTGTTCCTGGAGGTCTCCCCGCACCCGGTGCTGACCCCGGCGATCGCCGACAGCCTGGAGGACCGCTCCCCGACCGTGGTGGGCACCCTGCGCCGCGACGAGGGCGGCGCCGAGCGCCTGCTGACCTCGCTCGCCGAGGCGTACACGGGCGGCGCCCCTGTCGACTGGGCGGCGGTGCTCGGCGACGGCACGACCGTCGCGCTGCCGACCTACGCCTTCCAGCGCCAGCGGTACTGGCCGGCGGCCCCGGCCCGGCCGGCGGGCGCGGCGGGCGTCGACGACTGGCGCTACCGGATCCGCTGGCAGCCCGCGGACGCGGACCCGGCCGCCGTACCGGCCCTGTCCGGCATCTGGCTGCTCGTCGGCGAGGGGGACGTGGCCGACGCGTGCGCCCGCACCCTGGCCGACCACGGCGCGCAGGTCGTCCGGACCGGCGTCGAGACCCTCGACCAGGCCGTCACCGGCCCCGTGTCCGGCGTGGTGTCCCTGCTGGCGCTGGAGGAGGGCCACGACCCGGCGTACCCGTGGATCCCGCGCGGCACCGCCGCGACGGTCGACCTCGTCCAGGCGCTGCGCCGGACCGGCGTCGACGCCCCGCTGTGGCTGCTGACCCGGGGCGCGGTGCAGACCGGACCGGACGAGGTGACGACCGCCCCCGTGCAGACCCAGCTGTGGGGCATGGGCCGCGTCATCGGTATGGAACTCCCGGACAGCTGGGGCGGGTTGGTCGACCTCCCGCCGGAGTTCGACGCGCGGACCGGCGCCCGGCTGGTCGCGGTCCTCGCGGACCGCACGGAGGACCAGGTCGCCCTGCGCCCCTCCGGCACGCTCGCCCGCCGCCTGGTGCGGGCCGAGCCGCGGCCGGCCGGCCGCGCCCCCTGGCGGGCGCGCGGCACCGTGCTGCTGACCGGCGGCACCGGCTCGATCGGGGCCTGCGTCGCGCGCTGGCTCGCCGAGCGGGACACCCCGCGCGTCGTGCTGACGAGCCGTTCCGGCCCGTCCGCGGAGGGGGCGGTGGAACTCGCGGCCGCGATGGCGACCGCCGGGACGGCCGTCGACATCGTCAGCTGCGACACCGGCGTCCGCCGGGACGTCACCGACCTCGTCGCCCGGATCGAGGCCACCGGACCGGACCTGTCCACGGTCCTGCACTCCGCCAACACCGGCTACCTGGCCCGGGTCGAGGACACCACCAGGGAGGGCCTGGCGGCGGCGCTCAGCGCCAAGGCCGCCGGGGCCACCTACCTGGACGAGGCGACGGCCGCGCTGGACGTGGACGAGTTCGTGCTGTTCTCCTCGATCTCGGCGACCTGGGGGAGCAACGACCACGGCCCGTACGCGGCGGGGAACGCCTTCCTCGACGGCCTGGCCGAGGACCGCCGGGCCCGGGGCCTGCCGGGCACCTCGATCGCCTGGGGCGTCTGGGACTCCCGGGACTGGGACGCGGTCGACGACCTGATGGACCACAGCCCCGGCCGGGTGACGCCCCGACGGCTCCGCCGGCAGGGGATGAACTTCCTCGAGACCGAACGGGCGCTGACGGCGCTGGACCAGACCCTCGCGGACGACGAGACCTTCATCGCGCTCGCCGACGTGACGTGGGAGAAGTTCGCGCCGGTGTTCCGCGCGGCGCGCCCGCGCCCGCTGCTGGACGCCATCCCCGAGGCCCGGGAGCAGGAGGACCGGGGCCCGGACGCCGCCGGGTCGGACCGGCCGGCCGAGGCCACCGGCGAACTGTTCCGCGCCCTCGTCGGCCTGACCGCCGCCGAGCGCCGCCGCGCGGTGGTCGAGCTGGTCCGCGCGCACGCCGCCGCCGTCCTCGGCCACGGCTCCGCGGCCGAGGTCCCGACCACGCGCGCCTTCCGGGAGCTCGGCTTCGACTCGCTGACCGCCGTCGAACTGCGCAACCGGCTGGGCGGCGCCGCGGGCGTCCGGCTGCCCGCCACGGTCGTGTTCGACCACCCCAACCCGGCCGCCCTGGCCGAGGAGATCCTCTCCCGGCTCTTCGGGGCCGAGACGGCGGCCGGCGCCGGGCCGGTGCCCGCCGTGGTCGCGGCCCCCGCCGAACCGGTCGCGATCGTCGGCATGGCCTGCCGCTACCCCGGCGGGATCCGGACCCCCGAGGAGCTCTGGGCCCTCCTGGCCGAGCACGGGGACGCGATCGGCGGCTTCCCGACCGACCGCGGCTGGAACACCGAGGGCCTCTTCGACCCGGACCCGGACGCCGAGGGCAAGACCTACGTCGCCGAGGGCGGCTTCCTGACCGGGGCCGCCGAGTTCGACGCCGCCTTCTTCGGGATCAGCCCGCGCGAGGCCCTGTCGATGGACCCCCAGCAGCGGCTGCTGCTGGAGACCTCCTGGGAGGCCGTCGAGCGCGCGGGCATCGACCCGAAGTCGCTGCACGGCTCCGCGACCGGCGTGTTCGTCGGCGCGGCCCGGTCGACCTACCTCGGCGTGGTGGAGGAGACCGCCGGGTCCGAAGGACACCGCATGACCGGCACGGCGATGAGCGTGTTGTCCGGCCGGATCGCCTACGCGCTGGGCCTGGTGGGCCCGGCGATGACGGTGGACACCGCCTGCTCCTCCTCGCTGGTCGCGCTGCACCAGGCCGTGCAGTCGCTGCGGTCGGGCGAGTGCTCGGTCGCCCTGGCGGGCGGCGTGACGGTGATGGCCGACCCGGGCGAGTTCGTCGGCTTCTCGCGGCTGCGCGCGCTGTCGGCCGACGGCCGGTGCAAGGCCTTCGGTGAGGGCGCCGACGGCATGGGCATGGGCGAGGGCGTCGGCATCGTGGTGCTCGAACGCCTCTCCGACGCCCGCCGCAACGGGCACCGGGTGCTCGGCGTGGTGCGCGGCAGCGCCATCAACCAGGACGGCGCCTCCAACGGCCTCACCGCCCCCAACGGCCCCTCGCAGCAGCGCGTCATCCGCGCGGCGCTGGCCAACGCCCGGATCTCGGCGGCGGACGTGGACGCGGTCGAGGCGCACGGGACGGGCACGGAGCTGGGCGACCCGATCGAGGCCGGTGCGCTGCTGGCCACGTACGGCCAGGAGCGGTTCGAGGACCGGCCGTTGTGGCTGGGGTCGGTGAAGTCCAACATCGGGCACGCCCAGCAGGCCGCCGGTGTGGCGGGTGTGATCAAGATGGTGCTGGCGCTGCAAGCCGGTGTGCTGCCGAAGACGCTGCACGCGGACGAGCCGTCCTCGCACGTCGATTGGGAGACGGGCAACGTCCGGCTGCTGCAGGACGAGGTGGCGTGGCCGGCGGGCGAGCGGCCGCGCCGGGCGGGTGTCTCGGCGTTCGGGATCAGCGGCACCAACGCGCACGTGATCATCGAAGAGGCGCCGGTCGAGGCGGAGACCGTCCCCGAGGACGCCGCCGAGGACCTCGCGCCGGTCCTGACGCGACCCCTCCCGGCGTGGGTGTTGTCCGGCCGTGACGGGCAGACGCTCGCCGGTCAGGCGGGCCGGCTGCGCGAGCACGTCGCGGAGCGGCCGGAGCTGCCGGTCGGTGACGTCGCGTGGTCGCTGGCCACGACGCGGTCGGCCTTCGAGCAGCGCGCGGTGGTGCTGGGAGCGGACCGGGACGAACTGGAGGCGGGGCTCTCGGCCGTCGCCACCGGACAGCCCGCGCCCGGCGTGGTCACCGGCGAGGTCGCCCCGGACGGGGTCGGGCGGACGGTGTTCGTCTTCCCCGGCCAGGGCAGCCAGTGGGTCGGGATGGGTCGCGAGCTGGCGGAGGCCTCGCCGGTGTTCGCGGCGCGGCTGGCCGAGTGTGCCGAGGCTCTCGCGCCGTACGTGGACTGGCAGTTGGACGACGTTCTGGCCGGGCTTCACGGCTTCGAGGCCGCCGATGTGGTGCAGCCGGCGCTGTGGGCCGTGATGGTCTCGCTCGCCGCCGTCTGGGAGGCGGCCGGTGTCGCTCCCGATGCCGTGGTCGGTCACTCGCAGGGCGAGATCGCGGCGGCTGCCGTCGCGGGGATTCTCTCGCTGGACGATGCCGCCAAGGTGGTGGCTCTGCGGAGCAAGACCCTGAAGGCGCTGGCGGGTCGTGGCGGGATGCTGTCGATCGCGGAGCCGGTGGACGGTGTCCGCGCCCGGATCGCCCCGTACGGTTCCCGGCTGTCGGTCGCGGCCGTGAACGGTCCGTCGGCTACGGTCGTCTCCGGTGACGCCGATGCGCTGCGCGAACTCGCCGACTCCTGCGGGGAGTTCCCGCGTGCCCGGATGATCCCGGTGGACTACGCCTCGCACAGCGCGCACGTGGACGAGCTGCGCGAGGAGATCCTCGCCGTCCTCCAGGGCATCACGCCGACCGAGGCCCGCATCCCCATGGTCTCCGCCATGACCGGCGCGTGGCTGTCCGGCCCGGAGCTGGACCCGGCCTACTGGTACGCGTCCCTCCGGGAGACCGTCGAGTTCGACCGCGCCGTGCGGATCCTCGCCGACGCGGGCCACGGGGCGTACGTCGAGGTGTCCCCGCACCCGGTGCTCACCCCGGCGATCAGCGACGCCTTCGCGGACCGGACCCCGGCCGTGGTCGGCACCCTGCGCCGCGAGGACGGCGGCGCCGGGCGTCTTCTGGCCTCGCTCGCCGAGGCCTACGTCCGGGGCCTGCCCGTCGCCTGGACCGCGCTCCTGGGCGGCGGCACGGTTGTGGACCTGCCCACCTACGCCTTCCGGCGGGACCGGTTCTGGCCGGAGCCCACCGAGGCCCCGACCGTGCCGGTCACCGCGGGCACGCCCGCCGAGGCGGGCTTCTGGAACGCCGTCGAGCGCGGTGACGCCGCTGCCCTCGCCGACCTGCTCGGCGTCGACCCGGCCGACCCGGCCCTCGGCGCGCTCACCGGCTGGCGCCACCGCGAACGCGCCGAGTCGGCCGTCGCCGGCTGGCGCTACCGCATCGCCTGGTCGGCCCTGCCCGAGCACGGCACCGCGCTGACCGGCACCTGGCTGCTCGTCGGCTCCGCGCCGGACGTCGCCGACGCCCTGACGGCCGCCGGCGCCCGCGTCCTCACGGTGCCCGGGGACGGTATCGACACCACCGACCGCGAGGCGCTCGCCGCCGCGCTGCCCACCGGTGTCGCCGACCTCTCCGGCATCGTCTCCGCCCTCGCCCTCGACGACGAGGCGGCCGCGCCGCTCGACGCCCACCCCGGCGTCCCGCGCGGCCTGGCCGCCACCCTGGCCCTGGCCCAGGCCGTCGCCGACCGGCGCGGGGACGGGGACGACACGCCCGCCGCCCCGCTGTGGGTGCTGACCCGGGGCGCGGCCGCCGCCACCGACGGCGAGCCGGCCGGCCCGCCCGTCCACGCCCAGATCTGGGCCCTCGGCCGGACGGCCGCCCTCGCCCACCCCGACCTGTGGGGCGGCCTGATCGACCTGCCGCGGCGTCCCGAGGACACCGGCCCCGCCCTGCGGCGCCTGGCCGCCGTCCTCACGGGCGGCGACGGCGAGGACCAGGTGGCGCTGCGCCCGTCCGGCGCGTACGGACGACGGCTGGTGCGCGCCGCGCAGCCGCAGGCCCCGGCGAACGGCGCCGCGTGGACCCCGCGCGGCACCGTCCTGGTCACCGGCGGGACCGGCGCCATCGGCGAGCACGTCGCGCGCTGGCTCGCCGACCGCGGCACGCGGCGCGTCGTGCTGACCGGCCGTCGCGGCCCGGCCACCGAGGGCGTCGCCGCCCGCGCCGCCGAACTCGCCGCCCGCGGCACCGGCGTCGACGTCGTCGCCTGCGACGTCGCCGAGCGCGCCGAGGTCGCCGCCCTGCTGGCCCGGATCGACGCCACCGGCGGCCCGGCCCTGTCCACGGTGCTGCACACCGCGGGCGTCGGCCAGGGCGGCACCGTCGGCGAGACCACCGCGGCCGGGCTGGCCGAGGTCTGCGCCCCCAAGGCGGGCGGCGCCCGCTGGCTCGACGAGCTGACCGCCGACCGCGGCCTCGACGACTTCGTGCTGTTCTCCTCCGGCGCCGCCGTCTGGGGCGGCAGCGACCAGGCCGGCTACGCCGCCGCCAACGGCTACTTCGACGGCCTCGCCGCCGAACGCCGCGCCGCCGGCCGCCCCGCCACCACGCTCTCCTGGGGCCTGTGGGACGGCGGCGGCATGGGCGGCGGCAGCGTGACCACCCGGCTGACCCGCTACGGCGTCCGGGCCATGGCGCCCGAACTCGCCGTCCGCGCCCTCGGCCAGGCCCTGGACGGGGGAGAGGACGCCGTCACCGTCGCCGACATCGACTGGTCGGTGTTCGGCCCGACGTTCACCCTGCGCCGTCCCAGCCGCCTCCTCGCCGACCTGCCCGACGCCGGGACCCGACCGGAACCCGCGGACTCAGGCCCCGGCACCGGGAGCGACGGACCGGACGGCACCGGCCTGGCCGACCGACTCGCCGGCCTGCCCCACGCGGAGCAGCTGCGCCGACTCGTGGAGATCGTCTGCGACCAGGCCGCCGCCGTCCTCGGCCACACCGCCGGAGCACTGCCCAAGGGCCGACCGTTCCGCCACCTCGGCTTCGACTCCGTGATGGCCGTCGACCTGCGCAACCGGATCACCGACACCACCGGGCGGCGGCTGCCCGCCACCCTCGTCTTCGACCACCCGACCCCCGCCGAACTCGCCGAGTACCTGCACGGCGAACTCGGCCTGCGAGCCGCGCCCGCCGACGACACCCGGGCCGCCCCTGGCACCGACCCGGTGCTCGACGGGCTCGACCGCCTGGAGGCCGCGCTCGCGGCGGTGCCCGGCGGCAGCGGCGCCCGGCGCGACGTGACCCTGCGGCTGAGGAACGTGCTCTCCCGCTGGCTGGGCGACACCGAGCAACCACGGCAGGACGAGCAGGAGCAGCAGACGCTGGCCGGGCGACTGGACGACGCCGACGCCGGCGAGGTCCTGGACTTCATCAACAAGGAATTGGGGCTTTCGTGATGACCGGTGGTGCGCAGGCGGCGGGCGGCGACAAGCAGCTGCTCGACACTCTGAAGAAGCTCGCCGCCGACCTGTATCGGACCCGCGAGCGCGTCAAGGAACTGGAAGCCGGCGAGCGCGAGCCGATCGCCGTCGTCGGCCTCGGCTGCCGCTACGCCGGGGGCATCACCGGCCCCGACCGGTTCTGGGACCTGCTCTCCGCCGGGACAGACGCCATGGGCGGCTTCCCCACCGACCGCGGCTGGGCGGAGTGGGAGCGCGCCTACGGCAACCCGGACGCGCGCGCCGGCGAGGAGTACGCCCGGGTCGGCGGATTCCTCTACGACGTGGCCGACTTCGACCCCGGGTTCTTCGGGATCAGCCCGCGCGAGGCCCTGGCGATGGACCCGCAGCAGCGGATCCTGCTGGAGACCGCCTGGGAGGCGGTCGAGCGGGCCGGCATCGACCCGATGTCCCTGAAGGGCTCCGACACCGGCGTGTTCGTCGGCGCCAGCGGCACCGCGTACGGCTCGGGCGTGGGCGGCAACGGCAGCGGCGCCGAGGGCTACAAGATGACCGGCGGCCTGACCGCCGTCGTCTCCGGACGCATCTCCTACACGCTGGGCCTGACCGGCCCCGCCGTGACGATCGACACCGCCTGCTCCTCCTCGCTCGTGGCACTCCACCTCGCGGTGCGCTCGCTGCGCTCGGGCGAGTGCTCCCTCGCCCTGGCGGGCGGCGTCGAGGTGCTGGTCATGCCCGACGCGTACATCGAGTTCTCCCAGCAGGGCGGCATGGCCGCCGACGGCCGGTGCAAGTCCTTCGCCGCCGAGGCCGACGGCATCGGCTGGGGCGAGGGCGCCGGCATCATCGCGCTGGAGCGCCTCTCCGACGCCCGCCGCAACGGCCACCAGGTGCTCGGCGTGATCCGCGGCAGCGCCGTCAACCAGGACGGCGCCTCCAACGGCATCACCGCCCCCAACGGGCCCTCGCAGTACCGCGTCATCCACTCGGCGCTGGCCGACGCCGGCTTGACCGCGGCCGACGTGGACGTGGTCGAGGCACACGGGACGGGCACCACGCTGGGCGACCCGATCGAGGCGCAGGCGCTGCTGGCCACCTACGGGCAGGCCGAGGACCGCGCCGCCGACCGGCCGCTCTGGCTGGGCTCGGTGAAGTCCAACATCGGCCACTCCGGCTGCGCGAGCGGTGTCGCCGGTGTGATCAAGATGGTGCTGGCGCTGCAGCACGGCGTGCTGCCGAAGACCCTCTTCGCCGGGAACCCGTCGCCGCACGTGGACTGGGCCTCGGGCAACGTCCGGCTGCTGAGCGAAGCGGTGGCGTGGCCGGCGGGCGAGCAGCCGCGCCGCGCGGGCGTGTCCGCGTTCGGCGTCAGCGGCACCAACGCGCACCTGATCCTGGAGGAGGCGCCGGCGGGCTCGGGCCGTCCGGAGGTCGTGGCGGGCGCCGCGCCGCGCGTCCTGTCCGGCGAGGGCCTTCCCGCGTGGGTGGTGTCGGGGCAGAGCGCCGCGGCGCTGGCCGGTCAGGCGGGTCGACTGCGTGAACACGTGGCGGAGCGGCCGGAGTTGTCGGTCGGCGACGTCGCGTGGTCGCTGGCCACGACGCGGTCGGCGCTGGAGCACCGGGCCGTCGTGCTCGGCCCGGACCGGGACGGACTCGCCGCGGGGCTGACGGCCGTCGCCGCGGGGCAGCCCGCGCCCGGCGTGGTCACGGGCTCGGTGGACGCCGCGGGTGTGGGGCGGACGGTGTTCGTCTTCCCGGGGCAGGGGAGTCAGTGGGTCGGGATGGGGCGTGAGCTGGCGGAGGTTTCGCCGGTGTTCGCGGCTCGGCTGGCGGAGTGTGCTGCGGCTCTGGCGCCTTATGTGGACTGGCAGTTGGACGATGTCCTGGCCGGGCGTCATGGCTTTGAGGCCGCTGACGTGGTGCAGCCGGCGCTGTGGGCGGTGATGGTCTCGCTCGCCGCGGTGTGGGAGGCGGCCGGTGTCGCTCCCGATGCCGTGGTGGGTCACTCGCAGGGTGAGATCGCTGCGGCTGCGGTGGCCGGGATCCTGTCGCTGGAGGACGCGGCGAAGGTCGTGGCTCTGCGGAGCAAGACCCTGAAGACCCTTGCTGGTCGCGGTGGGATGCTGTCGATCGCCGAGCCGGTGGAGGGCGTCCGCGCCCGGATCGCCCCGTACGGTTCCCGCCTGTCGGTCGCGGCCGTGAACGGTCCTTCGGCGACGGTCGTCTCCGGTGACGCTGACGCACTGCGCGAACTCGCCGATGCCTGTGGGGATTCGCCGCGTGCCCGGATGATCCCGGTCGACTACGCGTCCCACAGCGCCCACGTGGACGAGCTGCGCGAGGAGATCCTCTCGGTTCTCCAGGGCATCACGCCGACCGAGGCCCGGATCCCCATGGTCTCCGCGCTGACCGGCGCCTGGCTCTCGGGCCCGGAGCTGGACCCCGACTACTGGTACGCCTCGCTCCGCGAGACCGTCGAGTTCGAGCGGGCGGTCCGCGTCCTCGCCGAGTCCGGGCACGGGGCGTTCGTGGAGGTCTCCCCGCACGCGGTGCTGACCGGCGCGGTGGGCGACGTCGTCGAGGACGTCGAGGGCTCGGCCGTGGTGGGCACCCTGCGGCGCGAGGAGGGCGGCGCCGGGCGTCTTCTGGCCTCGCTCGCCGAGGCCTACGTGCGGGGCCTCCCCGTCGACTGGGCCGCGCTCCTGGGCGGCGGCACGGTCGTGGACCTGCCCACCTACGCCTTCCAGCGCCGGCGCTACTGGCTCGGCGCCGTGGCCTCCGTCCAGGCCGCAGGCCCGGACACCTCGGTGGACGACTGGCGCTACCGGATCGTCTGGCAGGCGGCCGACGCGAAGCGGGCCGCCACGCCGTCGGGGACCTGGCTGCTGGTCGGCGACGGCCCCGACCGGGAGGCGGTCGCGAACGCGCTGACGGCCCACGGCGCGAGCGTCGTCGCCGTCGCGGGACCGGAGGACGTCGACGCGGCACTGGCCGAGGGCGTGGCCGGTGTGGTGTCGCTGCTGGCCCTGGACGAGACGCCGCTGGCGGAGCACCCGTCGGTTCCGGGCGGTCTGGCCGGGACGGTCGACCTGGTCCGGGTGCTGGTCGAGACCGGGGTCACGGCCCCGCTGTGGGTGCTGACCCGTGGCGCGGTGGCGGTCGGCGCCGACGAGGTGACGACCAGTCCGGTGCAGGCCCAGGTCTGGGGTCTGGGCCGGGCCGTGGGCCTGGAGCACGCGGACTGGTGGGGCGGTCTGGTCGACCTGCCGCCGGTGCTGGACGCCGATGCCGCGGCTCGTCTGGTCGGTGTGTTCGCGGACGGCAGTGAGGACCAGGTCGCGGTGCGGCCGTCGGGTGTGTTCCTGCGCCGTCTGGTGCGGGCCGAGGCCCGGCGCGTCGAGTCGGCTGACTGGTCGCCGCGCGGCACCGTCCTGCTGACCGGCGGTACGGGGTCGATCGGTGTCTGCATCGGCCCGTGGCTTGCTGAGCACGGCGCGCCGAGGGTGGTTCTGACCTCCCGGTCCGGCCCGTCGGCGCCCGGGGTGGCGGCGCTGGCCGCCGCCGTGGCGAACGGCGGATCGGCCGTCGAGGTCGTCAGCTGCGACCTGGCGGACCGGGGCCAGGCGACCGGCCTGGTGGCCTGGATCGAGGCCTCCGGCCCCGGCCTGTCCACCGTCCTGCACTCCGCCAACGCGCCCTACCTGGCCCGGGTGGAGGACACCAGCCGCGAAGGCCTGGTCGCCGCGCTCGGCGCGAAGGCGGCCGGCGCCGTCCACCTGGACGAGGCCACGGCCGGCCTGGGCATCGACGAGTTCGTCCTCTTCTCGTCGATCTCGGCGACCTGGGGCAGCAACGACCACGGCGCCTACGCCGCCGGCAACGCCTTCCTCGACGCGCTGGCGGAGGACCGTCGGGCCCGCGGCCTGCCCGGGACCTCGATCGCGTGGGGTGTCTGGAACACCCGCGACTGGGACGCCGTCGACGCGGTGATGGACCAGGCGCCCGGCCGGGTGACGCCCCAGCGCCTGCTGCGGCAGGGCATGAACTTCCTCGACACCCAGCGGGCGTTGACGGCGCTCGGCGAGGTGCTCGCCGACGACGAGACCTTCATCGCCCTCGCGGACGTCGAGTGGCAGAAGTTCGCGCCGGTCTTCACGGCCGCGCGCCCGCGCCCGCTGCTGGACACCATCCCCGAGGCCCGGGCCGAGACGGCCGCCACGACGGCCGCCGACGAGCGCGGCGAGTTCGCCTCGCGGCTGGCCGGGCTGTCGGCGGCCGAGCGGCGCCGGAGCGTCGTGGAGCTGGTGCGCTCCCACGCCGCCGCGGTCCTCGGCCACGAGTCGGCGGACGAGATCGTCGCGACGCGGGCCTTCCGCGAGCTGGGCTTCGACTCGCTGACCGCCGTCGAGCTGCGCAACCGCCTGAACACCGCCTGCGGCCTGCGCCTGCCGTCCACCGTCGTCTTCGACCACCCGAGCGCCTCCGTGCTGGCCGAGGAGATCCTGAGCGCGCTGTTCGGGGCGGAGGGCCCGGGCCAGGTGGTCGCGGTGGCCGCCGCGCCCTCGGAGCCGATCGCGATCGTCGGCATGGCCTGCCGCTACCCGGGCGGCGTGCGCTCGCCCGAGGAGCTGTGGGACCTGATCGCCGCCGGCGGGGACGCGATCAGCGGCTTCCCGGCCGACCGCGGCTGGGACGCCGAGGCGCTGTTCGACGCGGACGCCGACGCCGAGGGCTCGACCTACGTCGTGGAGGGCGGATTCCTCAGCGGCGCCGGGGAGTTCGACGCCGGGTTCTTCGGCATCAGCCCGCGCGAGGCCCTCGCCATGGACCCGCAGCAGCGCCTCCTGCTGGAGACCTCCTGGGAGGCCGTCGAGCGCGCGGGCATCGACCCGCGGACGCTGCACGGCTCGGCGACCGGCGTCTTCATCGGCGCGGCCCCGTCCGGCTACTTCGGCGCGGTCGGGGACGAGGCCGGCGTACAGGCCCACCTGATCACCGGGAACGCGCTGAGCGTGCTCTCCGGCCGGATCGCCTACTCCCTGGGCCTGGTCGGCCCGGCGATGACCGTGGACACCGCGTGCTCCTCCTCGCTGGTCGCGCTGCACCAGGCGACCCAGGCGCTCCGGTCGGGCGAGTGCACGGTGGCACTGGCCGGCGGCGTGACCGTGATGGCCGACCCCGGCGAGTTCGTCGGCTTCTCGCGGCTGCGCGCGCTGTCCTCCGACGGCCGCTGCAAGGCCTTCGGCGACGGCGCGGACGGCATGGGCATCGGCGAAGGCGTCGGCATGCTGGTGCTGGAACGGCTGTCGGACGCCCGCCGCAACGGGCACCAGGTGCTCGGCGTGCTCCGCGGGAGCGCCGTCAACCAGGACGGCGCCTCCAACGGCCTGTCCGCGCCCAACGGCCCCTCGCAGCAGCGCGTGATCCTCTCCGCGCTGGCCAACGCCCAGCTGTCGGCGTCCGACGTCGACGCGGTCGAGGCACACGGCACCGGCACCACGCTCGGCGACCCGATCGAGGCCGGCGCGCTGCTGGCCACCTATGGCCAGGGACGCGCCGGGGACCGGCCGCTGTGGCTGGGGTCGGTGAAGTCCAACATCGGGCACGCCCAGCAGGCCGCCGGTGTGGCCGGTGTGATCAAGATGGTGATGGCGCTGCGGCACGGCGTGCTGCCGAAGACCCTGCACGCCGAGCAGCCGTCCTCGCACGTGGACTGGGATCTGGGCAACGTCCGGCTGCTCCAGGAGCAGGTGGCGTGGCCGGCGGGCGAGCGGCCGCGCCGGGCGGGCGTGTCGGCCTTCGGGATCAGCGGCACCAACGTCCACGTGATCGTGGAGGAGGCCCCGGCGGCCGTCGAGACGGCGTCCGAGCCCGGGCCGGCGCTCCCGGCGCTCCCGGCGCTTCCGGAGCTTCCGGTGCTGACCGGCGGGACGTCGGTGTGGCGGGTCTCCGGTCGTAGTGCGGTGGCGCTGGCCGGTCAGGCCGGTCGACTGCGTGAACACGTGCTGGCGCGGCCGGAGTTGTCGGTCGGCGATGTGGCGTGGTCGCTCGCGACGACGCGATCGGTGTTCGAGCAGCGTGCGGTGGTGCTGGGCGGCGAGCGGAGTGAGCTCGCGGCGGGTCTCGCGGCGGTGGCCACGGGGCAGCCCGCGCCCGGTGTCGTGACCGGCGGACTCGCTCCCGGCGGCGCCGGGCGGACGGTCTTCGTCTTCCCCGGGCAGGGGAGCCAGTGGGTCGGGATGGGGCGTGAGCTGGCCGCTTCGTCGCCGGTGTTCGCGGCGCGGCTGGCCGAGTGTGCTGCGGCTCTGGCGCCTTACGTGGACTGGCAGTTGGACGATGTGCTGGCGGGCCGGCACGGCTTTGAGGCTGCTGACGTCGTGCAGCCGGCGCTGTGGGCGGTGATGGTCTCGCTCGCCGCCGTCTGGGAGGCGGCGGGTGTCGCTCCTGACGCCGTGGTCGGCCACTCGCAGGGTGAGATCGCGGCGGCTGCTGTCGCGGGGATTCTTTCGCTGGAGGATGCGGCGAAGGTTGTTGCTCTTCGCAGCCGGACCCTGAAGGCTCTGGCCGGTCGCGGTGGGATGCTGTCGATCGCGGAGCCGGTGGCGGGTGTCCGCGCGCGGATCGCCCCGTATGGTGCCCGGTTGTCGGTGGCGGCGGTGAACGGTCCGTCGGCGACGGTGGTTTCCGGTGACGCCGATGCGCTGCGTGAACTCGCCGAGGCGTGCGGGGATTCGCCGCGCGCCCGGATGATCCCGGTGGACTACGCCTCGCACAGCGCCCATGTGGACGAGCTGCGCGAGGAGATCCTCTCCGTCCTTGAGGGGATCCGGCCTCGTGAGGCGCAGGTCCCGATGATCTCCGCGCTGACGGGCGAGTGGCTGGCCGGCTCCGAGCTGGACCCGGCGTACTGGTACGCGTCGCTCCGGGAGACCGTCGAGTTCGAGCGGGCGGTTCGTCTGCTGGGTGAGTCCGGGCACGGGGTGTTCCTGGAGGTGTCGCCGCACCCGGTGCTGACCCCGGCGATCGGTGACGCCCTGGAGGCGTTGTCCCCGGTCGTGGTGGGCACGTTGCGGCGCGACGAGGGCGGCGCGCAGCGCCTGCTGACGTCGTTCGCCGAGGCCTACGTCCAGGGCGCCACGGTGGACTGGGTGTCGGTCCTCGCCGGTGGTTCGACGGTGGATCTGCCGACGTACGCGTTCCAGCACCGTCACTACTGGCCCGAGGCGGTGGCCGAGGCCTCCGAGGGCTCCGTCATCGATGCCGAGTTCTGGGCGGCGGTCGAGGGCGGGGACGCCGACGGCCTGGCGGCGGCGTTGAACATCGACGGCGACCGGCTGGGCGAGATGTTGCCGGCGCTGGCCGACTACCGGCGCCGGGGCCAGGCCGATGCGGCGGTCGCGGACTGGCGGTACCGGGTGTCGTGGGCGCCGGTGAGCGAGTCCGGCGGGGTGTTGACCGGGACGTGGCTGCTGGTGGGGGAGTCCCCGGATGCCGCTGCGGTCGCGGAGGCGCTGGAGTCCCGCGGGGCAACCGTGGCCCGTACTGCGGTGGATGCCGTGGGTGAGGCGGTGGCCGCGTGCTCCGACCTGAGCGGAGTGCTGTCGCTGCTGGCGCTGGACGAGTCGCCGGAGGAGGCGTTCCCGTGGGTGTCGCGTGGTGGTGCTGACACGCTCGCGCTGATCCGGACGCTCGATCGTGCCGGGGTTGTGGCCCCGCTGTGGGTGGTCACGCAGGGTGCGGTGGGTGCGGTCGCGGGTGATGCGGTGCGGCCGGTCCAGGCGCAGGTGTGGGGTCTGGGTGCCGTGGCGGGGCTGGAGTTGGCGGGCCGCTGGGGCGGGCTGATCGACCTTCCGGCTTCCGTGGACGCACGTACGGGTGCGCGGCTGGTGTCGGTTCTCGCGGGTGTCGAGGACCAGGTCGCGGTGCGTGCGGGCGGTGTGCTGGCGCGGCGGTTGGTGCGTGCCGGTCGTCCGAACGTGCGCGAGGCGTGGTCGCCGCGTGGCTCGGTCCTGGTGACGGGTGGCACGAGCGGCGTGGGTGCGATCACCGCCCAGTGGGTGGCGGATCGTGGCGCCTCGCGGGTCGTCCTGACGTCCCGTTCGGGCCCGGGTGCCGCCGGTGTGGCGGAGCTGGCGGCGTCGATCGCGGCTCGCGGTGCGGCAGTCGACGTGGTGGCGTGTGACATCGCCGACCGTGCTTCTGTGGCGGAGGTCCTGGACCGTATCGATGCGGCGGGCCCGGTGTTGTCGTCGGTGGTCCACTCGGCGGGTGTCGGTGACCGTAGGCCGGTCGAGGAGATCGAGCCTTCGGACCTGTCATGGCTGCTGTCGGCGAAGGTCGGCGGTGCCATGGTGCTGGACGAGTTGACGGCGGGCCGGGATCTCGACGCGTTCGTGCTGTTCTCGTCGGGCGCGGGTGTCTGGGGCAGCGGCGGCCTGGGCGGCTACGCGGCGGCGAACGCGCACCTGGACGCGTTGGTGGAGGACCGTCGTTCCCGGGGCCTGGTGGCCTCGTCGGTCGCGTGGGGCCTGTGGGCCGGCATCGGGATGGCCGCGAGCTCCGGCGGTGAGCGGTTGCGCGAGTTCGGCATGGAGGGCATCGACGGACGTCGGGGCATGCTGGCGCTGGGCCAGGTCCTGGACGCGGGCGAGGGTGCGATGGTGGTGGCCGGCTTCGACTGGCCGCAGTTCGTGCCGACCTACACCCTGCACCGGCCGAGCCGTCTGCTGGCGGACCTGCCCGAGGTCCGCGCGGTCCTGGCCGCCGAGGCCGCCGTCGAGTCCGCCGTCGAGGAAGTCGGCGAGTGGGCAAGCCGGTTGGCCGGGATGCCGGTCGCGGAGCAGCGCCAGGTCCTGACCGACCTGGTGCGCGGTCACGCGGCGGCCGTCCTCGGCCACGAGTCGGCGGACGACGTGCTGCCGCAGCGGGCCTTCAAGGAGCTGGGCTTCGACTCCGTCGGAGCGGTCGAGCTGCGGAACCGCCTGTCGAAGGTGCTCGGTGTCCGGCTCGTCTCCACGATGGTCTTCGACCACCCGAACGCCGCCGCCGTCGCGGACTACGTACGCGGCGAACTCGTCGGCGCGGACGAGCAGACGGTCCAGCGGGACGGCGCGGTCCAGGTCGTGGCCGCGGCGATCGGCGAGCCGATCGCGATCGTCGGCATGGGATGCCGGTACCCGGGCGGGGCGGTCGGCCCCGAGCAGTTCTGGAGCATGGTGGCCTCCGGCACCGACACCATCGGCGGCTTCCCGACCGACCGTGGGTGGGACGCCTACGAGGAGGAGTTCGGCAAGGGCCAGGAGTACCGGCGACAGGGCGGATTCGTCCATGACGCGGCTGAGTTCGACGCCGGGTTCTTCGGGATCAGCCCGCGCGAGGCGCTGGCGATGGACCCGCAGCAGCGGTTGCTGCTGGAGACCTCCTGGGAGGCGATCGAGCACGGCGGGATCGACCCGAAGTCGCTGCACGGCTCGGCGACCGGCGTCTTCGTCGGCGCCAACTTCTCGGGGTACAGCTCGGTCCTGCCCGTCGAGGACACCAGCCTGGACGGCTACCGGCTGATCGGGAACGTGACCGCTGTCCACTCCGGCCGGATCTCGTACTGCCTGGGCCTGACCGGCCCTGCTCTGACGGTGGACACGGCGTGCTCGTCCTCGCTGGTGGCGATGCACCAGGCGGTGCAGGCGCTGCGGGCCGGCGAGTGCTCGATGGCGCTGGCCGGCGGCGTGGCGGTGATGGTCTCCCCGGCCGCCTTCATGGAGTTCGCCCAGCAGGGCGGCATGGCCTCCAGCGGCCGGTCGAAGGCGTTCTCGGACGAGGCCGACGGCATCGGCTGGGGCGAGGGCGCGGGCATGGTGCTGCTGGAGCGCCTGTCCGATGCCCGCCGCAACGGGCACCAGGTGCTGGCGGTGATCCGTGGCAGTGCGGCGAACCAGGACGGTGCGTCGAACGGTCTGGCGGCGCCGAACGGTCCCTCGCAGCGGCGGGTGATCCGTGCGGCGCTGGCCAACGCGCAGCTGTCGGCGGCGGACGTGGACGTGGTCGAGGCGCACGGCACCGGCACGACGCTCGGTGACCCGATCGAGGCGCAGGCGCTGCTGGCCACCTATGGGCAGGCCGAGGACCGCGCCGCCGACCGGCCGCTCTGGCTGGGGTCGGTGAAGTCCAACATCGGGCACTCGCAGTGCGCGGCCGGTGTGGCCGGTGTGATCAAGATGGTGATGGCGCTGCGGCACGAGGTGCTGCCGAAGACGCTGCACGCGGACGAGCCGTCCTCGCACGTGGACTGGGAGACGGGCAACGTCCGTCTGCTCCAGGAGGCGGTGGAGTGGCCGGCGGGTGGGCGCCCGCGCCGGGCGGGTGTGTCGGCGTTCGGTGTGAGTGGTACGAACGTCCACCTGATCGTCGAGGAAGCACCGGTCGCGGCGGTCGAGGCCGAGCGCCCGGCGGAGCAGCCGGCGCCGGAGGTCCTCGGGACCGCGCCTTCGGTGTGGACGGTGTCGGGCCAGAGCGTCGCGGCGCTGGCCGGTCAGGCCGGTCGGCTGCGTGAACACGTGCTGGCGCGGCCGGAGTTGTCGGTCGGCGATGTGGCGTGGTCGCTGGCGACGACGCGTGCGGCGCTGGAGCACCGGGCGGTCGTGCTCGGTGGCGAGCGGAGTGAGCTCGCGGCGGGTCTCGTGGCGGTGGCCACGGGGCAGCCGGCGTCCGGTGTGGTGACCGGTTCGGTGGCTCCTGGCGGTGTGGGGCGGACGGTGTTCGTCTTCCCCGGTCAGGGGAGCCAGTGGGTCGGCATGGGGCGCGAGTTGGCGGAGGCCTCGCCGGTCTTCGCCGCGAAGTTGGCGGAGTGCGCCGAGGCTCTCGCGCCGTATGTGGACTGGCAGTTGGACGATGTTCTGGCGGGCCGGCACGGCTTTGAGGCCGCTGACGTCGTGCAGCCGGCGCTGTGGGCGGTGATGGTCTCGCTCGCTGCGGTGTGGGAGGCGGCCGGTGTCGCTCCCGATGCCGTGGTCGGTCACTCGCAGGGCGAGATTGCCGCCGCCGCTGTGGCCGGGATTCTCTCCCTCGACGATGCCGCGAAGGTCGTCGCTCTGCGGAGCAAGACCCTGAAGGCCCTTGCTGGTCGTGGTGGGATGCTGTCGATTGCCGAGCCAGTGGCGGGTGTCCGCGCGCGGATCGCTTCGTACGGTTCCCGGTTGTCGGTGGCGGCGGTGAACGGCCCGTCGGCGACGGTCGTCTCCGGTGACGCCGACGCGCTGCGTGAACTCGCCGAGGCGTGCGGGGATTCGCCGCGTGCCCGGATGATCCCGGTGGACTACGCCTCGCACAGCGCCCACGTGGACGAGCTGCGCGAGGAGATCCTCTCGGTTCTCCAGGGCATCACGCCGACCGACGCCCGCATCCCCATGGTGTCCGCGCTGACGGGCGCATGGTTGTCGGGCCCGGAGATGGACCCCGACTACTGGTACGCCTCGCTCCGCGAGACCGTCGAGTTCGAGCGGGCGGTCCGGATCCTGGGCGCCTCCGGGCACGGGGTGTTCGTGGAGGTGTCCCCGCACGCGGTGCTGACCGGCGCGGTGGGCGACGTGGTCGAGGACGTCGACGGTTCGGTGGTGGTCGGCACCCTGCGCCGCGAGGACGGCGGCGCCGGGCGCCTGCTGTCGTCCTTCGCCGAGGCCTACGTCCAGGGCGCTCCGGTGGACTGGGCGACGGTGCTCGGTGGTGGTGAGAGCGTCGGCCTGCCGACGTACGCCTTCCAGCGCCAGCGGTTCTGGCCGGAGCCGCGCACCCCGCAGCGGGCCAGGGCGTCGGTGGACGACTGGCGCTACCGGATCACCTGGCAGCCGGCGACCGGGAGCGGCCCGGCGGTCCTGTCCGGTACCTGGCTGCTGGTCGGGGACGCGGCGGACGCCGGTGTGATGGCCGAGGCGCTGGCGAGTTGTGGCGCCGAGGTCGTGCGGACGACGTTGGCGGGCCTCGACGAGGCCGTCGCCGGTGCGGATGTCCAGGGCGTGGTGTCGCTGCTGGCCCTGGACGAGTCGCTGGACGCCGAGTTCGGGTGGGTCCCGCGCGGCAGTGCCGACACCCTCGACCTGGTGCAGGCGCTGGGCCGGGCCGGGGTCACCGCTCCGCTGTGGGTGCTGACCCGCGGCGCGGTGCAGGCCGTAGCCGGCGAGGTGACGACCAACCCGATCCAGACGCAGGTCTGGGGTCTGGGTCGGGCCGTCGGCCTGGAGCACGCGGACCGTTGGGGCGGTCTGGTCGACCTGCCGCCGGTGGTGGACGCCGATGCCGCGGCCCGGCTGGTCGGCGTGTTCGCCGATGGCAGTGAGGACCAGGTCGCGGTGCGGCCGTCGGGTGTCCTCCTGCGCCGCCTGGTGCGGGCGGAGGCCCGCCGTGTGGAGTCGGCGGGCTGGTCGCCGCGCGGCACCGTCCTGCTGACCGGCGGCACCGGCTCGATCGGCGTCTGCATCGGCCCCTGGCTTGCCGAGCACCGCGCGCCGAGGGTGGTTCTGACCTCCCGGTCCGGCCCGTCGGCGCACGGTGTGGCGGCGCTGGCCGCCGCCGTGGCGAACGGCGGATCGGCTGTCGAGGTCGTCAGCTGCGACTTGACGGAGCGTGCGCAGGTTGCGGCGATGGTGGCGTGGATCGAGGACTCCGGTCCCGGCCTGTCGACCGTCCTGCACTCGGCGAACACCCCGTACCTCTCGCGGGTCGAGCACACGGATCACGAAGGCCTGGCGGCGGCACTGGGCGCGAAGGCGGCCGGCGCCACCTACCTGGACGAGGCGACGGCGGACCTGGGCATCGACGAGTTCGTGATGTTCTCGTCGATCTCGGCGACCTGGGGCAGCAACGACCACGCCGCGTACGCCGCCGGGAACTCCTTCCTGGACGGGCTCGCGGAGGACCGGCGCGGCCGGGGCCTGCCGGGTACCTCGATCGCGTGGGGTGTGTGGAACACCCGCGACTGGGACGCCGTGGACGCGGTGATGGACCAGGCGCCGGGCCGGGTGACCCCGCACCGGCTGCTGCGGCAGGGCATGAACTTCCTCGACACCCAGCGAGCGCTGACCGCGCTGGGTGAGGTCCTGGCCGACGACGAGACGTTCATCGCGGTCGCGGACGTGGAGTGGGAGAAGTTCGCGCCGGTGTTCACGGCCGCGCGGCCTCGCCCGCTGCTGGACACCATTCCGGAGGCGCAGGAGGACACCGCCCCCGGCCGTCCGGTCGACGACCAGCGCAGCGAGTTCGCCGCGCGCCTGACGGGTCTGTCGGTGGCCGAGCGGCGCCGGACCGTCGTGGAGCTGGTGCGGACACAGGCGGCCGCGGTGCTGGGCCACGAGTCGGCGGACGAGATCGTCGCCAGCCGGGCGTTCCGGGAGCTGGGCTTCGACTCGCTGACCGCCGTGGACTTGCGCAACCGCCTGAACGCGGCCGTGGGCGTCCGGCTGCCGTCCACGGTGATCTTCGACCACCCGAGCGCGTCCGCGCTGGCGGACGAGATCCTGGCCGCGCTGTTCGGGAGCGTCTCGGAGGAGACCGCCCCGGTGGTGGTGCAACCGGCCTCGACCGATCCGATCGCGATCGTCGGCATGGCCTGCCGCTACCCCGGTGGCGTCCGGACGCCCGAGGAGCTGTGGGACCTCCTGGCAGCGGGCGGCGACGCGATCAGCGGCTTCCCGGCCGACCGCGGCTGGGACGTCGACGGCCTGTTCGACCCGGACCCGGACGCCGAGGGCTCGACCTATGTGATCGAGGGCGGATTCCTCGGCGGCGCCGGGGAGTTCGACGCCGGCTTCTTCGGGATCAGCCCGCGTGAGGCGATGGCGATGGACCCGCAGCAGCGGCTGCTGCTGGAGACCTCCTGGGAGGCCGTCGAGCGGGCCGGCATCGACCCGAAGTCGCTGCACGGCTCCGCGACCGGCGTGTTCATCGGCGCGGCCGCCTCCGGCTACATCGGGGTGCTGGGCGACGAAGCGGAGGCCCAGGCGCACCTGATCACCGGGAACGCGCTGAGCGTCCTCTCCGGCCGGGTGTCGTACACGCTGGGCCTGAACGGGCCCGCGGTGACCGTCGACACGGCGTGCTCCTCCTCGCTGGTGGCGATGCACCAGGCGGTGCAGGCGCTGCGGTCGGGCGAGTGCACGGTGGCGCTGGCCGGCGGTGTGACGGTGATGGCCGACCCGGGCGAGTTCGTGAGCTTCTCGCGGCTGCGCGCGCTGTCGGCCGACGGCCGCTGCAAGGCCTTCGGTGAGGGCGCCGACGGCATGGGCATGGGCGAGGGCGTCGGAATGCTGGTACTGGAGCGGCTGTCGGACGCCCGCCGCAACGGGCACCGGGTGCTCGGTGTGGTGCGCGGCAGCGCGATCAACCAGGACGGTGCGTCGAACGGTCTCACGGCGCCGAACGGCCCGGCCCAACGGCGGGTCATCCGGGCGGCGTTGGCGAGTGCGCAGCTGTCGGCCGCGGACGTGGACGTGGTCGAGGCGCACGGGACGGGTACGGAGCTGGGCGACCCGATCGAGGCGGGTGCGCTGCTGGCGACCTATGGCCAGGAGCGGTTCGAGGACCGGCCGTTGTGGCTGGGGTCGGTGAAGTCCAACATCGGGCACGCCCAGCAGGCCGCGGGCGTGGCCGGTGTGATCAAGATGGTGCTGGCCCTGCAAGCCGGTGTGCTGCCGAAGACGCTGCACGCGGATGAGCCGTCCTCGCACGTGGATTGGGAGACGGGCAACGTCCGGCTGCTGCAGGACGAGGTGGCGTGGCCGGCGGGCGAGCGGCCGCGTCGGGCGGGTGTCTCGGCGTTCGGCATCAGCGGCACCAACGCGCACGTGATCATCGAAGAGGCGCCGGCCGAGGCGGAGACGCCCGTCGACAGTGACGGCGGGAGCGTGGTGCCGGTGCTGTCGGGCGGTGTCCCGGCGTGGGTGCTGTCCGGACGGGACACCGAGGCGCTGGCCGGTCAGGCGGGTCGACTGCGTGAACACGTGCTGGCACGGCCGGAGTTGTCGGTCGGCGATGTGGCGTGGTCGCTCGCGACGACGCGTGCGGCGCTGGAGCACCGGGCCGTCGTGCTCGGCGGGGAGCGGGGCGAGTTCGCGGAGCGTCTGGCGGCGGTGGCCACGGGGCAGCCGGCGGCGGGCGTGGTGACCGGTTCGGTGGCTCCCGGTGGGGTGGGGCGGACGGTGTTCGTCTTCCCGGGGCAGGGGAGCCAGTGGGTCGGCATGGGGCGTGAGCTGGCCGCTTCGTCGCCGGTGTTCGCGGCGAAGCTGGCGGAGTGTGCTGCGGCTCTCACGCCGTACGTGGACTGGCAGTTGGATGACGTTCTGGCGGGCCGGCACGGTTTCGAGGCCGCTGACGTGGTGCAGCCGGCGCTGTGGGCCGTGATGGTGTCGCTGGCCGCTGTGTGGGAGGCGGCGGGTGTCGCTCCCGATGCCGTGGTCGGTCACTCGCAGGGCGAGATTGCGGCTGCCGCTGTGGCCGGGATCCTGTCGCTGGAGGACGCGGCGAAGGTCGTGGCTCTGCGGAGCAAGACTCTGAAGGCCCTTGCTGGTCGCGGTGGGATGCTGTCGATCGCGGAGCCGGTGGAGGGTGTTCGGGCCCGGATCGCTCCGTACGGTTCCCGTCTGTCGGTTGCGGCGGTGAACGGTCCTTCGGCGACGGTCGTCTCCGGTGACGCGGACGCGCTGCGTGAACTGGCTGACTCCTGTGGGGATTCGCCGCGCGCTCGGATGATCCCGGTGGACTACGCGTCCCACAGCGCGCACGTGGACGAGCTGCGCGAGGAGATCCTCTCGGCTCTCCAGGGCATCGCGCCGACCGAGGCCCGCATCCCCATGGTCTCGGCGCTGACCGGCGAGTGGCTCGCGGGCTCCGAGTTGGACCCGGCGTACTGGTACGCGTCGCTGCGGGAGACCGTCGAGTTCGAGCGGGCGGTTCGTCTGCTGGGTGAGTCCGGGCACGGTGTCTTCCTGGAGGTGTCGCCGCATCCGGTGCTGACGCCGGCGATCGGTGACGCCCTGGAGGCGCTGTCCCCGGTCGTCGCGGGCACGCTGCGACGGGAGGAAGGCGGCGCCCAGCGTCTGCTGACCTCGTTCGCCGAGGTGTACGCGCAGGGTCTCCCGGTCGACTGGGCCGCCGTACTCGGCCGCGGTTCGACGGTGGACCTGCCCACCTACGCCTTCCGGCACCGCCACTACTGGCCGGAGGCGGACCGCAAGCGCGCGGACGTCACGGTGGCCACCGGTGCGGAGGCGGGTTTCTGGAGCGCCGTGGAGAGTGGTGATGTCACGGCTCTCGCCGATCTGCTCGGGGTGGACCCGGCGGATGCCGCGCTGGGTGCGCTGACCGACTGGCGGCGCCGTGAGCGGGCCGGCTCGGCGGTCGCGGACTGGCGGTACCGGGTGTCGTGGGCGCCGGTGAGCGAGTCCGGCGGGGTGCTGACCGGGACCTGGCTGCTGGTCGGGGACGGCACCGACGCGGCTGCGGTCGCGGAGGCGCTGGACCTTCCGGGTGCGCGGGTCGTCCGCTCGACTCCGGACGGTGTCGCCGCTGCGGTGGCCGCGCACTCCGACCTGCGGGGTGTGGTCTCGCTGCTGGCCCTGGAGGAGACGCCGGAGGAAGCGTTCCCGCTGGTTCCGGGCGGTCTGGCCGCGACGGTCGCACTGGTTCAGGAGCTTGGCCGGCTCGGTGTGTCCGCCCCGCTGTGGGTGGTCACGCGGGGTGCGGTGGGTGCGGTCGCGGGTGATGCGGTGCGGCCGGTGCAGGCGCAGGTCTGGGGTCTGGGAGCCGTGGCGGCACTGGAGTTGGCGGGCCGCTGGGGCGGGCTGATCGACTTGCCGGCCGCCGTGGACGCCCGCGTCGGTGCGCGGCTGGCGTCCGTCCTGGTCGGGGATGAGGACCAGGTCGCGGTGCGTGCGGGCGGTGTGCTGGCGCGGCGGTTGGTGCGTGCCGGCCGTCCGGTCGTCCGCGAGGCGTGGTCGCCGCGCGGTTCGGTCCTGGTGACGGGTGGCACGAGCGGCGTCGGTGCGATCACCGCCCAGTGGGTGGCGGATCGTGGTGCCTCGCGGGTCGTGCTGACGTCCCGTTCGGGTCCGGGTGCCGCCGGTGTGGCGGAGTTGGCGGCCTCGATCGCGGCTCGCGGTGCGGCAGTCGACGTGGTGGCGTGTGACATCGCCGACCGTGCTTCCGTGGCGGAGGTCCTGGACCGTATCGATGCGGCGGGCCCGGTGTTGTCGTCGGTGGTCCATTCGGCGGGTGTCGGTGACCGTAGGCCGGTCGAGGAGATCGAGCCTTCGGACCTGTCCTGGCTGCTGTCGGCGAAGGTCGGCGGTGCTGTGGTGCTGGACGAGTTGACGGCGGGTCGGGATCTGGACGCGTTCGTGCTGTTCTCGTCGGGCGCGGGTGTGTGGGGCAGCGGTGGCCTGAGCGGTTACGCGGCGGCGAACGCGCACCTGGACGCGTTGGTCGAGGATCGCCGTTCCCGTGGTCTGGTGGCTTCTTCGGTCGCGTGGGGCCTGTGGGCGGGCGTCGGGATGGCCGCGAGCTCTGGTGGTGAGCGGTTGCGCGAGTTCGGTATGGAGGGCATCGACGGGCGCCGGGGCATGCTGGCGCTGGGCCAGGTCCTGGACGCCGGTGAGGGTGCGATGGTGGTGGCCGGCTTCGACTGGCCGCAGTTCGTGCCGACCTACACCCTGCACCGGGCCAGCCGTCTGCTGACGGACCTCCCCGAGGTTCGGGAGGTGCTGGCCGCCGAGGCCGGCACCACCACGACCGAGGAAGTCAGCGAGTGGGCGGGCCGGTTGGCCGGAATGCCGGTCGCTGAGCAGCGCCAGGTCCTGACCGACCTGGTCCGGGGCCACGCGGCCGCGGTCCTCGGCTACGACTCGGCAGACGACGTGCTGCCGCAACGCGCCTTCAAGGAGCTGGGCTTCGACTCCGTCGGAGCGGTCGAGCTGCGGAACCGCCTCTCGAAGGCGCTCGGTATCCGGCTGGCTTCCACGATGGTCTTCGACCACCCGAACGCCACCGCCCTCGCGGAGCAGATCCTGCGCGAGTTCATGCCGGAGCAGGCCGCTCCGGAGGGTGACGCGGACGAGCTGGCCCTCAGGGAGGCCATCTCGGCGATCCCGCTGGCCCGCATCCGGCAGGCCGGCCTGCTGGACCTGCTGCTGCAACTCGCCGACCCGGCCCAGGACAACGGCGCGGACAGTCGAACGGACACGGAGTCCATCGACGGCATGGACGCCGAAGACCTCATTCGCATAGCCCTCGATGGCAAAGACTCCTGACGCCCTCGTTGATTCGGAGCACATGATCATGGAAACGACCAACGACAGGCTCGTCGAAGCACTTCGCACCTCCCTCAAGGAAGCCGAGCGGCTCCGGCAGCAGAACAGCGCGCTCCTTGCGGCGTCGAGCGAGCCGATCGCGATCGTGGGTGCGGGCTGCCGGTTCCCGGGCGGTGTGACGGGTCCCGAGGAGTTCTGGGACCTGGTGGCCGGCGGTGTCGACGCGGTGGGCGCCTTCCCCGCCGATCGCGGCTGGGAGGCCTTCGAGGAGGCGTTCGGCCGAGGGCAGACGTACCGGCGACAGGGCGGATTCGTCTACGACGCGACCGAGTTCGACGCGGGGTTCTTCGGGATCAGCCCGCGCGAGGCGCTGGCCATGGATCCGCAGCAGCGGCTGCTGCTGGAGACCTCCTGGGAGGCGATCGAGCACGGCGGGATCGACCCGAAGTCGCTGCACGGGTCGATGACCGGTGTGTTCATCGGAGCGAACACGTCGGGGTACAGCTCGGTGCTGCCCGTCGAGGACGAGAGCCTGGACGGCTACCGGCTGATCGGCGCGGTGTCGGCGGTCGCCTCGGGCCGGATCTCGTACTGCCTGGGTCTGACCGGTCCGGCGGTGACGGTGGACACGGCGTGCTCGTCGTCGCTGGTGGCGATGCACCAGGCGATCCTGGCGCTGCGGGCCGGCGAGTGCTCGATGGCGCTGGCCGGTGGCGTGGCGGTGATGGTGTCGCCGGGTGCGTTCATGGAGTTCGGGCGTCAGGGCGGTATGGCGTCCAGTGGCCGGTCGAAGGCGTTCTCGGAGGAGGCCGACGGGATCGGCTGGGGTGAGGGTGCGGGCATGGTGCTGCTGGAGCGCCTGTCGGACGCCCGGCGCAACGGGCACCAGGTGCTGGCGGTGATCCGTGGGAGCGCGGCCAACCAGGACGGCGCGTCGAACGGTCTGGCGGCGCCGAACGGGCCTTCGCAGCGGCGGGTGATCCGTGCGGCGCTGGCGAACGCGCAGCTGTCGGCGGCGGACGTGGACGTGGTCGAGGCGCACGGGACGGGCACGACGCTGGGCGACCCGATCGAGGCGCAGGCGCTGCTGGCCACCTACGGGCAGGCCGAGGACCGCGCCGCCGACCGGCCGCTCTGGCTGGGGTCGGTGAAGTCCAACATCGGGCACTCGCAGTGCGCGGCCGGTGTGGCCGGTGTGATCAAGATGGTGATGGCGCTGCGGCACGAGGTGCTGCCGAGGACGCTGTTCGCCGAGGAGCCGTCCTCGCACGTGGACTGGACGTCCGGGAACGTGCGGCTGCTCCAGGAACCGGTGGCGTGGCCGGCGGGCGAGCGGCCGCGTCGGGCGGGTGTGTCGGCGTTCGGTGTGAGCGGGACGAACGTCCACCTGATCGTGGAGGAGGCCCCGGCGGCCGTCGAACCCGAGGCGCGGGAGGCCCGGGTGCTTCCGGTGTTCGCCGGTGGGGCGTCGGCCTGGCCGGTCTCCGGTCAGAGCGCTGCGGCGCTCGCCGGTCAGGCGGGCCGACTGCGTGAACACGTCGCGGAGCGGCCGGAGTTGTCGGTTGGCGATGTCGCGTGGTCGCTCGCGATGACGCGTGCGGCGCTGGAGCGCCGGGCCGTCGTGCTCGGCGCGGACCGGGATGAACTGGCGGCGGGGCTGACGGCCGTCGCCACCGGGCAGCCGGCGGCGGGCGTGGTCACGGGGTCGGTGGCGGCCGCCGGGGTGGGGCGGACGGTGTTCGTCTTCCCGGGGCAGGGCAGCCAGTGGGTCGGGATGGGGCGCGAGTTGGCCGAGTCGTCCCCGGTGTTCGCGGCCAAGCTGGCGGAGTGCGCCGAGGCTCTCGCGCCGTACGTGGACTGGCAGTTGGACGACGTTCTGGCGGGCCGGCACGGCTTCGAGGCCGCCGATGTGGTGCAGCCGGCGCTGTGGGCCGTGATGGTCTCGCTCGCCGCCGTCTGGGAGGCGGCGGGCGTCGCACCGGACGCTGTGGTCGGTCACTCGCAGGGTGAGATCGCGGCGGCCGCTGTCGCCGGGATTCTCTCCCTGGACGACGCTGCCAAGGTTGTCGCTCTGCGGAGCAAGACCCTGAAGGCGCTGGCTGGTCGTGGCGGGATGCTGTCGATCGCCGAGCCGGTGGAGGGCGTCCGGGCGAGGATCGCTCCGTACGGTTCCCGCCTGTCGGTTGCGGCGGTGAATGGTCCGTCGGCGACGGTGGTTTCCGGTGACGCGGACGCGCTGCGTGAACTGGCGGACGCCTGTGGGGATTCGCCACGTGCCCGGATGATTCCGGTGGACTACGCGTCCCACAGCGCCCACGTGGACGAGCTGCGCGAGGAGATCCTCTCGGTTCTCCAGGGCATCGCTCCGACCGAGGCCCGGATCCCGATGGTGTCGGCGCTGACCGGCGCGTGGCTGTCGGGCCCCGAGCTGGATCCGGCGTACTGGTACGCGTCCCTCCGGGAGACCGTCGAGTTCGACCGTGCCGTGCGGATTCTCGGCGACGCGGGCCACGGAGTGTTCCTGGAGGTCTCCCCGCACCCGGTGCTGACCCCGGCGATCGCCGACAGCCTGGAGGACCGCTCCCCGGTGGTCGCAGGCACCCTGCGCCGCGACGAGGGCGGTGCTCAGCGCCTGCTGACCTCGCTCGCCGAGGCGTACACGGGCGGCGCCCCCGTCGACTGGGCGTCGGTGCTCGGCGGCGGCACGGCGGTCGAGCTGCCGACCTACGCGTTCCAGCGGCGCCGCTACTGGCCCGAGGCCCCGGTGCTGGAGCGTACGAAGCTGTCGGTGGACGACTGGCGCTACCGCATCACCTGGCAGCCGGCCGCCGCGAGCGGCCCGGCGGACCTGTCCGGCACCTGGCTGGTCGTCGGCGACGGCCCCGACGCGGCGACGGTCGCCGAGGCGTTGGCCGGTCAGGGTGCCGAGGTCGTGACGGCCGTTGGCCCGGAGCAGCTTGGCGCGGTGCCGGCCGAGGGCGTGGCCGGTGTGGTGTCGCTGCTGGCCCTGGACGAGACGCCGCTCGCCGAGCACCCGTTGGTTCAGCGCGGGCTGGCGGAGACCGTCGAGCTGGTGCAGGCGTTGGGCCGGGCCGGGGTCACGGCTCCGCTGTGGGTGCTGACCCGCGGCGCGGTGGCCGTCGGCCCGGACGAGGTGACGACGAGCCCGGTGCAGACCCAGGTCTGGGGTCTCGGCCGTACGGTCGGTCTGGAGCACGCGGACCGTTGGGGCGGTCTGGTCGACCTGCCGCCGGTGGTGGACGCCGATGCGGCCGCTCGTCTGGTCGGCGTCTTCGCCGATGGCAGTGAGGACCAGGTCGCGGTGCGGCCGTCCGGGGTGTTCCTGCGCCGGCTGGTGCGGGCGGAGGCCCGGCGCGTGGAGTCGGAGGACTGGTCGCCGCGCGGCACCGTCCTGCTGACCGGCGGCTCGGGTGCGATCGGCGTCGTCCTCGGTCCGTGGCTTGCCGAGCACCGTGCGCCGAGGGTGGTTCTGACCTCCCGGTCCGGCCCGTCGGCGCCCGGGGTGGCGGCGCTCGCGGCCACGCTGGCGCAGGCTGGTTCGGCCGTCGAGGTCGTGTCGTGCGACCTGTCGGTGCGCGAGCAGGTGACCGGCATGGTGACGTGGATCGAGGCCTCCGGCCCCGGCCTGTCCACCGTCCTGCACTCGGCGAACACCCCGTTCCTCGCACGGCTGGAGGACACCGACCGCGACGGGCTCGCCCTGGCGGTCGGTGCGAAGGCGGCCGGCGCCGTCCACCTGGACGAGGCGACGGCCGACCTGGACATCGACGAGTTCGTGATGTTCTCCTCGATCTCCGCCACGTGGGGCAGCAACGACCACGCAGCGTACGCGGCCGGCAACTCCTTCCTGGACGGCCTCGCCGAGGACCGTCGCGCCCGTGGCCTGCCCGGGACCTCGATCGCCTGGGGTGTCTGGAACACCCGCGACTGGGACGCCGTGGACGCGGCGATGGACCAGGCTCCCGGTCGCGTCACCCCGCACCGCCTCCTGCGGCAGGGCATGAACTTCCTCGACACCCAGCGGGCGCTGACCGCGCTCGCCGAGGTCCTCGCGGACGACGAGACCTTCATCGCCCTCGCGGACGTCGAGTGGGAGAAGTTCGCGCCGGTCTTCACGGCCGCCCGCCCGCGCCCGCTGCTGGACACCATCCCCGAGGCCCAGGAGGACACCGCCCCTCGTACGGTCGACGAGCAGCGCGGCGAGTTCGCCGCGCGCCTGGCGGGCCTGTCGGTGGCCGAGCGGCGCCGGACCGTCGTGGAACTGGTCCGGGCCCAGGCCGCCGCGGTGCTGGGGCACGACTCCGTGGACGAGATCGTGGCCAGCCGGGCGTTCCGGGAGCTGGGCTTCGACTCGCTGACCGCCGTCGAGCTCCGCAACCGTCTCAACGCGGCCGTGGGCGTCCGGCTGCCGTCCACGGTGATCTTCGACCACCCGAGCGCCTCGGCGCTGGCCGACGAGATCCTGGCCGCGCTGTTCGGCACGGACGCGGACGAGGGCCAGACCGTGACGGCGGCGGCGGTGTCGACCGACCCGATCGCTATCGTCGGCATGGCCTGCCGTTACCCGGGCGGTGTCCGGACGCCCGAGGAGCTGTGGGACCTCCTGGCGGCGGGCGGGGACGCGATCGGCGCCTTCCCGGCCGACCGCGGCTGGGACGTCGACGCGCTCTTCGACCCGGACCCGGACGCCGAGGGCTCGACCTACGTGGTCGAGGGCGGATTCCTCAGCGGGGCAGCGGAGTTCGACGCCGGGTTCTTCGGCATCAGCCCGCGCGAGGCCCTCGCCATGGACCCGCAGCAGCGCCTCCTGCTGGAGACCTCCTGGGAGGCCGTCGAGCGGGCCGGCATCGACCCGAAGTCGCTGCACGGCTCCGCGACCGGAGTCTTCGTCGGCGCGGCTTCCTCCGGCTACATCGGCGCCGCGAGCGGCGAGGCGGGAGCCCAGGCCCACCTGATCACCGGGAACGCGCTGAGCGTGCTCTCCGGCCGGATCTCGTACTCCCTGGGCCTGGTGGGCCCGGCGGTGACGGTCGACACGGCGTGCTCTTCGTCCCTGGTCGCGCTGCACCAGGCGGTGCAGGCGCTGCGGTCTGGCGAGTGCGACGTCGCCCTCGCCGGCGGTGTGACAGTGATGGCCGACCCCGGCGAGTTCGTCGGCTTCTCGCGCCTGCGGGCGCTCGCCTCCGACGGCCGCTGCAAGGCCTTCGGCGAGGGCGCGGACGGCATGGGCATCGGCGAAGGCGCCGGCATGCTCGTGCTGGAGCGGCTCTCCGAGGCGCAGCGCAAGGGCCGTCGGGTCCTGGGCCTGGTGCGCGGCTGCGCGATCAACCAGGACGGCGCGTCGAACGGTCTCACGGCGCCGAACGGTCCTGCTCAACGGCGGGTCATCCGGGCGGCGTTGGCCAACGCCCGGATCTCGGCGGCGGACGTGGACGTGGTCGAGGCGCACGGGACGGGTACGGAGCTGGGTGACCCGATCGAGGCGGGTGCGCTGCTGGCGACCTATGGTCAGGAGCGGTTCGAGGACCGGCCGTTGTGGCTGGGGTCGGTGAAGTCGAACATCGGGCACGCCCAGCAGGCCGCCGGTGTGGCCGGTGTGATCAAGATTGTGCTGGCGCTGCAAGCCGGTGTGCTGCCGAAGACGCTGCACGCCGATGAGCCGTCCTCGCACGTCGATTGGGAGACGGGCAACGTCCGTCTGCTCCAGGAGCAGGTGGAGTGGCCGGCTGGCGAGCGGCCGCGCCGGGCGGGTGTGTCGGCGTTCGGCATCAGCGGCACCAACGCGCACGTGATCATCGAAGAGGCCCCGGCCGCGATCGACGCGAGCGACCCGGCTCCCGCCCCGGCGGTGGAGAGTGGGGTCCAGGCGTGGGTGGTGTCCGGTCGTAGCGCGACCGCGCTGGCCGGTCAGGCCGGTCGGCTGCGTGAACACGTGCTGGCGCGGCCGGAGTTGTCGGTGGGCGACGTCGCGTGGTCGCTGGCGACGACGCGTGCGGCGCTGGAACACCGGGCCGTCGTGCTCGGCGGCGAGCGGAGTGAGCTCGCGGCGGGTCTCGTGGCGGTGGCCACCGAGCAGCCGGCGGCGGGTGTGGTGACCGGGTCGGTGGCGGCCGCTGGTGTGGGGCGGACGGTGTTCGTCTTCCCCGGCCAGGGCAGTCAGTGGGTCGGGATGGGGCGTGAGCTGGTCACGTCGTCGCCGGTGTTCGCGGCGCGGCTGGCGGAGTGTGCTGCGGCCCTGGCGCCTTACGTGGATTGGCAGTTGGACGATGTGCTGGCCGGCATTCACGGCTTTGAGGCCGCCGACGTCGTGCAGCCGGCGCTGTGGGCCGTGATGGTGTCGCTCGCCGCTGTGTGGGAGGCGGCGGGTGTCGCTCCCGATGCGGTGGTGGGTCACTCGCAGGGTGAGATCGCTGCCGCTGCGGTCGCCGGGATCCTGTCGCTGGAGGACGCGGCGAAGGTCGTCGTTCTGCGGAGCAAGACTCTGAAGGCGCTGGCTGGTCGCGGCGGAATGCTGTCGATCGCCGAGCCGGTGGACGGTGTCCGGGCGCGGATCGCCCCGTACGGTTCCCGGTTGTCGGTCGCGGCGGTGAACGGCCCGTCGGCGACGGTGGTGTCCGGTGATGCGGACGCGCTGCGTGAACTGGCGGACTCCTGCGGGGATTCGCCGCGTGCCCGGGTGATTCCGGTGGACTACGCCTCGCACAGCGCCCACGTGGACGAGCTGCGCGAGGAGATCCTCGCTGTTCTCCAGGGCATCGTGCCGACCGAGGCCCGCATCCCCATGGTCTCCGCGCTGACCGGCGAGTGGCTGTCCGGCCCCGAGCTGGACCCTGCCTACTGGTACGCGTCCCTGCGCGAGACCGTGGAGTTCGACCGTGCCGTGCGGATCCTTGGCGACGCGGGCCACGGTGTGTTCCTGGAGGTCTCGCCGCACCCGGTGCTGACCCCGGCGATCGGCGACGCCCTGGAGGACCGTTCCCCGGTCGTCGTGGGCACCCTGCGACGCGACGAGGGCGGCGCGCAGCGGTTGCTGACCTCGCTCGCCGAGGCCTATGTGCGGGGGCTCCCCGTCGACTGGGCCGGGCTCCTGGGCGGTGGTTCGACGGTGGATCTGCCGACGAACGCGTTCCAGCACCGTCACTACTGGCCCGAGGCGGTGGCCGAGGTTGCCGAGGTCTCCGCTGTCGACGCCGAGTTCTGGGCGGCGGTCGAGGGCGGGGACGCCGACGGCCTGGCTGCGGCGTTGAACATCGACGGTGACCGGCTGGGTGAGGTGCTGCCGGCGCTGGCCGACTACCGGCGCCGTGAGCGGGCCGGCTCGGCGGTCGCGGACTGGCGGTACCGGGTGTCGTGGGCGCCGGTGAGCGAGTCCAATGGGGTCCTGGCCGGGACGTGGCTGCTGGTCGGGGACGGCACCGACGCAGGCGTCGTGGCGAAGGCGTTGGCGGATCACGGTGCCGATGTCGTCACTGCGGACCGTCCTGACCGGATCGGTCAGACCGTGGCCGCGTGCTCCGATCTGCGGGGTGTGGTGTCGCTGCTGGCGCTGGACGAGTCGCCGGAGGAGGCGGGTCCGTGGGTGTCGCGTGGTGGTGCTGACACGCTTGCGCTGGTCCAGGAGCTTGGGCGGCTCGGTGTGTCCGCTCCGCTGTGGGTGGTCACGCGGGGTGCGGTGCGGGCGGTCGCGGGTGATGTGGTGCGGCCGGTGCAGGCGCAGCTGTGGGGTCTGGGCGCTGTCGCGGCGCTGGAGTTGGCGGGCCGTTGGGGCGGGCTGATCGACCTTCCGGCTGCCGTAGATGCGCGTACGGGTGCGCGGCTGGCGTCCGTCCTGGTCGGCGATGAGGACCAGGTGGCGGTGCGTGCGGGCGGTGTGGTGGCGCGGCGGTTGGTGCGCGCTGGACGTCCGGTCGTGCGTGAGGCGTGGTCGCCGCGTGGCTCGGTCCTGGTGACGGGTGGCACGAGCGGCGTGGGTGCGATCACTGCCCAGTGGGTGGCGGATCGTGGTGCCTCGCGGGTCGTGCTGACGTCCCGTTCGGGTCCGGGTGCCGCCGGTGTGGCGGAGTTGGCGGCCTCGATCGCGGCTCGCGGTGCGGCAGTTGAGGTGGTGTCGTGTGACGTCGCCGACCGCGCCTCCGTGGCGGAGATCCTGGACCGTATCGACGCGACGGGTCCGGCGCTGTCGTCGGTGGTCCACTCGGCCGGGACGGGCGGGCGGACACCGGTGGAGCAGCTGTCGGTGGCCGAGCTGTCGCGGCTGCTGTCGGCGAAGGTCGGCGGCGCTGTGGTGCTGGACGAGTTGACGGCGGGTCGGGATCTGGACGCGTTCGTGCTGTTCTCGTCGGGTGCGGGTGTCTGGGGCAGCGGCGCTCTGGCTGGCTATGCGGCGGCGAACGCGCATCTGGACGCGTTGGTGGAGGATCGCCGTTCCCGTAGTCTGGTGGCTTCTTCGGTCGCGTGGGGCCTGTGGGCCGGCGTCGGCATGGCGGCCGGTTCGGGTGGCGAGCGGTTGCGTGAGTTCGGTATGGAGGGCATCGACGGGCGTCGGGGCATGCTGGCGCTGGGCCAGGTCCTGGACGCCGGTGAGGGTGCGATGGTGGTGGCCGGCTTCGACTGGCCGCAGTTCGTGCCGACCTACACCCTGCACCGGGCCAGCCGTCTGCTGGCGGACCTTCCCGAGGTCCGTGCGGTCCTGGCCGCCGAGGCCGCCGTCGAGTCCACCACCGAGGAAGTCGGCGCGTGGGCAAGCCGGTTGGCCGGGATGCCGGTCGCTGAGCAGCGCCAGGTCCTGACCGACCTGGTCCGGGGCCACGCGGCCGCGGTCCTCGGCCATGACTCGGCAGACGACGTGCTGCCGCAACGCGCTTTCAAGGAGCTGGGCTTCGACTCCGTCGGAGCCGTCGAGCTGCGGAACCGCCTCTCCAAGGAGGTCGGTGTCAAACTGGCCTCCACGATGGTCTTCGACCACCCGAACGCCACCGCCCTCGCGGACTACGTACGAGGTGAGCTGGTCGGCACCGGCGGAGCGGACGACGGCGATCCGGTGCTGGAGACCCTGGAGCGGCTGGCCGCCGAACTGGACTCCGTCGACGGGGGAGCCGACGCGCGCCAGGACATCACCGAGCGCATGCAGACCCTGCTGTCCCGGTGGATGCGGCGCGGCGCCCCCGGCGCCGGCGCGGAGGACGGTGGCGCCGCCGCCACCCGGCAGACCGTGGCCGGACAGCTCAACGAAGCCTCGGCCGACGAGGTTCTGGACTTCATCAACAAGGAACTGGGGGCGTCGTGATGATCTCCGGTGCTCAGATCAAGACGACGTCGAGGAGGACCCACGATGGCCGATGAGAAGCAGCTGCTCGACGCTTTGAGGAAGCTGGCCGCCGAGCACTTCGAAACCCGTGAGCGGGTCAAGGAGCTGGAGTCCGGCGCCCGCGAGCCGATCGCGATCGTGGGCATGGGGTGCCGGTACCCGGGCGGGGCGGTCGGTCCCGAAGAGTTCTGGAACCTGGTGGCCGACGGCGTCGACGCGGTGGGTGGGTTCCCGTCCGACCGCGGCTGGGAGGCGTTCGACAACCAGGGCGGATACCGCCGGCAGGGCGGATTCGTCTACGACGTGGCCGACTTCGACGCGGGGTTCTTCGGGATCAGTCCGCGTGAGGCGATGGCGATGGACCCGCAGCAGCGGTTGCTGCTGGAGACCTCGTGGGAGGCGATCGAGCGCGCGGGGATCGACCCGCGGTCGCTGCACGGCTCGGCGACCGGCGTCTTCGTCGGTGCGAGCCACGCCGGGTACGAGGCCAGCCTGCCCGTCGAGGACGCCAGCCTGGACGGCTACCGGCTGATCGGTACGGTGTCGTCCGTGGCGTCGGGCCGGATCTCGTACTGCCTGGGTCTGACCGGTCCGGCGGTGACGGTGGACACGGCGTGCTCGTCGTCGCTGGTGGCGATGCACCAGGCGATCCTGGCGCTGCGGTCGGGCGAGTGCTCGATGGCGCTGGCCGGTGGCGTGGCGGTGATGGTGTCGCCGGGTGCGTTCATGGAGTTCGGGCGTCAGGGCGGTATGGCGTCGAGCGGTCGGTCGAAGGCGTTCTCGGAGGAGGCCGACGGGATCGGCTGGGGTGAGGGCGCGGGCATGGTGCTGTTGGAGCGCCTGTCCGATGCCCGGCGCAACGGGCACCAGGTGCTGGCGGTGATCCGTGGCAGCGCGGCCAACCAGGACGGTGCGTCGAACGGCCTGTCCGCGCCGAACGGTCCCTCGCAGCGGCGGGTGATCCGCGCGGCGTTGGCCAACGCCCAGCTGTCGCCCTCCGACGTCGACGCGGTGGAGGCCCACGGCACGGGTACGACGCTCGGTGACCCGATCGAGGCCGGCGCGCTGCTGGCCACGTACGGCCAGGAGCGTTACGAGGACCGGCCGTTGTGGCTGGGGTCGGTGAAGTCCAACATCGGGCACTCGCAGTGCGCGGCCGGTGTGGCCGGTGTGATCAAGATGGTGATGGCGCTGCGGCACGAGGTGCTGCCGAAGACGCTGTTCGCCGAGGAACCGTCCTCGCACGTGGACTGGACGTCCGGGAACGTGCGGCTGCTCCAGGAACCGGTGGCGTGGCCGGCGGGCGAGCGGCCGCGTCGGGCGGGTGTGTCGGCGTTCGGTGTGAGCGGGACGAACGTCCACCTGATCGTGGAGGAGGCCCCGGCGGCCGTCGAGGCGGCGGCTGAGCCGGCGGGCCAGGAGAGCCCGGTGCTCACCGGGGCGGCGGGTGTGGCCTGGCCGGTCTCCGGTCGCAGCGTGGCGGCGCTGGCCGGTCAGGCGGGTCGGCTGCGTGAACACGTGGCGGAGCGGCCGGAGTTGCCGGTCCGCGATGTGGCGTGGTCGCTCGCGACGGCGCGTGCGGCGCTGGAGCACCGGGCGGTCGTGCTCGGTGGCGAGCGGAACGAGCTGGCGGCGGGGCTGACGGCTGTCGCCACCGGGCAGCCGGCGGCGGGTGTGGTCACGGGGTCGGTGGCGGCCGCCGGGGTGGGGCGGACGGTGTTCGTCTTCCCCGGTCAGGGCAGCCAGTGGGTCGGGATGGGGCGTGAGCTGGCGGAGGCCTCGCCGGTGTTCGCGGCGCGGCTGGCGGAGTGCGCCGAGGCCCTCGCGCCGTACGTGGACTGGCAGTTGGACGACGTTCTGGCGGGCCGGCACGGTTTCGAAGCCGCTGACGTCGTGCAGCCGGCACTGTGGGCCGTGATGGTCTCGCTCGCCGCCGTCTGGCAGGCGGCTGGTGTCGCTCCGGACGCGGTGCTGGGTCACTCGCAGGGTGAGATCGCCGCTGCGGCCGTCGCGGGGATCCTGTCCCTCGATGACGCCGCCAAGGTGGTGGCTCTGCGGAGCAAGACCCTGAAGGTGCTGGCCGGTCGTGGTGGGATGCTGTCGATCGCGGAGTCGGTGGACGGTGTCCGCGCCCGGATCGCCCCGTACGGCACCCGCCTTTCCGTCGCGGCGGTGAACGGCCCGTCGGCGACGGTCGTCTCCGGTGACGCCGACGCGCTGCGTGAACTCGCCGAGGCATGCGGGGATTCGCCGCGTGCCCGGATGATCCCGGTGGACTACGCGTCCCACAGCGCCCACGTGGACGAGCTGCGCGAGGAGATCCTGACCGTCCTCGACGGGATCCGGCCTCGTGAGGCGCAGGTCCCGATGGTCTCCGCGCTGACCGGTGCATGGCTCGCGGGCCCGGAGCTGGACCCCGCCTACTGGTACGCGTCGCTCCGGGAGACCGTGGAGTTCGACCGCGCCGTGCGGATCCTCGGCGACGCGGGCCACGGTGTGTTCCTGGAGGTCTCGCCGCACCCGGTGCTGACTCCGGCGATCGGTGACAGCCTGGAGGACCGTTCCCCGGTGGTCGCAGGCACCCTGCGGCGCGACGAGGGCGGTGCTCAGCGCCTGCTGACCTCGCTCGCCGAGGCGTACGTCCAGGGCGCCCCCGTCGACTGGGCGTCGGTGCTCGGCGCCGGGACGACCGTCGCGCTGCCGACCTACGCGTTCCAGCGGCGCCGCTACTGGCCCGAGGCCCCGGCAGTGGAGCGCGCGAAGCTGTCGGTGGACGACTGGCGCTACCGCATCACCTGGCGGCCCTCTGCCGCGAGCGGCCCGGCGGACCTGTCCGGCACCTGGCTGGTCGTCGGCGACGCCCCCGACGCGGCCACGATCGCCGAGGCGCTGACGGCGCGTGGCGCCGAGGCGGTGCGGACGACGCTCGCGGGCCTCGACGAGGCCATCGCAGGAGCGGGCGGGGACGTGCGCGGTGTGGTGTCGCTCCTGGCGCTCGACGAGTCGCCGGACGCCGAGTTCGCGTGGCTGTCCCGGGGCAGCGCCGACACCCTCGACCTGGTCCAGAGGTTGGGCCGGGCCGGGATCACCGCTCCGCTCTGGGTGCTGACCCGTGGCGCGGTGCAGGTCGCCGCCGACGAGGTGACGACCAGCCCGGTGCAGACCCAGGTCTGGGGTCTCGGCCGCACGGTCGGTCTGGAGCACGCGGACCGCTGGGGCGGTCTGGTCGACCTGCCGCCGGTGGTGGACGCCGATGCCGCCGCTCGTCTGGTCGGCGTCTTCGCCGACGGCCGGGAGGACCAGGTCGCGGTGCGGCCGTCGGGTGTGTTCCTGCGCCGCCTGGTGCGGGCCGAGGCCCGGCGCGTCGAGTCGGAGGACTGGTCGCCGCGCGGCACCGTCCTGCTGACCGGTGGCACCGGCTCGATCGGCGTCTGCATCGGCCCCTGGCTTGCCGAGCACCGCGCGCCGAGGGTGGTTCTGACCTCCCGGTCCGGCCCGTCGGCGCACGGCGTGGCGGCGCTCGCCGCCGCCGTGGCGAACGGCGGCTCGGCCGTCGAGGTCGTCAGCTGCGACCTGACGGAGCGTGCGCAGGTCACGGCGATGGTGTCGTGGATCGAGGACACCGGCCCCGGCCTGTCCACCGTCCTGCACTCCGCCAACGCGCCGATCCTGGCCCGGGTGGAGGACACCAGCCGGGAGGAGCTGGCCGTCGCGGTCGGCGCGAAGGCGGCCGGCGCCGTCCACCTGGACGAGGCGACGGCGGACCTGGGCATCGACGAGTTCGTCCTCTTCTCGTCGATCTCGGCGACCTGGGGCAGCAACGACCACGCCGCCTACGCGGCCGGCAACTCCTTCCTGGACGGCCTCGCCGAGGACCGTCGCGCCCGTGGCCTGCCCGGGACCTCGATCGCCTGGGGCGTGTGGAACACCCGCGACTGGGACGCCGTCGACGCGGCGATGGACCAGGCTCCCGGTCGCGTCACCCCGCACCGCCTGCTGCGGCAGGGCATGAACTTCCTCGACACCCAGCGGGCGCTGACTGCGCTCGGCGAGATCCTGGCCGACGACGAGACCTTCATCGCCCTCGCGGACGTCGAGTGGGAGAAGTTCGCGCCGGTCTTCACGGCCGCGCGGCCTCGCCCGCTGCTGGACACCATTCCGGAGGCCCAGGAGGACACGACGGTCCGTCGTGACGAGGACGGGCGTGGTGACTTCGAGCTCCAGCTGGCCGGCCTGTCGGCGGCCGAGCGGCGCCGGACGGTCACCGAACTGGTGCGGACGCACGCGGCCGCGGTGCTGGGCCACGAGTCGGTGGACGAGATCGTGGCGAGCCGGGCGTTCCGGGAGCTGGGCTTCGACTCGCTGACCGCCGTCGAGCTCCGCAACCGCCTGAACACCGCGTGCGGCCTGCGGCTGCCGTCCACGGTGATCTTCGACCACCCGAGCGCCTCCGCGCTGGCGGACGAGATCCTGGCCGCGCTGTTCGGCACGGACGCGGACGAGAGCCAGGCCGTGACGGCGGCGGCGGTGTCGACCGACCCGATCGCGATCGTCGGCATGGCCTGCCGCTACCCGGGCGGCGTCCGGACACCCGAGGAGCTGTGGGACCTCCTGGTCGCGGGCGGGGACGCGATCGGCGCGTTCCCGGCCGACCGCGGCTGGGACATCGAGGCGCTGTTCGACCCCGACCCCGACGCCGAGGGCTCGACCTACGTCGTGGAGGGCGGATTCCTCAGCGGGGCCGCGGAGTTCGACGCCGGGTTCTTCGGGATCAGCCCGCGCGAGGCGATGGCGATGGACCCGCAGCAGCGCCTCCTGCTGGAGACCTCCTGGGAGGCCGTCGAGCGGGCCGGCATCGACCCGAAGTCGCTGCACGGCTCCGCGACCGGCGTGTTCATCGGCGCGGCGTCGTCGGGCTACATCGCGACGGGTGCCACCGTCCCGGGCGCCGAGGCGCACCTGATCACCGGCAACGCGCTGAGCGTGCTCTCCGGCCGGGTGTCGTACACGCTGGGCCTGAACGGGCC
Source organism: Kitasatospora sp. NPDC058184 (assembly GCF_042883725.1). Classification (NCBI taxonomy): domain Bacteria; kingdom Bacillati; phylum Actinomycetota; class Actinomycetes; order Kitasatosporales; family Streptomycetaceae; genus Kitasatospora; species Kitasatospora sp. NPDC058184. The sequence continues at coordinate 262,919 of NZ_JBHVVE010000012.1, forward strand.
CGCGGTGACCGTCGACACGGCATGCTCGTCGTCCCTGGTCGCGCTGCACCAGGCGGGCCAGGCCCTGCGGTCGGGCGAGTGCTCGATGGCGCTGGCGGGCGGTGTGACGGTGATCGCCGACCCGGCCGAGTTCGTCGGCTTCTCGCGCCTGCGGGCGCTGGCCTCCGACGGCCGCTGTAAGGCCTTCGGCGAGGGCGCCGACGGCATGGGCATCGGCGAGGGCGCGGGCATGCTCGTGCTGGAGCGCCTCTCGGACGCCCGCCGCAACGGGCACCAGGTGCTCGGCGTGCTCCGGGGGAGCGCCGTCAACCAGGACGGCGCCTCCAACGGCCTGTCCGCGCCCAACGGCCCGGCCCAACGGCGGGTCATTCGCGCGGCGTTGGCGAGTGCGCAGCTGTCGGCTGCGGATGTCGACGTGGTCGAGGCGCACGGGACGGGCACGGAGCTGGGTGACCCGATCGAGGCGGGTGCGCTGCTGGCGACGTACGGCCAGGAGCGGTTCGAGGACCGGCCGTTGTGGCTGGGGTCGGTGAAGTCGAACATCGGGCACGCGCAGCAGGCCGCCGGTGTGGCCGGTGTGATCAAGATGGTGCTGGCGTTGCGGGCCGGGGTGCTGCCGAAGACCCTGCACGCCGATGAGCCGTCCTCGCACGTCGATTGGGAGACGGGCAATGTCCGGCTGCTCCAGGACGCGGTGGCGTGGCCAGCGGGTGAGCGGCCGCGTCGGGCGGGTGTGTCCGCCTTCGGTATCAGCGGCACCAACGTCCACCTGATCGTGGAGGAGGCCCCGGCGGCCGTCGAGGCGGCGGCTGAGCCGGCGGGCCAGGAGAACCCGGTACTCACCGGGGCGGCAGGCGTGGCCTGGCCGGTCTCCGGTCGTGGCGCGACCGCGCTGGCGGGCCAGGCGGGTCGGCTGCGCGAGTACGTGCTGGCGCGGCCGGAGCTGCCGGTGGGCGACGTCGCGTGGTCGCTGGCCACGACGCGATCGGTGTTCGAGCAGCGTGCGGTCGTGCTGGGCGGCGAGCGGGGCGAGCTTGCGGCGGGTCTCGCGGCGGTGGCCACGGGGCAGCCGGCGGCAGGTGTGGTGACCGGGTCGGTGGCGGCCGCCGGGGTGGGGCGGACGGTGTTCGTCTTCCCCGGTCAGGGGAGCCAGTGGGTCGGGATGGGGCGTGAGCTGGTCACGTCGTCGCCAGTGTTCGCGGCGCGGCTGGCGGAGTGTGCTGCGGCCCTGGCGCCTTACGTGGACTGGCAGTTGGACGACGTTCTGGCCGGGCTTCACGGTTTCGAGGCTGCTGATGTGGTGCAGCCGGCGCTGTGGGCGGTGATGGTCTCGCTCGCGGCGGTGTGGGAGGCGGCGGGTGTTGCTCCGGACGCGGTGGTGGGTCACTCGCAGGGTGAGATCGCTGCCGCCGCTGTGGCCGGGATTCTCTCCCTCGACGATGCCGCGAAGGTCGTGGCTCTGCGGAGCAAGACCCTGAAGGCCCTTGCTGGTCGCGGCGGGATGCTGTCGATCGCCGAGCCGGTGGACGGCGTGCGCGCGCGGATCGCTTCGTACGGCACCCGCCTTTCCATCGCGGCGGTGAATGGTCCGTCGGCGACGGTGGTTTCCGGTGACGCTGACGCGCTGCGTGAACTCGCCGAGGCGTGCGGGGATTCGCCGCGCGCCCGGATGATCCCGGTGGACTACGCCTCGCACAGCGCGCACGTGGACGAGCTGCGCGAGGAGATCCTCGCCGTGCTCCAGGGCATCGCGCCGACCGAGGCTCGTATCCCCATGGTGTCGGCGCTGACCGGCGCGTGGCTGGCGGGCCCCGAGCTGGACCCCGCCTACTGGTACGCGTCCCTGCGCGAAACGGTGGAGTTCGACCGCGCCGTGCGGATTCTCGGCGACGCGGGACACGGCGTGTTCCTGGAGGTCTCGCCGCATCCGGTGCTGACCCCGGCGATCGGCGACGCCCTGGAGGCGTTGTCCCCGGTCGTGGTCGGCACGCTGCGGCGCGAGGAGGGCGGTGCTCAGCGCCTGTTGACCTCGCTCGCCGAGGCGTACGTCCAGGGCGCCCCCGTCGACTGGGCGGCGGTGACGGCCGGCGGTACGACCGTCGCGCTGCCGACCTACGCGTTCCAGCACCGCCACTACTGGCCCGCCTTGGACGGTCGCCGTTCCGAAGCGGGCGAGGCCACCGGTGCGGAGGCGGGTTTCTGGACCGCCGTGGAGAGTGGTGATGTCACCGCGCTCGCCGATCTGCTCGGGGTGGACCCGGCGGATGCCGCGCTGGGTGCGCTGACCGACTGGCGGCGCCGCGAGCGGGCCGGCTCGGCGGTTGCCGATTGGCGGTACCGGGTGTCGTGGGCGCCGGTGAGCGAGTCCAACGGGGTCCTGGCCGGAACGTGGCTGCTGGTGGGGGAGTCCCCGGATGCCGCTGCCGTCGCGGAGTCGCTGGAGCACCACGGGGCAACCGTGGTCCGCTCGGCTCCGGACGGCGTCGCCGCTGCGGTGGCCGCGTGCTCCGATCTGCGGGGTGTGGTGTCGCTGCTGGCGCTGGACGAGTCGCCGGAGGAGGCGGGTCCGTGGGTGTCGCGTGGTGGCGCTGACACGCTCGCGCTGGTCCAGGAGCTTGGCCGGCTCGGTGTGTCCGCCCCGCTGTGGGTGGTCACGCGGGGCGCGGTGCGTGCGGTCGCGGGTGATGCGGTGCGGCCGGTGCAGGCGCAGCTGTGGGGTCTGGGTGCCGTCGCGGCGCTGGAGTTGGCGGGTCGCTGGGGCGGGTTGATTGACCTGCCGACAACGGTGGACGCGCGTACGGGTGCGCGGCTGGTGTCGGTTCTCGCGGGTGTCGAGGACCAGGTGGCGGTGCGTGCGGGCGGAGTGGTGGCGCGGCGGTTGGTGCGTGCCGGCCGTCCGGTCGTGCGCGAGGCGTGGTCGCCGCGTGGGTCGGTCCTGGTGACGGGCGGTACGAGTGGCGTGGGTGCGATCACCGCCCAGTGGGTGGCGGATCGTGGCGCGGCGCGGGTCGTGCTGACGTCCCGTTCGGGTCCTGGTGCCGCCGGTGTGGCGGAGTTGGTTGCCTCGATCGCGGCTCGCGGTGCGGCAGTTGAGGTGGTGTCGTGTGACGTCGCCGACCGCGCCTCCGTGGCGGAGATCCTGGACCGTATCGATGCGACGGGTCCGGCGCTGTCGTCGGTGGTCCACTCGGCCGGAACGGGCGGGCGGACACCGGTGGAGCAGCTGTCGGTGGCCGAGCTGTCGCGGCTGCTGTCGGCGAAGGTCGGCGGCGCCATGGTGCTGGACGAGTTGACGGCGGGTCGGGATCTGGACGCGTTCGTGCTGTTCTCGTCGGGCGCGGGCGTCTGGGGCAGCGGTGGCCTGGCTGGCTATGCGGCGGCGAACGCGCACCTGGACGCGTTGGTGGAGGACCGCCGCTCCCGTGGCCTGGTGGCTTCTTCGGTCGCGTGGGGCCTGTGGGCCGGCGTTGGCATGGCGGCCGGTTCGGGTGGCGAGCGGTTGCGCGAGTTCGGCATGGAGGGCATCGACGGGCGTCGGGGCATGCTGGCGCTGGGCCAGGTCCTGGACGCCGGTGAGGGTGCGATGGTGGTGGCCGGCTTCGACTGGCCGCAGTTCGTGCCGACCTACACCCTGCACCGGCCGAGCCGCCTGCTGGCGGATCTGCCCGAGGTCCGTGCGGTCCTGGCCGCCGAGGCCGCCGTCGAGTCCACCACCGAGGAAGTCGGCGCGTGGGCAAGCCGGTTGGCCGGAATGCCGGCCGCTGAGCAGCGCCAGGTCCTGACCGACCTGGTGCGAGGCCACGCGGCCGCGGTCCTCGGCCACGACTCGGCGGACGACGTGCTGCCGCAACGCGCGTTCAAGGAGCTGGGCTTCGACTCCGTCGGAGCCGTCGAGCTGCGGAACCGCCTCTCCAAGGAGGTCGGTGTCAAGCTGGCCTCCACGATGGTCTTCGACCACCCGAACGCCACCGCCCTCGCGGACTACCTGCGGGGCGAACTCGTCGGCACCGGCGGCCAGACGGCCCAGGCCGACGGCGCGGTCCAGGTCGTGGCCGCGGCGATCGGCGAGCCGATCGCGATCGTCGGCATGGGCTGCCGGTACCCGGGCGGTGTGACGGGGCCCGACCAGTTCTGGGACCTGCTCGTCGCGGGGACCGACACGATCAGCGAATTCCCGACCGACCGAGGCTGGGAAGCCGTCGAGGAGGGGTTCGGCCAGCGGCAGGCGTACCGCCGACAGGGCGGATTCATCTACGACGTGGCCGACTTCGACGCGGGGTTCTTCGGGATCAGCCCGCGTGAGGCGCTGGCGATGGACCCGCAGCAGCGGCTGCTGCTGGAGACGTCCTGGGAGGCGATCGAGCGCGCGGGGATCGACCCGAAGTCGCTGCACGGCTCGGCGACCGGCGTCTTCGTCGGTGCGAGCCACGCCGGTTACGACGCGAGCCTGCCGGCCGACGACCGGAGCCTGGACGGCTACCGGCTGATCGGTACGGTGTCCGCCGTGGCCTCGGGCCGGATCTCGTACTGCCTGGGCCTGACCGGCCCCGCCATCACGGTGGACACGGCCTGCTCCTCCTCCCTGGTGGCGATGCACCAGGCGATGCTCGCCCTGCGCTCGGGCGAGTGCTCGATGGCGCTGGCCGGCGGCGTGGCGGTGATGGTCTCGCCCGGCGCGTTCATGGAGTTCGGCAGCCAGGGCGGCATGGCCTCCAGCGGCCGGTCGAAGGCGTTCTCGGACGAGGCCGACGGCATCGGCTGGGGCGAGGGCGCGGGCATGGTCCTGCTGGAGCGTCTCTCGGACGCCCGGCGCAACGGCCACCAGGTGCTGGCGGTGATCCGCGGGAGCGCGGCGAACCAGGACGGCGCGTCCAACGGCCTGGCGGCGCCCAACGGCCCCTCGCAGCGGCGGGTGATCCGCGCGGCGCTGGCGAACGCGCAGCTGTCGCCCTCCGACGTCGACGCGGTCGAGGCCCACGGCACCGGCACCTCGCTCGGCGACCCGATCGAGGCAGGCGCGCTGCTGGCGACGTACGGCCAGGAGCGTTACGAGGACCGGCCGTTGTGGCTGGGATCGGTGAAGTCCAACATCGGCCACACCCAGTGCGCCGCCGGCGTCACCGGCGTGATCAAGATGGTGATGGCGCTGCGAAACGGCATGCTGCCGAAGACCCTGCACGCGGACCAGCCGTCGACCCACGTGGACTGGGAGACGGGCAACGTCCGGCTGCTCCAGGACGCGGTGCGGTGGCCGGCGGGCGAGCGGCCGCGCCGGGCGGGTGTGTCGGCGTTCGGTGTGAGCGGCACCAACGTCCACCTCATCCTGGAGGAGGCGCCCGACGTCGAAGCCGAGGAGCTGGAAGCCGAGGTGCTTCCGGTGCTCGCGGGTGGGGCGTCGGCCTGGCCGGTCTCCGGCCAGAGCGCTGCGGCGCTCGCGGGTCAGGCGGGTCGACTGCGTGAACACGTGCTGGCGCGGCCGGAGTTGCCGGTCGGCGACGTCGCGTGGTCGCTCGCGACGACGCGTGCGGCGCTGGAGCACCGGGCCGTGGTGCTCGGTGGCGAGCGGAGCGAGCTCGCTGAGCGTCTGGCGGCGGTGGCGACGAAGCAGCCCGCGTCCGGTGTGGTGACCGGTTCGGTGGCTCCTGGCGGGGTGGGGCGGACGGTATTCGTCTTCCCCGGTCAGGGGAGCCAGTGGGTCGGGATGGGGCGCGAGCTGGCGGAGGCCTCGCCGGTGTTCGCGGCGCGGCTGGCGGAGTGTGCCGAAGCTCTCGCGCCTTATGTGGACTGGCAGTTGGACGATGTGCTGGCGGGCCTTCATGGTTTTGAAGCCGCTGATGTGGTGCAGCCGGCGCTGTGGGCCGTGATGGTCTCGCTCGCCGCCGTCTGGGAGGCGGCCGGTGTCGCTCCGGACGCGGTGCTGGGTCACTCGCAGGGCGAGATCGCCGCCGCCGCCGTCGCGGGGATTATCTCCCTCGATGACGCCGCCAAGGTTGTCGCTCTGCGGAGCAAGACCCTGAAGGCCCTTGCTGGTCGTGGTGGGATGCTGTCGATCGCCGAGCCGGTGGAGGGTGTTTGGGCGAGGATCGCGTCGTACGGCACCCGCCTTTCCATCGCGGCGGTGAACGGCCCGTCGGCGACGGTCGTCTCCGGTGACGCCGACGCGCTGCGCGAACTCGCCGAGGCGTGCGGGGATTCGCCTCGTGCCCGGATGATTCCGGTGGACTACGCCTCGCACAGCGCCCACGTGGACGAGCTGCGCGAGGAGATCCTGACCGTCCTCGACGGGATCCGGCCTCGTGAGGCGCAGGTCCCGATGATCTCCGCGCTGACCGGCGAGTGGCTGTCCGGCCCGGAGCTGGACCCCGCCTACTGGTACGCGTCCCTGCGCGAGACCGTGGAGTTCGACCGCGCCGTGCGGATCCTCGGCGACGCGGGCCACGGTGTGTTCCTGGAGGTCTCGCCGCACCCGGTGCTGACTCCGGCGATCGGTGACAGCCTGGAGGACCGCTCTCCGGTGGTCGCAGGCACGCTGCGCCGCGAGGAGGGCGGCGCCCAGCGCCTGTTGACCTCGCTCGCCGAGGCGTACGTCCAGGGCGCCCCCGTCGACTGGGCGGCGGTGCTCGGCGACGGGTCGACCGTCGCGCTGCCGACCTACGCGTTCCAGCGGCGCCGCTACTGGCCCGAGGCCCCGGCGGTGGAGCGTACGAAGCTGTCGGTGGACGACTGGCGCTACCGGATCACCTGGCAGCCGTCCGCCATCAGCGGTTCGGCGGTCCTGTCCGGGCCCTGGCTGCTGGTCGGGGACGCGCCGGACGCCGGTGCGGTGGCCGACGGGCTGGCGGGTCGTGGCGCCGAGGTCGTGCGGACGACGCTGGCGGGCCTCGACGCGGCCATCGCCGGTGCCGGTGCGGATGTCCAGGGCGTGGTGTCCCTCCTGGCCCTGGACGAGACGCCGGACGCCGAGTTCGGGTGGGTTCCGCGCGGCAGCGCCGACACCCTCGACCTGGTGCAGAGGCTGGGCCGGGCCGGGATCGCCGCTCCCCTCTGGGTGCTGACCCGCGGCGCGGTGCAGGTGGCCGCCGGCGAGGTGACGACCAGTCCGATCCAGACCCAGGTCTGGGGTCTGGGCCGGGCCGTGGGCCTGGAGCACGCGGACCGCTGGGGCGGTCTGGTCGACCTGCCGCCGGTGGTGGACGTCGAGGCGGCCGCCCGGCTGGCCGGCGTGCTCGCGCACGGCCGGGAGGACCAGGTCGCGGTGCGGCCGTCGGGTGTGTTCCTGCGCCGCCTGGTGCGGGCCGAAGAGCACCGGCCCAAGGCCGGGGCCTGGAGCCCGAAGGGGACGGTCCTGCTGACCGGCGGTACGGGCTCGATCGGTGTCTGTGTCGGCCCGTGGCTGGCTGAGCACGGCACGCCGAGGGTCGTTCTGACCTCCCGTTCGGGTCCGGCGGCGCCCGGGGTGGCGGCGCTGGCCGCCACTGTCGCGGCTGCGGGCACCGCCGTCGAGGTCGTGTCGTGCGACCTGACGGAGCGTGCGCAGGTCACGGCGATGGTCTCGTGGATCGAGGACTCCGGCCCCGGCCTGTCCACCGTCCTGCACTCGGCGAACACGCCGTACCTGGCCCGACTCGAGGACACCAGCCGGGAAGGCCTGGCGGCGGCACTGGGCGCGAAGGCGGCCGGCGCCGTCCACCTGGACGAGGCGACGGCGCACCTGGGCATCGACGAGTTCGTGATGTTCTCGTCGATCTCGGCGACCTGGGGCAGCAACGACCACGGCGCCTACGCGGCGGGCAACTCCTTCCTGGACGGCCTCGCCGAGGACCGTCGCGGCCGGGGCCTGCCCGGGACGTCGATCGCCTGGGGTGTCTGGAACACCCGCGACTGGAACGCGGTCGACGCGGCGATGGACCAGGCTCCCGGTCGCGTCACCCCGCACCGGCTGCTGCGGCAGGGCATGAACTTCCTGGACACCGACCGGGCCCTGACGGCGCTCGGCGAGATCCTGGCCGACGACGAGACGTTCATCGCCCTGGCGGACGTCGAGTGGGAGAAGTTCGCTCCGGTCTTCACGGCCGCCCGCCCGCGCCCGCTGCTGGACACCATCCCGGAGGCGCAGGAGGACACCTCCTCCGGCCGTCCGGAGGACGACCAGCGCAACGAGTTCGCCGCCCGCCTGGCGGGCCTGTCGGCCGCCGAGCGGCGCCGGACCGTCGTGGAGCTGGTGCGGACGCACGCCGCCGCGGTCCTCGGCCACGACTCGGCGGACGAGATCATGGCGAGCCGGGCGTTCCGCGAGCTGGGCTTCGACTCGCTGACCGCTGTCGAGCTCCGCAACCGCCTGAACAGCGCGTGCGGGGTGCGGGTGCCGTCGACGCTGGTCTTCGACCACCCGACCCCGGAGGCGGTGGCGGACTTCCTGATCACCGAGCTGACCGGGAGGGAACTGGTCGGCCACACGGCCGTGCTGGACGAGTTCGAGCGGCTGGCCGCCGGGCTCACCCCGTCGGACGACGAGACCCGCGCGGAGATCGTCGCCCGCCTGGAGGCGCTGACCCAGCGCTTCCGCGCCGTCCGCGAGACCGGGGCGGACGGGACGGGCGAGGCCGACGAGCGCGCTCTCCAGGAGGCCACCGCCGACGAGCTGTTCGCCCTCCTGGAGGACGAGCTCGACGACCCGGACTTCGACTGACCATGCCGGGACCGTCGGCGCCAACTCCTCCCGAACGAGGTCGAATGTGAGCGACAGCACCATGCAGAACGAAGAGAAACTGCTCGATTTCCTCAAGCAGACCACCGCCAAGCTCCGCACCACGCGGGCCCGGCTGCGCGAGGTGACCGAGCGGGAGCGGGAGCCGATCGCGATCGTCGGGATGGCCTGCCGCTACCCGGGCGGTGTGCGCACCCCCGAGGACCTGTGGGACCTCCTGGTGGCGGGCGGGGACGCGGTCGGCGGGTTCCCCACCGACCGCGGCTGGGACCTCGGCGCGCTCTTCGACGCCGCCCCGGGCGCGGACGGCACGAGCAGCACCGTCCAGGCCGGGTTCGTCTCCGGGGCCGCGGACTTCGACGGCGGGTTCTTCGGGATCAGTCCGCGCGAGGCCCTGGCGATGGACCCGCAGCAGCGGCTGCTGCTGGAGACGGCCTGGGAGGCGGTCGAGCGGGCCGGGATCGACCCGGCGAGCCTGCGCGAGTCGGCCACCGGCGTGTTCGCGGGCGCCGCGCCCTCCGGGTACGCGACCGCCGGCGGCGACCTCTCGGGCTCGGAGGCGCACCTGATCACCGGTACGGCGATGAGCGTGCTGTCCGGCCGGGTGTCGTACACGCTGGGCCTGACCGGGCCGGCGGTGTCGGTGGACACCGCCTGCTCCTCCTCGCTGGTCGCGCTGCACCTCGCCGTGCAGTCGCTGCGGGCGGGGGAGTGCACGCTGGCGCTGGCCGGCGGGGTGACCGTGATCGTCAGCCCGGGCGAGTTCGTGGGCTTCTCGCAGCAGAACGCCCTTGCCCGGGACGGCCGTTGCAAGGCCTTCGGGGCGGGCGCGGACGGCATGGGCCTCGCCGAGGGTGCGGGTGTGGTGGTGCTGGAGCGGCTGTCGGACGCCCGGCGCAACGGGCACCGGGTGCTGGCCGTGGTCCGGGGGAGCGCCGTCAACCAGGACGGCGCCTCCAACGGCCTGTCCGCGCCCAACGGCCCCGCTCAGCAACGGGTGATCCGCGCGGCGCTGGCCAACGCCCGGCTGGCGACGGGGGACGTGGACGTCGTCGAGGCGCACGGCACCGGCACCACACTGGGCGACCCGATCGAGGCGCAGGCGCTGCTGGCGACGTACGGGCAGGGGCATCCGGCCGAACGGCCGCTCTGGCTGGGGTCGGTGAAGTCGAACATCGGGCACGCCCAGCAGGCGGCCGGCATCGCCGGTGTGATCAAGATGGTGCTGGCGCTGCGGCACGAGGAGCTGCCGGCGACGCTGCACGCGGCGGAGCCGACCCCGCACGTCGACTGGTCGGCGGGGCACGTGAGCCTGCTCCAGGAGCGCGTGGCGTGGCCGGCGGGCGAACAGCCGCGTCGGGCGGGCGTCTCGGCGTTCGGGATCAGCGGCACCAACGCGCACGTGATCCTGGAGGAGGCGCCCGCCGGAGGGCCGGCCGCGCCGGAGCCGGACGGGACGCCGGAGCCGGCCGCGGTGTCGGCGCCCGCCGCGCCGCCGGTGCTGGTCGCGGAGCCCGTCGTGCTCCCGGTCACCGTCTCCGGACGGTCCGAGGAGGCCCTGGCGGACCAGGCGCGGCGGCTGCGGGACCACCTCCTGGCGCGCCCCGAGCTGCCGCTGCCGGAGGTGGCCCGGTCGCTCGCCACCACGCGGACGGCGTTCAAGCGGCGGGCGGTGGTGCTGGGCGCCGACCGTGCCGAGCTGGCGGCGAAACTGGAGGCCGTGGCCGCGGACCGGCCCGGGGCCGGGGTGCTGACGGGCGAGGTGCCGTCGGCCGGGGTCGGGCGGACGGTGTTCGTCTTCCCGGGGCAGGGGAGCCAGTGGGTCGGTATGGGGCGTGAGCTGGCCAAATCGTCCCCGGTGTTCGCTGCGAAGTTGGCGGAGTGCGCCGAGGCTCTCGCGCCTTATGTGGACTGGCAGTTGGATGATGTCTTGGCTGGTCGGCACGGTTTCGAGGCCGCCGATGTGGTGCAGCCGGCGCTGTGGGCGGTGATGGTGTCTCTGGCTGCGGTCTGGGAGGCGGCCGGTGTCGCTCCCGACGCGGTGGTGGGCCACTCCCAGGGCGAGATCGCGGCGGCGGCCGTGGCCGGGATCCTCTCGCTGGAGGACGCGGCGAAGGTGGTCGCTCTGCGCAGCCGGACCCTGAAGGCCCTTGCCGGTCGTGGCGGGATGCTGTCGATCGCCGAGCCGGCGGCGGGTGTGCGGGCGCGGATCGCCCCGTACGGTTCCCGCCTGTCCATCGCGGCGGTGAACGGCCCGTCGGCGACGGTCGTCTCCGGTGACGCCGACGCGCTGCGTGAACTGGCCGACGCCTGCGGGGATTCGCCGCGTGCCCGGATGATCCCGGTCGACTACGCCTCGCACAGCGCCCACGTGGACGAGCTGCGCGAGGAGATCCTCGCCGCCCTCCAGGGCATCGCCCCCCGCGAGGCGCGGATTCCGATGGTCTCCTCCAGCACCGGCGCCACGGTCTCCGGGCCGGAACTGGTGCCGGACTACTGGTACGCCAGTCTGCGCGAGACCGTCGAGTTCGACCGGGCCGTGCACACCCTCGCCGGAACCGGCCACGGCGCCTTCGTCGAGGTGTCCCCGCACCCGGTGCTGGCCCCGGCCATCGCGGACAGCCTGGAGTCGTACGGCCCGGTCGTGGCCGACACCCTGCGCCGCGACGACGGCGGCGCCGGGCGCCTCCTGCTCTCGCTGGCCCAGGCGTACGTCCGCGGCCTGCCCGTGGACTGGACCGCCCTGCTGCCCGCCGGGACCGGGAGCGGCACCGTCGACCTGCCGACCTACGCCTTCCAGTACCGCCGCTACTGGCCGGTGTTCCCGGAGCCGGTGGCCCGGGACGCGGTGGCCGGCTGGCGGTACCGCGTCGAGTGGCAGCCCCTCGACGGGCCGTCGGGTGCGGCACCGGCGGGCTCGGCGCTGTCGGGCTCGGCACCGGCGGCCTCGGTGCCGTCCGGCACGTGGCTCGTGGTCGCCGGCCCGGCCGGGGCCGGGACGGCCGCCGAGGTGGCCGGCGCGCTGCGGGCCGGCGGCGTCGAGGTCCGGGTGCTGGAGACCGGCGCCGCCGATCGCGGGACCCTCGGTGACGTCCTGCGCGGCGTCGGCGAGTTCGCGGGTGTGGTGTCCCTGCTGGCGCTGGACGAGACGCCGCTGCCCGGTCGGCCCCGGGTGCCCGCCGGTCTGGCGGCCTCCAGCGCGCTGCTGCAGGCGCTGCTCGACGCGGGGTCGGTGGTGCCGCTGTGGGTGCTGACCCGCGGCGCGGTGGCGGCGCTGCCGGGCGAGGTGCCCAGTCTGGCGCAGGCCCAGGTGTGGGCGTGGGGGCAGACGGCGGGTCTGGAGCAGGCCAAGCAGTGGGGCGGCCTGGTCGACCTCCCGGCCGGGTCGGACGCGTCGGCCGGGTCCGACACCCCGGTCGGGTCCGACGCCTCGGTCGGGGACCGCCTGGCCGGGCTGCTCGCCGCGGGGCCGGAGGGCGAGGACCAGGTCGCGTTGCGCGGCACGGGGGCGTTCGCGCGCCGCCTGGTGCGCGCCCCGCGCCCGGAAGCTGGACCCGCCGAGCCGTGGCGGACCGCCGGGACGGCGCTGGTCACCGGCGGTACCGGCCTGATCGGCGGCCGGACGGCGCGGCTGCTGGCCGAGCGCGGCACCCCGCGCGTGGTGCTGGCCGGCCGCTCCGGCCCGGCCGCGCCCGGGGTGCCCGAGCTGGCGGCCGGACTGGCGGCTCTCGGCAGCGCCGTCGAGGTGGTCGCCTGTGACGTCGCCGAGCGGCCCGCGGTCGGCGCGCTGCTGGACCGCGTCGCCGCCACCGGCCCCGCGCTGTCGGCTGTGGTGCACTCGGCGGGCACCGGCCACGGGGCGCCGGTCGCCGCGCTGACCGACGCCGGGCTGCAGGAGGTCTCCGAGGTGAAGGTCGGTGGCGCCGTGCACCTGCACGAGCTGTCGGCCGAGCGCGGACTGGAGCTGGACGCCTTCGTGCTGTTCTCCTCCGGCGCCGCCACCTGGGGCAGCGGGCTGCTGGCCGGGTACGGCGCCGCCAACGCGGCGCTGGACGCCCTGGCCGAGCGGCGGCGCGCGGCCGGGCTGGCGGCCACCTCGGTGGCCTGGGGCCTGTGGGGCGGCGGCGGCATGGGCGCGGGGGAGGCGGGTGAGCAGCTGAGCGCCTACGGGCTGCGGACGATGGCTCCCGAGCGCGGCATCGAGGGCCTCGCCCAGGCGCTGGACGACGACGAGACGCTGCTCGTCGTCGCCGACGTCGACTGGGCGCGGTTCGTGCCGCTGTACACGCTGCACCGGCCGAGCCCGCTGCTGTCCGCGCTTCCCGACGCCCTCCGGGTCCTGGAGCAGGGGGACGAGGACGGGGACGGGTTCGCGGGCGACGACGGCGCCGGTGCGCGGCGGTCGTCCGCCGCCGTCCGGCTGTCCGCCCGGCTCGGCGGGGCGCGGTCGGCGCGGGAGCGGGAGGCGGTCCTGCTGGAGCTGGTCCGGGAGCACGCCGCCGCCGCGCTCGGCCACCCGGACGCGGCGGCCGTCGACCCGGACGCCACGTTCCTGGAGCAGGGGTTCACCTCGCTGAGCGCCCTGGAGCTGCGCAAGCGGCTCGCCGGGGCCACCGGTCTGCGGCTGAGCGGTCCGCTGGTCTTCGACCACCCCACCCCCGCCCTGACGGCCGCGTACCTGCGGGAGCGGCTCGCCGACGGACCGGTGCGCCAGGACGGCGGACCGCAGCGGGCCGCGCCCCGCTTCGCGCTGGCCGCCGCGCCGGAATCCACGGACGGTACGGAGCGGGCCGGAGCCGCCGGGACACCGGCCGCCGAGACGCTGGCCGCCCTGTACCTGCGGGCGAACAGCCTCGGCCAGGGGGCCGACGCCGTACGGATGATCGCCGGGCTGGCCCGGTTCCGGCCCCGCTTCGCCGGTGCGGACGAGCTGGCGGGCGTCCCGCCCCTGGTCCCGCTCACCCGCCGGTCCGCGGACACGGTCGGGCCGACGCTCGTCTGCCTGCCGTCGTTCGGCGCGGGCGACGCCCAGGAGTTCGTCCGGGTGGTGCAGGGCCTCCGCCGCCCCCGGCACGTCCTCTCCGCGGTGATCCCCGGCTACACGGCGGGGGAGCCGCTGGCCGCCGACCCGGACGCGCTGCTCGACCTGTGCGTCCGGACGGTGCTCGCCGCCCCGGAGACCGCCCCGGAGGCCGGCCCGTTCGTCCTCGTCGGCTACTCCTCCGGCGGGCTGGTCGCGCAGGCCCTCGCCGCCCGCCTCGCCGAACTGGGCCGGGGCCCCGCCGCGCTGGTGCTGCTGGACAGCTTCGCCCCGCAGTCGGCCGGTGCCCCCGACGAGATCATCGGCACCCTGCCGGCCGCCGTGCTCCTGGGCAACCCCGGGGGCGTCGACGCGGGCGGCATCGGCGGGGACGACTGGCTGACCGCGCTCGCCCACTACTACGTCCAGGACTGGCGCGGCCACGTCCCGTACACCGCGGACCTGCCGACCCTGCTGCTCCGCCACGGCGGCGAGCCGGGCGGCCCCGAGGGCGGGGACGGCGCCGTCCGCCTCCCGTGGGACCTCTCCGGCGACCTCACCCCGGTGACCGTTCCGGGCGACCACTTCACCATGATCGGCGCCCACGCCGGGACCACCGCGCGGGCCGTCGACTCCTGGCTCGACGAGCACTTCACCACCACCCGGGAGGGACACGATGACTGACCGTCACGAACAGCACCGCCTCGCCGTCATCGGCGGCGGCGTCATGGGCACCAACATCGCCGCCCTCGCCCTCGGCCACGGCGTCGACGTCACCCTCGTCGACGTCGACGAGCCGACCCTGGCCACGGCCCGGACGGCGATCCGCCGCAAGCTGAAGCACGCCCAGCTGCTGGAGGCCCTCCCCGCGGGCCGCGCCCACGGCACGCTGGCCACCACCACCGCGCCGGCCGACATCGCCGACGCGACCGCCGTCGTCGAGGCCGTCGTGGAGGTCGCCGAGGTCAAGCGCGAGGTGCTGACCGAGGTCTCCGGGCTGGTCGCCCCCGGCACCCTGCTGATCTCCAACACCTCGTGCATCCCCATCGACGAGATGGCGGGCTGGGTGGCGCGCGGCGACGAACTCGTCGGCGTGCACTTCATGAACCCCGCCTACCTGATCACCATGGTCGAGGTGATCCGCGGCCGGGCCACCGGCGACGCCACGATGACCGCCGTCACCTCGCTGCTGACCGCGCTCGGCCGCACGGCGCTGGTGGTCAACGACGCACCGGGTTTCGTCGTCAACCGGCTGCTGCACCCGCTGATCAACCGGGCGGCGATGCTCGTCCAGGAGGGCGTCGCCTCCGCCGAGACGGTGGACGGGCTGCTGGAAGGCTGCCTCGGCCACACCACCGGACCGCTGCGCACCGCCGACCTGATCGGCATCGACAACCTCGTCGACTCCCTGCGGGTCCTGCACGAGCGCACCGGCGACCCCGAGTGCGACCCCTGCGAGCTGATGCTCCGGAAGGTCCGCGACGGGCACCACGGCCGCAAGTCCGGCCGGGGCTTCTACACGTACGGCTGAGCACCGGGCTCCCCCCGAACGGCCAGCACGGAACTACGAAAGGTACGGACACATGACCACCGCGAACGCCGCTGCCGGGACGACCGCCGTCGAGCAGGCGCTGAGCGCCTTCCTCGTCGGACACACCGGCGCCGAACCCGAGGTCGAGCAGGACCTCTTCGCCACCGGCGCGATCTCCTCGATGTTCGCCATGGAACTGGTGGTGTTCCTGGAGGACGAGTACGACATCGAGATCGTCGGCGCCGAGCTGAACCGGGACAACTTCCGCAGCATCCGCGCCATGGCGGCCATGGTGCTGCGCCTGCGCGAGACCGGGGACGCATGAGCGGCGGGGCCACGGGTACGGCCGCCACGGGTACGGGCGTGACGGGCTTCGACACCGCCGCGATCGACGCCCTGGTCGGCGACGGGCCGGCCGCCTGGGACGCGGCCGGCCGGATCCCCGTCGAGCTGCTGCGCGAGCTCGGCGCGATGGGGGTGCTGTGCGCCGAGGTGCCGGCCCGCTTCGGCGGGCCCGGCCGCACCGGCCAGGAGAATGGCGAACTCACCGCCCACGTCGGCGCCCTGTGCAGCTCGCTGCGCAGCGTGATGACGGTCCAGGGGATCGCCGCGGCGGTCGTCCGCCGCTTCGGCGACCGCGAGCAGCGCCGGCGCTACCTCGGGCAGCTGACGAGCGGCCGGCTCGCCTGCGTGGGCTTCAGCGAGCCGGGCGCGGGCTCCGACCTCAGCGGCATGACCACCCGCATCCGTCCGGCCGAGGACGGCAGCGGCGACCTGATCGTCTCCGGCGAGAAGATGTGGATCACCGGGGCCGCCTACGCCGACCTCGTCATGGTCGTCGGCCGCTACGGCGACGGTCCGGACGGCGCCGCCGCGATGGTGCCGACGGACGCGCCCGGCGTCCGCATCGAGCCCGTCGCGGCCCCGCTCGGCTGCCGCGCCGCCACGCACTGCCGCATCGTGCTCGACGACGTCCGGATCCCGGCCGACGCCGTGCTCGGCGGCGGGCGCCAGCCGCTCGCGCTGCTGTTCACGGTCGGCCTGTCCTACGGCCGGATGTCGGTGGCCTGGGGCTGCGTCGGCATCCTGCGCGCCTGCCTCACGGCCGCCGTCGGGGACGCCCGCACCCGCGAGCAGGGCGGCGGCCCGATCGGCGAGCACCAGCTGGTGGCCCGGCACATCGCCGAGCTCTACACCTCGGAGCGGATCGCCACCCAGGTCTGCCGGCACGCCGCCGAGCAGTGGGACCGCACCGCCCCGGACGCGGCGGTGACGGCGGTGCTGGCCAAGCAGGTCGCCGCCACCCACGCGACTCGCGGCGCCGCGACGGCCGTCCAGGTGCTCGCCTCGCGGGGCTTCACCGACGGCCACGTGGTGGCCCGGGCCTACCGGGACGCCAAGGCGATGGAACTGATCGAAGGCAGCACCGAGATCTCGCAGTTGATCCTCGCCCGGCACGCCCTCGACCGGCTCTGAGCCGCCCGCCGCCCCGCACGGGCACGACGTACCACGAGCACTGAACGCACCACACGCACCACGAACACGGCAACGAACGGAAATCGAAGGAGCGCCCCGTGTCCGACGCACCCACCCTCGTCAAGTGCCTGGTCTGGGACCTGGACAACACCCTGTGGCGGGGCACCCTCCTGGAGGACCACGAGGTGGTGCTGCCCGAGGAGATCCGCCGCACCATCGTCGAACTCGACGCCCGGGGCATCCTCCAGGCCGTGGCCAGCAAGAACGACCACGACCACGCCTGGCAGCAGCTGGAGGCCCTCGGCGTCGCCGAGTACTTCGTCCTGCCGCGGATCGGCTGGCACCCCAAGTCCCGGTCGGTCAAGGAGATCGCGGACGGGCTGAACTTCGCCCTGAAGACGGTCGCCTTCATCGACGACCAGCCGGCCGAGCGCGCCGAGGTCGCCCACCACCACCCCGAGGTCCGCTGCTTCGACGCGGCGCTGGCCGCGGAGCTGACCGGCCTCCCCGAGTTCAGCCCGGCCGTCGTCACCGTCGACGCCGCCCGCCGCCGCAGCATGTACCAGGCGGGCTTCCGCCGGACCGCCGAGCGCGAGGAGTTCACCGGCCCCGACGAGGCCTTCCTCCGCTCGCTGGACCTGGTCATGGAGATCAAGCGGGCCGACGACGCCGACCTCTCCCGGGTCGAGGAACTCACCCTCCGCACCAGCCAGATGAACGCCACCGGCGTCTACTACTCCGACGCCGACCTGCGGGCCCTGATCGCCGATCCGGAGCACGAGGTCCTCACCGTCTCCCTCACCGACCGCTTCGGCCCGCACGGCGCCGTCGGCGTGCTGCTCGTCGGCTACCACGAGCGGGTCTGGCACCTGAAGCTGCTGGCCACCTCCTGCCGGGTGGTGTCCTTCGGCGCGGGCGCCGTCCTGCTGGACTGGCTGATCGGCGAGGCGGCGGCGGCCGGGGTCCACCTGGCCGCCGACTTCCGCCGCACCGACCGCAACCGGATGATGGAGATCGCCTACCGGTTCGCCGGGTTCACCGACGCGGCGTGCGACTGCCTCGCCGAACTGCGCTCTGCCGATGCCGATGCCGATGCCGAGGCCGATGCCGACGCCGGGGCGGCCGGCTCCGGGCGTGCGGGCATCGAGTTCCGGCACCTGGTGGCGGACCGCCGTCCGGCCCCCACCACCGTGCGCGTCGAGGCTCCCGCCCTCGGCCCCGTGGCCTCCACGGGTTCCACGAGCGGAGCCGGCGCATGACCGCCGAGCCCCTGGCCGTCATCGGCATGGCCTGCCGCTACCCCGGCGGCATCGACTCGCCCGAGGACCTGTGGCAGGCCCTCGTCGCCCGCCGCACCGTCGCGGGCCCGTTCCCCACCGACCGCGGCTGGGACCTCGACGCGCTGCGCCGCGACGGGCGCTGCGCCACCGACCGCGGCGGGTTCCTCGACAGCGCGACCCGCTTCGACGCCGCGTTCTTCGACCTCTCCCCGCGCGAGGCCGACGCCATGGACCCGCAGCAGCGGCTCGCCCTGGAGGTGGGCTGGGAGGCCCTGGAGCACGCCCGCATCGACCCGACCACCCTGCGGGGCTCCCGCACCGGGGTGTTCCTCGGCGCCGAGGCCCGGCCGTACGGGCCCGCGCTGCACGAGGCGCCCGCCGACCTCGCCGGCGTGCTGTTCACCGGCACCGCCCCGAGCGTCATCAGCGGGCGGCTGGCCCACACCCTCGGCCTCAACGGCCCCGTCCTCACCGTCGACACCTCGGCCTCCAGCTCGCTGGTGGCGCTGCACCTCGCCGCCGAGGGGCTGCGCGGCGGCGAGTGCGAACTGGCGCTGGCGGGCGGGGTGACGGTGATGACGACGCCCGGCTACCACGTCGCGTTCAGCGCGCTGGGCGGTCTGGCCCCGGACGCCCGCTGCAAGCCCTTCTCCGCGGACGCGGACGGCGTGGCCTGGTCCGAGGGGGCCGGCGTGCTCGTGCTGGAACGGCTGGAGCGGGCGCGGCGCCTGGGCCACCGGGTGCTGGCGGTGGTCCGCGGCTCGGCCGTCAACTCCGACGGCGCCAGCCACAGCCTGACGGCCCCGAACGGCGAGGCCCAGCGCGCGGTCATCCACGCCGCGCTCGCCGACGCGGAGCTGGCCCCCGCGGACATCGACGCCGTCGAGGCGCACGGCACCGGAACCCGGCTGGGCGACCGCGTCGAGGCGGGGGCCCTGCTCGCCGCCTACGGCGCGGACCGGGCGCACGGACGCCCGCTGCTGGTCGGCTCGGTGAAGTCCAACCTCGGCCACACCCTCGCGGCGGCGGGCGTCGCGGGCGTCATCAAGACGGTCCTCGCCCTGCGGCACCGCACGCTCCCCGAGTCGCTGCACATCACCGAGCCCACGCCGGCCGTCGACTGGGGGGACGGCGCGGTGCGGCTGCTGACGGAGCCGACCCCGTGGCCGGAGACCGCGCACCCGCCCCGCGCGGGCGTGTCGGGCTTCGGCATCGGCGGCACCAACGCCCATGTCGTCCTGGAGGCCGCCCCCGCCGAACCGGCGCCCGCCGCAACCACTGCGTCCCCGCCCGCCGCGTCCGTGGTGGACGGCGCCGACCCCGTCTGGCTGCTCTCCGCCCGGACGCCCGCCGCGCTGGCCGCCCAGGCCGAGCGGCTGCGGGAGCACCTGGCGGCCCGGCCGGAGGCGTCGGCCGGGGAGGTCGCCCGGTCCCTCGCCACGACGCGGGCGGCGCTCGACCACCGGGCCGTCCTGCTCGGCCCGCGGCCGCTGGACGCCCTGGCGGACCTCGCGGCCGGCCGTCCCTCCGCCGCCGTCGTCACCGGCGCGGTCGGCCCCGAGGGCCCCGGGCAGACGGTGTTCGTCTTCCCCGGCCAGGGCGGCCAGTGGGTGGGGATGGGCCGTGAGCTGGCGGAGGCCTCGCCGGTGTTCGCGGCGCGGCTGGCGGAGTGCGCCGAGGCCCTCGCGCCGTACGTGGACTGGCAGTTGGACGATGTCCTGGCGGGCCTTCACGGTTTCGAGGCCGCCGACGTCGTGCAGCCGGCGCTCTGGGCGGTGATGGTCTCGCTGGCCGCCGTGTGGCAGGCGGCCGGTGTCGCTCCCGACGCGGTGGTGGGCCACTCCCAGGGCGAGATCGCGGCGGCCGCCGTCGCGGGAATCCTCTCCCTCGACGACGCCGCCCAGGTGGTGGCCCTGCGCAGCCGGGCGCTGACGGCGCTGGCCGGGCGCGGCGGGATGCTCTCCGTCGCCGACGCGGTGGACGCCGTCCGGGAGCGGATCGCGCCGTTCGGGGAGCGGCTTTCGGTCGCGGCCGTCAACGGCCCCTCGGCGACGGTGGTCTCCGGTGAGCCCGACGCCCTGCGGGAGTTGGCGGACGCGTACGGTGAGGCGGTGCGCACCCGGCTGATCCCCGTCGACTACGCCTCGCACAGCGCCCACGTGGACGAGCTGCGCGAGGAGGTCCTCGCCGTCCTGAAGGGGATCGAGCCGGGCCCGGCCCTGGTCCCGATGGTCTCCGCGCTGACCGGGGAGTGGCTGGCCGGCCCCGAGGCGGGCCCGGAGTACTGGTACGCGAGCCTGCGCGAGACCGTCGAGTTCGACCGGGCCGTCGGGGTGCTCACCGCCGCCGGCCACGGCGCCTTCGTCGAGGTGTCCCCGCACCCGCTGCTGGTCGGCGGCATCGCCGCCGAGGCGGCCGTCGGCACCCTGCGGCGCGAGGACGGCGGCCCGGACCGCCTGCTGGCCTCGCTGGCCGAGGCCCACGTCCGGGGGGTGCCCGTCGACTGGGACATGGTGCTGCCGGCGGCCGGCCGCACCGTGGACCTGCCCACGTACGCCTTCCAGCGCACCCGCTACTGGCTGGCCGCCGGGCAGCAGGCCCCGGCACGTCCCGACCCGGACACCGGCGCCCCGGCCCCGGCCGCCGTGACCCCCGCGGCGCTGGGCACCGAGCGCGCCGTACTGGACCTGGTCCGTGCCCACGCCGCGGCCGTCCTCGGCCATGACGGTGCCGGGGGCGTGCACCCGACCCGCACCTTCAAGTCCCAGGGCCTCGGTTCCGTCCTGGCCGTCGAGCTGCGCAACCGCCTCGCGTCCGCCACCGGTCTCGCGCTCCCGCCGGGCCTGGTGTACGACCACCCGTCACCCGCCGTCCTGGCGTCCCACCTGCACGCCGCCCTGAACCCCGATCCGCTGCCCGCCGCGCTCGACGCCCTCGAAGCGCTGCTCGCCGCCGCCGAGGACCCGGCGGCCCGGGAACGGGCGCTGGCCCGGCTGGAGTCGCTGGTCGGCCGGACCGGCGGCGGGTCCGCTGCCGGGCCCGGCCGGGGGACCGGCGCGGACGCGCTGTCCGACACCACCGACGACGAACTCCTCGCCCTCATCGAGGCCGAGCTCGGCCCCGACCGTGATCACTGAACGGAGAACCATGTCCGCCCGACCCGACCCCACCGCCGACGACGACCTCTGGCTGCGCTGCTACCGGAAGACGGAGGCGCCCGCCGCCCGCCTGGTGTGCTTCCCGCACGCGGGGGGCACCGCCCCGTTCTACCGCCCGGTGCCGTACGCGCTGGCCGCCGCCGACCGCGTCGAGGTCCTGGCCGTCCAGTACCCGGGCCGTCAGGACCGCCGCCGGGAGCAGCCGATCGCCGACCTGAACGTCCTGGCCGACCGGATCCACGAGGTGCTGGCCCGGCAGCCCGAGCTGCCCCTGGTGCTGTTCGGCCACAGCATGGGAGCCGTCGTCGCCTTCGAGGTGGCCCGCCGCTGCGAGGCCGCCGGCCGGCCCGCCGCCCGCCTGGTCGTCTCCGGCCGGCGCGGCCCGGCGATCGGGCTGGGCCCGACCGAGGGGGTGCACCTGCTCGGCGACGACGCGATCACCGACGAGATCCGCCGCCTGGACGGGTCCTCGTCCGTCGTCCTCGACGACCCGGACCTGATGGCGGCCGCGATGCCGGCGCTGCGCGCCGACTACCGCGCGATCGAGACCTACCGGGCCGGCGCGGACGCCGTCGTCAGCTGCCCGATCACCTCCCTGACGGGCGACCGCGACCCCAAGACCTCGGTCGCCGAGGCGGAGGACTGGCGGGCCCACACCACCGGCGGGTTCGACCTCCAGGTCTTCCCCGGCGGGCACTTCTTCCTCACCGAGGAGATGCCGCGGGTCATCGGCCTGCTGGACGGCCACCTGGCCGAGGCCGTCGACGCCCCGCGGGCACTCCGGCGGGAGCGCCGGTCAGGTCGTCAGGGCGTCAGGTAGCCGTGCGAGAACCCGGCGGCCACCGCCGCCGCCCGGTCGCTGACCCCGAGCTTGGCGTACATGTGCAGGAGATGGGTCTTGACCGTCGCCTCGCTGATGAAGAGCTTCCGCGCGGCCTCGCGGTTCGTCGTCCCCTGGGCGACCAGTTCGAGGATCTCCAGCTCGCGCGCCGACAGCGGCGCGGGCGCCGGCCGTCGGACCTGGCCCATGAGCCGGGTCGCGATCGAGGGGGAGAGCACCGCCTGCCCCTGCGCGGCGGCCTCCACCGCGCGGAACAGCTCCTCCCGCGGCGCGTCCTTCAGCAGGTAGCCGGTGGCGCCGGCCTCGATGGCGGGCACCACGTCGCTGTCCGTGTCGTACGTGGTGAGCACCAGCACCCGCGAGGGCACACCGCGCTCGGTCAGCTCCTTGATGGCGGTGACCCCGTCGGTCCTCGGCATCCGCAGGTCCATCAGGACCACGTCGGGCCGCAGCTCCTCCGCGGCGGTGATGGCCTCCGCGCCGTCACCGGCCTCGCCGAGCACCTCGAAGCGGGGATCGGCCCGGAACATGCCCCGCAGCCCGTCCCGCACCACCGGATGATCGTCGACGATCAGCAGGGTGATCATTCCGCACCTCCCGCGGGGATGGCGGGGACGGCCGCCGAGATCGCCGTCCCGCCCCCCGGTTCCGACTCGATGGCCAGCCGCCCGGCGAGCCGCTGCACCCGCTGGCGCATGCCGAGGAGCCCGAACCCGCCGCTGGTGGACCCGTTGACCCGCTTGGCGCTCGGATCGAAGCCCACGCCGTCGTCCCGCACGTCGAGGGTGACCAGGTCCTCCATGTACGACAGGGTCAGGCCGACCCGGCCGGCCCGCGCGTGCTTGGCCACGTTGGCCAGCGCCTCCTGCGCGGTGCGCAGCAGCGTCACCTCGACCTCGGTGTGCATCGGCCGGGCGTCGCCGGTGGTGGTCAGCACCGCGTCGATGTGGTTGATCTCCGACCAGCGCCGGGCCACGTCGCCGATCGCGTCCGGGAGCCGGGCCTCGGCGAGCACCGCCGGCTCCACCGCGTGGACCGTCCGGCGGGCCTCGACGAGGCTCTCGCGGGCCAGGTTCGTCGCGTTCGCCAGGTGCTGGCGCAGCGTCGGGGGCTCGTCCAGGGTCTGCTCGGCGGCCTGGAGCTGGGTCAGTATGCCCGCCAGCCCCTGGGCGAGGGTGTCGTGGATCTCCCGCGCCATCCGCTGCCGCTCGTCCAGGACGCCCGCCTCGCGGGCCTGGACCATCAGCCGGGCGTGGAGGGCGGCGTTCTCCGCCAGCGCGGCCTCCAGCTTGGCGTTGGCCTCGTGCAGCTCGACGAGGGCCTGCTTCTGCTTGTCGTTGCGGTGGTCCGCCATCTCGACGAAGTAGAACAGCGCCCCGGCCAGCACCGCGGAGATCAGGCCGACGGCCAGCCACGCCCACCACATGTGGGCGGCGTTGATGCCGGCCACGCCCCCCATGAACGCCGCCGCCGAGATCATCGCGGTGACGGCGGCGCCGACGTACCGCCGGCGACCCCGCAGGTACTCGAACGCCTGGGGGTAGCCGACGAAGGTGAAGAGTCCGTACCAGGGCGCGACGCCCACCAGGGCGGCGGCCAGCAGCATCAACCCGGTGTAGTACACGCCCATCAGCCGGCGGTTCTGCCGCCGTTCCGGGCGCAGCGTGCGGAAGCAGAGCATCCAGAGCGCGGCGGCGGCGGAGAGCCCGAGTACCAGGGTGAAGTGCATCGGCACCCGCCAGACCAGCTGGAGCAGGGTGATCACGGTGCTGATCGCCAGGAGGACGTACGGGAGCGCCTTGAAGGCCGCGATCTTCGTACGCTCCCAGTGATCGAACTCCGCGCGCAGCTCGGCCTCGATGCTCAACCCACTACTCCCAGCGGAAGTATCGCGCGGCCAGTCCGCCGGCCACGATCGTCCACCCCAGCATGGCGGCGAGGTGGATCAGCTGCGGCCAGTGCCCGGCGGTGGTGTCCTGCAATGATTGCACGCCGGCGCCGAGCGGAGTCAAGTCGCTGATGGTCAGCAGGACATCGTTCATCTTGGCGCGCGGCAGCCACAGGCCGGCGAAGAACACCAGCGGGAAGAAGACCAGCGAACCCATCGCGCTGGCGCTCCGGCCGGTCGGCGCGAGCGCGGCGACGAGCAGGCCGACCGCGAACATCGCCAGCGCCACCAGCAGGTAGCTGAGCAGGTAGGCGGGGAGCTTGCGGGGCAGGTCGACGTCGAACGCCAGCTTGCCGATGGTCAGCATGACCAGCATCGTCACCACGGACAGCACGGTGGCCATCAGCAGCTGCGCGCCGAGCATCACGCCCGGCTTGACCGGGGTGGTCCGCATGCGCCGCAGCACACCCTTCTCCCGGTACGAGGCGAACAGTTGGGACAGGCCGCTGAGCGCGAACAGGGCGATGCCCATCGACACGACGATCGGCAGGTACAGGGTGATCGGCCGCACGTTGCCGAGCTCGGGGCTGTTCGCCCGCATCGAGGGGATCAGGCCGAGCACGACGAGCAGGATCGGGGCGAACGCGAGCGCGAAGAACACGACGATCGGCTCGCGGAGGAACAGCTTGGTCTCGGTGGCGGTGAGCCGGAGCAGGGGGGACACGGTGGGACTCCTCAGGATTCGACGGGGCGGCCGGTGAGCGCGACGAACGCGTCCTCCAGCGAGTTCTGCTCGACCCGCAGGTCGAGTGCGGTGATCCGCTGGCCGGCGAGCAGGGTGGTCACCGCGAGCAGCAGGTCCCCCCTGCCGGTCACGACGATCTGCGGGCCGGCCCACTCGACGGAGGTGACCTCGTCCAGTGCGGTCAGCCGGGTCTCGTCCAGCGGCCCGGACGGCCGGAACCGGATCCGCTGCCCCTTGTCGACCCGCGACACCAGGCCGCCCGGGGTGTCGATCGCGATGACCCGCCCGGTGTCGATCACGGCGAGCCGGTCGCAGAGCCGCTCCGCCTCCTCCATGAAGTGCGTGACCAGCAGGATCGTCACGCCCCGGTCGCGGATGCGCTCGATCAGGCCCCACACGTCGCGGCGCGCCTGCGGGTCGAGGCCGGTGGTGAGCTCGTCGAGCACCGCCACCTTCGGGGTGCCGAGCAGCGCGAGCGCGATCGACAGCCGCTGCTTCTGCCCGCCGGACAGCCGCCGGAACTGGGTGCCGAGCTTGCCGGTGAGGTTCAGGATCTCGGCCAGCTCGCGCCAGTCGGCCGGCTGGCGGTAGAAGGAGCTGTACAGCTCCAGCGCCTCGCCGACCTTGAGCTTGTCGGGCAGCTCGCTCTCCTGCAGCTGCGCGCCGAGCAGCTGCCGCAGCTCGCCGGTGTCGCGCTGAGGGTCGATGCCGCAGACGCTGATGGTGCCGCCGTCCGGGGTGCGCAGCCCCTCGATGCACTCGACGGTCGTGGTCTTGCCGGCCCCGTTGGGCCCCAGGATGCCGAAGATCTCGCCCTGCTCGACGGCGAAGCTGACCCCGTTCAGCACGGAGTTGTCGCCGTAGCGCTTGACGAGGCTGTCCACCTCGATGATTGCCATGGCATCAGCCTGGCAGTCGGCCCCGGTCCGCCGGATCGACTGGACGGCCAGACCTGGGGCGGGCGGCGGTGGATGCCCGGCATCAACCGATCGGTTGATGGCTGCTCGGCGGGGCCTGAGGCGGGGCCCGCTGCTGCTCAGCGGGCCCGGCCGCCGGATCCTCCAGGGTGCCACGCGGGCCGGTCCGGCGGAACCCCCGTGAACCGTCCTCCTGTTACCGCCGGAGGGAGTTCAGCCCTCGCCGTTCCACGACCGCCACAGCGCCGCGTAGGACCCGCCGGCGGCGACCAGTTCGTCATGGGTGCCCAGCTCGACGATGCGGCCGGACTCCATGACGGCGACGCGGTCCGCGTCGTGGGCGGTCTGCAGCCGGTGGGCGATGGAGACGACCGTCCGGTCCGAGCGCACGGCGGCCATCGCCCGCTCGGCCTGCCGCGCCGTGGTCGGGTCCAGCAGGGAGGTCGCCTCGTCGAGGATCAGGGTGTGGGGGTCGGCCAGGTGGACCCGGGCGAGGGTGAGCTGCTGGGCCTGCGCCGCGTCGAGTTCGACGCCGCCGGCCCCGAGCGCGCAGTCCAGCCGGCCCGGCAGGTCGTGCACCCAGCCGGCCTCGACCAGGGCGAGCGCGGCGAGGATCTCCTCGTCACCGGCGTCCGGGGCCGCCATGGTCATGTTGTCCCGGAGGGTGCCCATGAACACGTGGTGCTGCTGGGTGATGAGGACGATGCGGTCGCCCAGGCCGCCCGCCGCCGCCAGGTCGGCGACCGGCACGCCGCCGACCCGGACGTGTCCCGCGTCCGGGGCGTCGACCCCGGACAGCAGCCTGCCGAGGGTGGACTTCCCCGCGCCGGACGGGCCGACGACCGCGAGCCGCTCGCCCGGGCGGACCACCAGGTCGATGCCCTTGAGCACGTCCGGCGAGCCCGGGTAGGCGTACCGGACGCCGCGGACCTCGATCCGGTCGTCGGACGGCCGCCGGTCGAGCACCGGCGGATCCTCCGACACCAGGCCGACGCCCTTGATGCGGGCGAACGAGGCGCCGCTGCGCTGCAGTTGCTCCATCCAGTTGAGGGCGCGGTCGAGCGGGTCGACCAGCTGCCACATGTACAGGCTGCCGGCCACCACCGTGCCCAGGCCCACCGCGCCGTCGAGGTAGCCGAGGCCGCCGACCAGCAGGACGAGCGCCGTGGGCAGCGCGTGGGCGAACTCGGTGACGGGGAACAGTACGGTGCGCAGGAACAGGGTGCGCACGCCGGCCCGGTAGGCGGTGTCGACCGCCCGGTCCACGGCGAGGTCCTGGCGGGCGCCGAGCCCGAACGCCTCGACGGTGCGGGCGCCGTGGGCGGTCGCGTTGAGCGCCTCGGCGACACCGCCGTAGGCGGCGCCCTCGGCGAGGTAGGCGTCCCGGGCCCGGCGCAGGTACCAGCGGCCCACCGCCCAGACGACCGGCAGGCTCACCAGCGCGCACAGCCCGATCAGCGGGTCGAGCAGGAACGCGGCGCCGAGGACGAACAGCACCTGGACCGCGGCGATGAAGACGTCCGGGGCCGCGTTGCGCAGGGTGGCGGCCACCGTGCCCACGTCGAGGGAGGAGCGGGTCACCAGGTCGCCGGTGCCCACCCGCTCCGCGTACCGGCCGGGCAGCGCCAGCGTCCGGTCGACGACCTCCTCCCGCAGCCGGGCCAGGGCGCGCTCCCCGAACCGGTGCGAGAAGTAGCGCGCGAAGCGGGTCAGCAGCAGCTGGGCGAGGGCGAAGCCGAGCACCGCCGCCGCCAGCCCGTCGACCTGGCCGACCGTCAGCTCGCCGTTCTCGACCCGGGTGACGATGCGGCCGAGGTACCACGGCGCGGCGACCCCGGCCAGGGCGGCGAGGCAGGTGAGGAGGAGGACCCCGCACATCGCCCGGCCGTCGTCGACGAGCAGGCGCCGGACGGCCCGCCGTACGGTCGCCCGGTCGGCGACGGGGAGCCGGTGGGGGTCGTCGTGGTCGTGGCTCATCGGGATGCTCCTTCCCGGGGCTCTGCGGTGGCGTCGGCCTCGGGGCGGGCTTCGGCATCGGGGCGGGCGCCGGGGTCCGGGCGGGCGTCGGGGCCCGGGCGGGCGTCGGGGTCGCCGCGGAGGACCAGTGCCGCGTAGGCGGGCTCGGTGGCGAGCAGTTCGCCGTGGGTGCCCGCGGCGCGGACCCTGCCGTCCACGAGGTGGCAGACCCGGTCGGCCCGGCCGAGGACCAGCGGGGAGGTGCCGACGACCAGGGTGGTGCGGCCGGCGCGGAAGGCGCCGAGCCGTGCGGCGACGGCGGCCTCGGTGAGCGCGTCCAGGGCCGAGGTGGGCTCGACGAGCAGCAGCACCTCGGGGTCGGCGAGCAGGGCCCGGGCCAGCCGCAGCCGCTGGAGCTGGCCGCCCGAGACGTTGCGGCCGCGGTCCTGGAGCGGTGCGTCCAGGCCGCCGGGCAGGAGGCCGACGAGGTCCTCGGCCGCCGCCGCGTGCAGCGCGCGCCCGATCTCCGCCGCCGTGCGCCCGCCGTGGACCGCCACCGCGGAGCCCAGGGTGCCGCCGAACACGTAGGACTCGTTGTCGGACACCAGGACGTGCCGGCGCAGCGCGGCCGTCTCCCACGCGGAGACCTCGACACCGCCCCAGGTGGCGCCGGACGGGGTGTAGCCGGCCAGCCGGTCCACCACGGCGCGGGCCTCGTCGGCCCGTGCGGAGACCAGGGCCGTGACCTGCCCGGGGCGCAGCACCAGGCCCGACTCCGGGTCGTGCAGCTCCGCCGGACCGCCGGGCGGCGCCGTGCGGGTGCGCTCGCCGGAGGACTCGGGCCGCAGCGCCAGGATGTCGATGACGCGGCGGGCGGCGACGAGGCCGCGCGGGAGGTCGTCGGCGCCCTCGACGAAGAACGAGACGGGTGCCAGGAGGGCCGCCACGTACCCGTAGACGGCGACCAGTTCGCCGACCGTGATGTCGCCGGCCGCCGCCATCCGCGCGCCGAGCCAGGTCACCACGGCCAGGAAGACGACGGGCAGGCAGGCGCCCACCGCCTGCACCCAGCTGGTGAGCGAGGCCACCCGGTAGCCGAGCGGCACCAGCGCCCGGGAGCGCTGCCGGTAGCGCCCGGCGAACATCGGCTTGCCGCCGATGCCGTTCAGCACCCCGAGCCCGGCCACCAGGTCGCCGGCCAGGGCGGTCAGCGCCCCCTGCTCCTCGCGGTAGCGGCCCTCGGCGCCGTGCAGCCTCCCCATCAGCGGGCCGATGACCACGGCCAGCAGCGGGACGCCGAGCAGGACCACCGCGGCCAGGACGGGGGAGATCCGGACCAGCAGGACGGCGGCGGCGAGGTACGCGAGCACCGCTCCGACGCCGGGCCCGGTGATGGTCAGCGTCTGGGCGATCCGGCCGGTGTCGCCGGCCTGGAGGTGCGTCAGCTCGCCGGCCGACACCTGGCGCGGCAGCGTCGTCCCCAGCCGGTTCACGTGGCGGGTGACGGCCTGGACCGTCCGGAAGGCGGCGTCGGCCCGGATGAACGTCATCGTGCGGTGCCGCAGCATGCCGAGGACCGCGATGAGCGCCCCGACCGCGAGGACCACCGCCACCCAGCCGACCAGCGCCCCGGTGTCCCGCGCGCGCAGCCCGTCGTCGATCGTCCGCGACATCAGGTACGGCGGCAGCATCAGCGCGCACATCCACAGGCTCCCCCAGGTCGCGCCGAGCAGCACCCGCCTGCGCTGCATCGACACGAGCCACCAGAGGTACCGCAGCGGGCTCCGGTGGTCGGGCGTTCCGGGGTCGGTGTACGGGACCCGGCGGGTACCCGTGGGCAGGTCCGGTCCGTCGGTCATCGCGCTCCGTCCGTGGGCAGGTTCGCCGGGCCCCGGGACGACGTCCTGGCGGCGCTGCCCTGTCGGACTCCGGCGGAGACGGCCGGCCCCGGAAGCGAACTGCCGCACACCGACGGCGGGGTGGCGCCCGGAAGCGGTCACGGCGCCGCCCGCGCGCCGGCGCCGCCGGAGCATTCGGCCGCCGAGCTGCCGGGATGCCACCGTACTCGAAGAAGTCCGCACGTGAACGGGCCGAGGAGGATTGTCCGGAAATCGGACTGCCCGACCATCCTCAGCGGACCGAGGTATGACGGTCCGTCGGACACCGGCACGCGGGCGCCCCGGTGGCAGCGGGCGGGACTTGAAGGTTCACTTGCCGAGTGATTGAGAACCGTGTTTTCGCTGACGTGCTGATCGAGGGCCTGGACGACTGGGTCCCCATCGATCGGCTCCTCTGGGCCGCGAAGGAAGGAGCGGCGGGGCGCCCGTGGCAGGCGTTCTTCGTCGAACTGCTCCACTTCCTGGTGGGCAACGGCTCGATCCGGATCGGCGAACTCGCCGAGGAGGGATTCGAGGCGTGGAACGGGGGGACGGAGGAGATCGTCCAGCTGGTCGTCGACGACCTCGAACGCCTCGACTGGGACCCGAGGCTGGGCAGTCGTGCCTGGATCTCCAACACCGGCGCGGGAGACGAGCTCGCCCGGTCACTGACCGCCTGACCGCCTGACCGCGGGCCGTCGGTGACCCGCCTGCGCGAAGCGCCCGGCCGGGGTTTCCCGGCCGGGCGCTTCGCATACTCCTGAGCAGGTGTGCCCCGCCGGCCTGCCGACCGACAGGCCTGGGGTCAGAGGGAGCTGGTGATCACGGTGCCGGTGTGGTTGCCGGGGATGGCGGTGAGGTCGAGGCTCTCGGGGGCGGTCCAGTTGCCGTCGGCGTGACGGTTGGTCAGCAGGATCTTGTTGTCGTTGGTGGTGACGG
Source organism: Kitasatospora sp. NPDC058184 (assembly GCF_042883725.1). Lineage (NCBI taxonomy): Bacteria > Bacillati > Actinomycetota > Actinomycetes > Kitasatosporales > Streptomycetaceae > Kitasatospora > Kitasatospora sp. NPDC058184. The sequence continues at coordinate 293,254 of NZ_JBHVVE010000012.1, forward strand.
CGAAGACGGCGTCGGTGTCGACGGTGGCGGCGCTGATGCCGGTGCCGGTGACGTTCCCGAGGACGCTTCCGAGGGAGTTGACCGGCTGCCAGCTGCCGCTGGCGTGGCGCAGGGTGTGGTACTGGCCGTCGCTGGCGATCACGGCGAGGTTGAGGTCGTCGCCCTGGCGGGTGACGGCGACGGCGCTCACGGGCGCGGTGGCGCCGGCGGCCTCGGCGACCGACCCCCACGGGGACCAGCTCCCGGCGGCGTTGCGGCGGGTGTGGTAGACCTTCCCGCCCGACACGGCGGCGATGTGCAGCTCCCCTCCGGCGGCCCCACCGGCGGAGATGGAGGTGATCCCGTTGAGCGGACCGGTGACCTCGGTGACCACCTTGAACGAGCTCCACTGGCCGTTGCCGGACCGCATGCTGTGGAACAGGATGCCGTCCGCGACGACCACGACGTGCAGGTCGTTGCCGACCGGCGCGATGGTGACCTGGGTGATGTTGCCGAGGTCGGCGACCGTGGTGTTGATGTCGACGAACTTCTGGCCCCAGCCGCCGTCCAGGTTGTGCACGGCGTGGTGCAGGTGCCCGTCACCACCGAGCGCGATGACGTGGGTGTCACCGTTGATACCGGCCGAGGAGACCGCCCGCACACCGCCGATGTTCCCCGCCGCCGCCTGAACATCCTCGTACGGCGTCCACGAACCGTCGTACAGACGCGACGCCAGATACAGGTTGGCGTCGCTGCGCACCAGGGCCTGGGTCTTCCAACCGATGGCCTTCGCCCGCACCTGCTGCACCCAGCCGGCGATGTTGTCGACACGGGAGTTGAAGGCGCCGGTGCGGGTCTCGGTGGCGGGCACGCCCAGGCAGCCACCCTGCCAGGAGCGGGAGGCCACCGCGACCAGTTCGGCCTTGCCGTTGACCTCGCGGACCACGGGGGCGCCGGTGTCGCCCTTGCAGACCGCCGCACCGCCCGCACCGGTGGTGCCGATCCCGGTCGCGCTCACCGTGTCCAGCGAGAACGCACCGCTGTGCAGCTTCAGCGGCGCCCACTCGTCCTTGGTACGCCCGTACCCGGGCACCCGCAGGGTCTGCCCGGTGGCGGGCGCGGCGGTGGCGACCCGCAGCGGGGCTATGCCGTCCACGGGCGTGGCCAGACGGGCCATCACCAGGTCACGGTCGGCGCGCGGCACCAGCTCGGCGATCTCGGCGGTCTTGCCGGCGCCGGTGGTCAGATCGGTGCGGCCGATGGTCGCGGTGGTCTTCCACTTCGGCGCACCCGCCGCCAGCGCCTGCGGCTGCGCCGGGTCGTCGGAGAAGCAGGAGGCGGCGGTGAGCACCCAGCTGCGGTCGACCAGCGTGCCGGTGCAGGCCCGCAGGTTGTCGCCGATCGTCAGGAGCGCGGTGTAGGCGTAGGTGCCGTTGGCGGCCGCGTCGCCGACCACGGCGCCGGCCGGGGGCGTGGCGAGGGTGGTCAGGGCGCCGGCGGCGAGGACGGTGGCCAGGGCGCCCGCCCGCAGGTTGCGGGGCGAGGAGTTGCGAGACATGTGCGTTCCCGGATGTGAGAGGTGGATGAGTGGGTGGCTGTCAGCCGGTGACGGTCAGTTCGACGAGGCTGGTCGAGGCGCCGTTGTTGCCTTCGCCGACCGATTTGAAGCCGTCCTTGGGGACGTCGAGGGTCTGCTGGGTGGTGCCGGTGGTGAGGCCGGCCCGGACCGCGCGGCCGCCGGCGGTCTGGATCGCGAAGACCTCGGGCAGTTGGAGGGAGAGCGACCCGGTGGTGCCGGAGACGGTGAAGCAGATCTGGTTGTCCGGGTTGCCCGGGGCCAGGGTCCAGACCTGGATCTGGGTGGGCTTGGCGCAGTCGCCGAGCAGGATGTGGCCGTCGCCGCGCAGCAGCTTCACCTTGGTGATCGCGGCGGCGCCCGGGTAGGCGAAGTCCTCGACCGCGGGCGGTGCGGCGGAGTTGTCGGCGGGGGTGGTGTCGGCGGCGGCGATCGCGGTGGCGCCGACGAGCGCCGTGGCGGTCACGGCGGAGGCGGCCAGCCACCGGCCCGCGGTGGCGCGGCCGGTCCTCCTGGTGTCGCGGAGGGGGGTGTGGGTCACCTGGGGCTCCATCGAGAGGTGAGCGA
>NZ_JBHVVE010000013.1:0-291677 GCF_042883725.1 Kitasatospora sp. NPDC058184
TGAGTTGCCTGCGCGTCACATCCAACAGTCCTACCGGGTTCTGCCCCAGAGCGGGGCAGAACCCGAAGATTGATCACAACATCACACAGGCCCTAACCTCCGTAGTTATCTGTCGAAGTACGGGACCGTTGTCGCGCGGTTGGTCGCCCACCTCGCCCCTGCTTCGGCTAGCGGCAGGCCTGTCCTCCGGGCTTAGGCATGACCGCCGTGTGATCACCTCATTAGGAGATCGATCATTGCCCGGCTTAGTTGCGAATCTGACCGTCCGCTTCGGTCGCATCGGGGTGCGCAATGATGTCAGCGTCTGCTGCTGTTAATGTCAGCGGAAATCAGCGTTCGTCTCTCAGCGTCAGCCTCCACGAACTCACGGCCCTGGCGAAGACCTGACTCAAACGAATGCAATATCTCCCCGGCCTCATCAACCACCTCCTCGCCAAAGCGGATTCAACCTACAGCCGCCGCAACCTCAACCGTTGAAGATCTCCAGAATAGAGACCAGAAGGCCGTGGATTTTCAATGAAAGTTGATCCCCAGCCTTCTTCGCCTGATTACTTTCGTCTGATGCATCGAAAGCCGAGCATCAGACGTCGGAGCTCGACTCCTTGGCTTTTTGCAGCAGAGCCTCCTGGTTGCGGCGACTACGCACATCATCCTTGCGCAAACTCCTACCCTCATTCAAGACAGACTGAAACTGCTCGGCGGCAAGATCGACTGCAGTAGTGATCGCTACTTCAATTCTCTCTGAGTCCGAAATCTTGAACTTCAGCTTCTTAGCATCCCTCAGCCGCCGTCTTGCTGTCTCTATCTCAGGGGTTTCAAAAATAGGAACAAGTTCCGGCGTAATCAGAGCAGACACCATCATCGCGATGTGATACTTCGCGGCTTTGAGAGTGGTCGAGTCAGGCGTTCGGGCGAAGAATCTGTCCACCCGGTACAAGATCCAAGCCGCGTAGTAGTAGGCCTCAACGGAGTATTCACCCCAAACGAACGATTCCTCAGCCTCTAGCTCCTTTGGAGCACCAATCGCTCGGAAAGAATCGCCGAACAGTGTTGCCGCGACCGCTCGGTTGAGTTCGGGAGTAGTGACAACACGAGTCCGCGGGAAATCAAGAGACGCATGCTGGTTCTGCCGCAGATAACGTAGGCCGTTTACGCCAGACTGATTGAAATACTCTTCCACGTCTTTCGCCATCTGGGAACTCGCCTGTATGTCAGTTGAGCCGATGGGAGTTTGCAGGTTAGTAGCGATCGCCACGCTCGTTCGCACCCCAGCGTCGCCTGAGCTGACGATCTTGACCGGGATCCAAAGGTCAGAGAGGAGGGCGGGCTTGGCCTTGACCGCTTCGCTTGCCGCCCACCTAACGAGCTGGTGACTCGTCTGCCCGCCATTTACGATCTGATACCCGGAGATGAAGAATCTGTCACCCGACCCTCGGAGAGATGTCGCGATGATCGTGAGTCCGTTATTGAGGAAGGGAAAGTGCTCACGGTCTTCGCTCTGAAGGGTTCTCGTGATCCGGGCATTCACTGGGTTATGACTACCGAGATCGAGACGCACGTTATCGTCGAAGATCCCTGACCGCACGGAGCCAGTTTCATCCGTCAGCAACTTCATCACCTCCGTACCAGACAAGAGCCCGATGTAAGCCTCACTCACCCGCTCAGTCGCAGGAATGGTCTGCCGCTTCTCAAAGTTGAACCGAATGTTCTGCGGCCCGTGCCGCTCCTTCAGCTTTGCGGCTAGTGCATCGTGGCCATGAGTATTGAGGTGCAAAGGTTCTGAATAAATACCGAGAGCTCGAATGCGATCGATCGCCTCCGTGACCTGAAGTTCTTGCTGTGCACCCTTGCCATCATTGCCGCTGGTAGTGACATAGAAGAGTTCGCACGGGATTCGCGTGTCTTGAAATTTGTCTCCGCTCTCTGCGATCCGATCGATCAAGGCAGCCAGGTCGACCAGGGCTGGAGGAAGCTTGACGCTCTTCGTATTAATCGCATACTTTGTCACGGACTCGACTCCGTGGAGGAACTTCGCGATAAGCTTAGAGTCGTAGGACTCGCTTGTCTTGGCCTGGATGAAGAGTACCCTCGCCGAATTAGATGTTTGATCCGAGATAAGGTCGTCGATTTCTGATGGCTCGAAGACGATCTGTCCATTGACTATGACAGCGGCGATGTCGATGCCCTCGTCGGTCCCACCACCGAGAACAGCGCGCTCAATCTGCTCGACATCGTCCCGCACATAAGGGAAGAGGTAGTTGGCTGCGACGTACAGTTCGAACTGCTTCGCCTCGCTCCCCTCGAAGCCAAAGTCTCGTGCAAACTTGGCCACTCGCTTTCCCGTGAGCGTGTGCACTTCATCTCCCTAGTCAGCGCGAGCGCTGATCGTCATCACGGTGTGCCTACCAGTGAGCGTAGCGTCTGGGTCACGGACTGATTCACTGCGTTAACCCACCACTCACCCCAGCTCCCATCCCGGTGCCGGCCGTTCCTCCGCCGGAGGCACAGGCCCTGACCGCGCCTCGATCGTGCGGCTGCTCGCCACCCCATACCTGGTCTCTTCCCACTCCAGGGCGCGAAGGCGCAGTGCGGGCGGAGCGGGCCGAAGGCAGGAGCAGCGCCCGCAGCGCGGAGCGGGAACGCGCCCGGCGGAGCGCCGTCTCCGGCCACTCGCCAGGTCCGCTCCGCCCGGCGTCGCCAGGACACCCTCGACCCACCCGGCCTCCGATGGAGAGCCACCTTCCGAGCCTCAAGCCAGCGACTGGAAGGGGCATCTGCCCAGATCAGGCCGTTGCAGCCTGCGGGACTCCGCCGGCCGAGGTGGCTCCCGATCTGGGCGGAGGGGTGGCTCTCGCGGACCCCGGAGAACTCAATCTCTCCTGGCGCTGCGCCAGGTCATCACCGCCGCCTACCACCAGGTCTGGTAGCCCCGAGAGCACGCCAACCTGGTCGCCCGAACCCCATGCCTTCCCCTTTCTGGGCACCAACGGACCGCTGCCCACCTCGGGCGAAGCACTCGACCGCCTCGACGCCGACCCCCTGCACGTACTCCATTTCGAACCTCAACTCGACGCCCAAAGCATGCTCTTCGGCTCCCCGCAGGCCGCCCACTGCGTCCGGTACGTGACCGAGCACCTCGCCAAATCCGTCGCCGAGTGCCACACTCCGGCCGGCAAGTCCGACACCGACCACGTCGACCGCCTCGCCACCGAACTCCGCTACGAACCCTGCTCACCGACCTCACCCCTCGCTACCCGGCTCCTGCACGCCATCCCCGAACGCTTCCACTGGCGCCAAGCGCTGGACAAAGCCCTGGCCCGCACGGAAGGTCCCAACTCCTCGGCCACCATCGTCACTCCCGAAAGGAAGGCAATGTGACATCCCCGGAACCTCTCCTGGCCACCACTCAGGCCGCCTGCTCGGGAGTACCCCAACTGATCGCTGAGCGACGCATCGCCTTCGTGGAGCTCGGATGCCATTTCCGCATCCCAGCCTTGGTCATCGCCGAGTTCATCACCGCTTGCACCGTCCAGCCGGTCACTGGCCTGCGCACACAGTTCAGGCTTCCTGATGGCGGACACCAAGGGGAACTTCCGACGCTTCGACTCCGTCCGCCAACTGCTGGCCGGCCGCAAGCAGGTCCGCTAGCCGGATCCAGTCACCGGACTGACGCGCAAGGGTGAGGAGACATACCCGACCAAGACCTAAGCCAAGGTCGCGCTCACGCTGTTCGAAGCGGATCTCAAGCACGACAAGTGGGCCGCTCCGGATACTGGGAAGGTCAGGTTGACCGACTTCGCCACCACCTGGCGGCGGGGCCGGAAGGTGGAGGCGAGCACCCACAAGCGTTACGCCATCACGCTCCGCCAGCACCTCCTCGACGGTGGGGCCGGCGAGCCGTCCGTCGTCAAGGCGTACCAACTGTTGCGGGCAATCATGGACACCGCCGTGGATGACGAACTGATCCAGCGCAACCCGTGCCGTACCAAGGGCCCCGGGACTTACGACGTACCGGAGCGACCCGAGCTCAAGGTCACCGACGTGTTCGTCATCGCCGACACGATCGGTCCACACTGGCGGGCCCTGGCGCTGCTGACCGCGTTCACCGCACTCCGCCTCGCCGAGCTGGCCGTGCTTCGCCGGTGGGACGTCGACTTGGCGAACCGGCTCGTCCGGGTTCAGCGCAACCAGGCAGAGCTGAACAGCAGACGGCTCTACGACTAGGCGTCGAAGAGCCGTGCGGGCTTTCGCCCTGTCGCCTTCCCGGCGAGATCGTGAACGACCTGGAGCGCCACCTCGACCGGTACGCCGGCCCCGGCCTGGACGGTCACCTGTTCATCGGCCCCTGCGGCGGCGAGCACCACCAAAGCAACTTCCGGGACGACTGGATCGAGGCTCGCACCACAGCCGGAGTGAGCGAGGACGCCCATTTCCACGACCTTCGCCACACCGGGAACACCCTCGCCTCGTAGAACGGAGCCAGCACCCTGGAGCTCATGACCAGGATGAGCCACAGCAGAACCCGCGCCACGCTGATCTATCAACACCTGACCAGCGACTAGGACCGGGCCCGCTGCCCGGACGGCGAAGCCGTCCGGGCAGCGTTTGGGGATCACAGGCCAACCCTAGAAGCATCGGGCACGCGGGTGGCGCGGGACGAGTAGGAGCCTGGAGACGATCAAGGCCAGCTCGGAAGAGTCGAGCCTCCGAACTGGCCCTTCGCATAGGTTGGCACGGCCAGTGTTGAATCGCCGACATCTGATTTGTGACCTCATTCAGACGTTCGATGCACTCGACAAAGCCGCCCGTGCCCAGCCCGGCCAGCGATACCGCTATGACACGGGGACGAGTCCGTCCTCGACCGCAGCGGCGGAGCCTTCCCAGCCTCCTGGCCCCTTCCACACCACAGCGATGCCCAGGGCTTCGAGGAACGCCGCGTATCCCTCCCCGACCGTCTCAGTGAACAGGGCCACTAGGCGCGGCGCCGGCGGGTCCGGGTGCAGGAAGTGCCTATAGGACAGGAGTTGCCCCACGGCCTCCCGAACGGCGGCTGTGGCGTTACCGTTGTAGACAACCTTGGCCTCCACCAGCCAGCTAGCACCACCTCGGTGGAGCATGAGGTCACGCGGGTGGACGTCAGTGGTCACACGGAACCCGGCCCCGGCCAAGGCCGGACCGAACTCGGCTATCAAGGTCTCGTGTCGGCGCTTCTTGCGGATCCTTCGACCTACAAGATGGGCGACATAGTCAGCATCGTCCTTCGGGTAAAAGTCTCGCAGTGGATCCGCGCTCTCCTCTGGCTGCACATAGGAACCGGGATCGAGCACCGCCACGTCAGTCCGGCTGACAACGGGCGTATCACGGCTTTCGATGGCGCGCTGGTAGATATCGGCCAGGCGCCACAGGTCAGCCCGTAGTCCCGCTTCGGACGGCAGGTCCTCAATGTTATAGCGCCTAGCCACGACGCTGCCAGCCTCATAAGCCCGCTGGCGCCAGCCTTTGGAACCCAGATCTACAGAAGTATCCCAACCCTTAAGCAATACGGCTGGAACTGCATGACGGAACGATTCTGCATCCCGCCTCAACCGGGCCTTGAGTTCCTCCTGTCGACTGGAGTGCCCCGCCAGTTCCTGGCTCAAGCGCGTGACCCCTTGATTGAGCATCAATGTCACGCTCGTTAGGTCCTCGGCGAACAGGTAAACGATATACAGGCCCTGACCGGGGTCGTCAGTCTCATCCGGATGGAATACGCCTATCCAAGGGGTGAACGTCGGAGTACCCATACCCCCACTGCCCCGGACCCGGTACCCCGCCGGTGTGAGGTCCCGAAGATGTTCCTTGGCGGTACGCAGCAGCCGCTGAGCGTCCGAGTTCATCGGAGCGCGCCGATCATAGGTGCGGGCGACGTTCAGCAAGTACTCACGTAGGTCCATCAGACGATCCCCCAAGTCGTTCGAAGTGACAGTCTCCTTCATACCGTGCAGCCAAGACTGCTAAGGCACCAGGGCCACGCTGATCTACCAGCACATGACCAGCGACAGAAACCGGGCCATCGCCTACCGGACGGGCGAAGCTGTCCGCCAGGCGCTCGGGCGGCCGGAGGCATCTGGCACGCGGGTGGCACGGGAGGCGTAGGGACGCGGGAACGATCAAGGGCCAGTTCGGGAGGGTGTTGCCTCCGAACTGGCCCTTCGTGCTGGTGGGCGCGGACGGTTTCGAACCGCCGACATCTGCTTTGTAAGAGCAGCGCTCTACCACTGAGCTACGCGCCCCCTGCCGTGGCCCGACCGGGCGCACGACGAGAGCCTAGGGTACCTGGTCCCGGGAGGTGGTGGGGGACGGGCGCCCGGTGAGGGGCGGGGCCGTGCGGCGGGCGGGGTGGGAGGGGGTGCCGGGCCGGCGGGGGGATCGGGGAGAATGGGGGCCGGATCAGCGGGTCGGAGCAGGGAGCGCGCAGTGACGGTGGCCGGCGGGAGCGGGCGGGGGCGGCGTCGGGCGGGAGCGGCACTGGCCGACGCGTTGGTGGTGCCGGTGGCGCTGGCGGGTGCGCTGGCCGCGGTCGGGCTGGCCTCCGCCGGAACCGGCGGCTGGTGGGGCCGGCGGGGCGGCGGCGAGGGCGGACGGGCGCAGGCCCGGGAGGCCCGGGCGGCGGCCCAGGAGGCGTTCTACGAGCTGGAGGAGACCCAGCGCGAGGTGCAGCTCGCGGTGGAGACCGTCCGCGCGGCCGAGGAGGGCCCGACGGTGCAGCGCGCGCTGGCCGACCTGGCGGCGATCTCCGGCCGGGTCGAGCAGGTCACCGTGAACTACCTCGCCGCACTCGACGCCCACAACCTGGACAGCGAGACCCTGGACGCCGGCACGGCCGCGCAGGCCAGGCGCCGGCTGGAGGACGTGAAGAGCCAGCTCGGCTCGGCCCGGGCGGAGCTGAACGACTTCCTGCGCCGCCTGCAGCCGACCGTCGAGCACGCCGAGCAGCAGCTGATGCGGGTCACCCCGGCGGTCGAGCAGGCCAAGCGCGCGCTGCTCGCGGCCACCACCGCGCTGGACGGGGCGCGCGGCGCCGGCCTGCGGGCGGACGACCTGGCGGCCCGGCTCGCCGAACTGGCGCCCGAGCTCGGCCGGCTGAACGAGGGCCCGGCCCGGCACGGGGTCGCGGACACCCTGCGGCGCGCGGAGGACGTGAAGCAGCGCGCCGAGGCGATCGCCGCCGACGCCGGACAACTGCCGGAGCGGGCGCGGGAGATCGACCGGCGGGTGGCGAGCCTGCGGACCCGCATCCAGGCGCTGGAGACCAAGGCCGAGACGGTCGAGCCCGCCCTGAGCGAGCTGCGCCGCCGGTTCAGCACCTCCTGCTGGCAGGACCTCCAGCGGGTGCCGGACCAGGTCGCGGAGGCCGGGCGGGCCGCCGAGCGCAAGCTCGCCGAGGCTGCCCGGGCCCGGGACGAGCAGCGCTGGGCCGACGCCACCGCCGCGATCGGGACGGTCCGCGCGCTGCTGGAGACCGCCGACGGCTCGGTGCTCGCGGCGAACGACCGGCTGCGGCAGCTGAACGAGGTGCAGCACGACCCCAACCGGGAGATCGAGCGCGCCCGCTTCGCCATCCGGGACGCGCAGCGGCTGGCGATGGCCGGGCGCAGCGCGCCGGACCCGCGGCACGCTGCCCCGCTGGACGAGGCGGTGGCCCGGCTGGACCGCGCCGTGGCCACGCTGGAGGCGGCCGGCCGGCACCCCGACTACTGGCACTTCCTGACCGAGCTCGCGGCGGTGCGGGACACGGCGGCACGGGTGATCGAGCTGATCCGCGGGGACCTCGGCGGCCACCGGTAGCACCGGGAGCGCCAAGGCATCGGTAGCACCGAAGCACCCGGAAGCCCTGGAAGCACCAGAAGCGGGCTGCCGGCGGGGACCCCGCTCGGTACCCTGCCGGTATGCCTCGCTACGACTTCCGCTGCCGCTCCTGCGGCGCCACCTTCGAGCTCCGCCGCCCGATGGCCCAGGCCAACGACCCCGCCGTCTGCCCGCAGGGCCACCAGGACACCGTGAAGCTGCTGTCCACCGTCGCCGTCACGGGCGGCGCGGCCGCCGCCCCGCAGGCCCCCGCCGGGGGCGGGGGCGGTTGCTGCGGCGGCGGCTGCTGCGGCTGACCCACCCGCAGCCGAACCCGGACCCGGGGGTCAGCCCCCGACCGGCAGGGCCGACGCCCCTGCCAGGAACCGCCGGACGATCTCCTCCCCCGCCGTCACCCCCACCTCCGTCAGGGCGGTGACGCCGGGGGCCGTCCAGCCGCTGTCCGCGAGTTCGCCGTGCCCCGGGCGCCAGCCCGCGTCCGCCGCGAGCAGCAGGTCGGCGTCGAGCAGCGAGTCCCCGGCCGCCAGCACGGTGTCCGCGCCGCCGCGCCGGACGACCTCGGCCAGCGCGGCGCTCTTGGTGAGCGGCGCGGGCACCGCGTACACCTTGCGGCCCTGCAGGGAGACCGTCCAGCCGCGCTCGGCGCACCAGCCGGTCAGCTCCGCCAGCCAGCCCCCCGGCAGCGCGGCGCGCTCGACCACCAGGTAGGCGAACAGCTCGTCGGCGACCCGCCGCTTGTGCGTCCACTCCGGGTCGGCGCACAGGGCGAGCCGCCGGACGACCTCCTCCAGCGGGGCCGAGCCGGCGGCTATCCGCGCGGTGATCTCGGCCCGCCAGTCACCGTCCGGCACGCCGTCCACCAGCAGTTGCCCGCCGTTGGCGCAGATCGCGTACGCGGGGACCCAGTCCGGCGTCGGGCCGGGCAGGTTGACCCGCCCGTACTGCTCCGGCGTGCGGGTGGTGGCCGGGACGAAGCAGGCCTCCCGGGCGAGTTCGGCGAGCAGCCCGGCGGCCCGCTCGGTCATGAAGGACAGCGGCCGCCCCTGGTACACCTCGACGCAGAGCAGCCTCGGCGCCAGCCGGTCGGGCCCGGCCAGGGCCATGGCCCGCTCGGAGTAGATCAGCGTCCGGTCGAGGTCGCTGGCCACCAGGACACCCATCAGGATTCCCTCCCCGTCGTCTCGGTCACGGTGCCCCCGTCGGCCACCGCGCGCCCGTCTCCCCCGGTCGCCCCGCGGCTGTAGCGGGGGTGGATCAGGCCGACGCAGGTGTACGGCAGGCCGTCCACCTCCTCGACCTCGACGCCGCGCTGGGCGGCGAGCAGCCGGACGTGGTCGAGGTCCGCCCCGGCGCCGCGCCGGGCGAGGATCCGCCAGGGGACGCGGCGCAGCAGCACCCGGGTGGTCTCGCCGACCCCGGGCTTGACCAGGTTGACGTTGTCGATGCCGTACTCGGCGCTGATCCGCTCGACGGCGGCCCAGCCGGCCCGGTCGGGCTCCCGGTGCGGGTCGGCGGCGAGCCGGTCGGCGCCCTCGACCGCCGCGGCGCGGACCTCGCCGAAGCGGGCGGCCACCGTGTCCAGGAAGAGCGCCGAGACGTCGTTCCCGGCCAGGTCGGCGTAGTGCTTGGCGCCGTGGAAGTCGTCCGGCCCGATCAGCCCGGCGCGCAGCACGGTGCGCGAAACCAGCCCGGAGACCGTGGAGTTGAGGCAGGCGGACGGGATCAGGAAGTCGTCCCTGGTGCCGTACGTCCGCACGCAGCGGCCCGGGTCGGCGAGCACCGCGAGGTCCGGGTCGAAGCCGGTGCCGGCCAGCGCGTCGGCCAGTTCGCGGGTGATCGCGCCCTTGCCCGTCCAGCCGTCCACGAACACCACGTCCCGCGCCCGGTGGTGGGCCGCCAGGTAGCGCAGTGCGACCGGGTCGATGCCGCGGCCGCGCACGATCGAGACCGCGTAGTGCGGCACCGACAGGCCGTGGGCGAAGGCCAGCCAGCGGCGGACCAGGATGCCGACGGGCGTGCCGGCCCGGGCCAGCGAGGCCAGCACCAGCCCGGGGCCGCGCTCGCGCAGCAGCGTCTCGGCGACGGTGCCGACGGCGAGCGCGATCCGGCTGGCGGAGCCGCGCAGCGCCTGGTGGAACAGCTCCTGGTACTCGGGGCTGGGCTGGTACTCGACCGGCAGCGACTCGGCGTAGTGGGCGCCGCCGTTCTGGACGGCCTCCTCGCGCTCCTCGGTGGGGGCTTCGAGCGCGACCCCGGAGAGGTCCTTGAGCAGCCAGGCCACCTCCTCGGCGGGGTACGAGGAGAACGCCGGCCCGTACAGGGGCGCGGGCAACTCCGAAGAACCGGGCAGCTTCGAAGACCCGGGCGGCGACAGGGCCGCGGGCGGCGACGAGGGTGCGGCGAGCGGAGCGGGCACGACGGGCACCGGCCGGTGCGAGGGCAGCACGGCGAGCACCACCCGGTCGGTCACCCGCCGCAGCTGGCCGAGCAGCGCGTGCTCGCCCTCGTGCAGCGCCGGGGTGTCGGCCACGTCGTCCACCACCAGCACCACGGCGTCGAAGCGCCGCGCCGGGTCGCTTCCGGGGGCGACGTTGTACGCGTAGCGCTCGGACGAGCCGCCGTCCCGCGGGTCGTCGTGGGCGGGGAAGGCGAGCCGGGTACGGATGGCGTAGCCGGGGTCGTCCACCGCCAGGACGGGCGAGCGGGTGGTGGTGGAGAACCGGACGCGGTCGCCGCCGAGCCGCTCGGCGAGGGCGTCGGCCAGGCGCAGCGGCGCGTACATCAGCTCCTCGAAGCCGAGCACCAGCACCCGCCGCGCACCGGCGGGCAGGGCCTCGGCGAGCTGCCCGGCCAGCCGGGGCAGTGCGGCGTCCAGCCGGGCGCGGTCGTGGGCGGTGAAGCCGTGCCGGCCGCCGTCCGGGAGCCCGGCGGGCCAGTCCAGTTCGACCCGGTCCAGCGGCGCGGGGCCGGCCGACGGCGGCTCCCCGACCGGGGGCGCGGCGGCCGGCGCCGCCTCGGCGATCAGCCGCTCGGCCCGCGCCACGACGTCCTCCGGCAGCTCGACGCCGCCGCTCGCGGTGGCCACCAGGTCCAGCCGGACGCCGAGTTCGGCGGCGGCCTCATCGAGCCGGCGCCGGTCGGCCGCGGAGCGCAGGTCCACCAGGGCGACCACCACGTAGTGCCCGCGCGGGTGGCGGGCGTGCAGGTCGCGGATGGTGTTGAGCACCGTCCGTCCGGTCGAGAACTCGTCGTCCACCAGCACCAGCGGCCCGTCGCCGGCGAGGAGTCCGGGGTCGGCGGGGAGCAGCAGGTGCGAGGTGGCGTGCGAGTGCTCCTCCTCGAAGCCGCCGACCGGGTCCAGGCCGGGCACCGGCCGGCGGGTGGAGTGCAGGTAGGGGGCGTCCAGGCCGTCGGCGACGCTGTGGCCGAGGCCGGTGGCCGTCTCCGCGTAGCCGAGTACGACGGCCCGCCCGGCCGCCTCCGCGCCGAGCAGGTCGCGGACCCGGCGGCCGAGTTCGAGCCCGGCGCCGTGGACCACCGAGGGCCGCTGCGGCACGTGCTTGCCGAGCACGGTGGAGACCAGCAGGTGGGCGCGCTTGGGGTTCCCCGAGCGCAGCGCCAGGCCGACGAGTTCGGGGAGGCGCTCGGAGCCGGTCAGGGCGATCCCGGCCCGGTCGGCGACCCAACGGCCGGTCCACATCTGCGGTGTTGCTGTCACTGCGGGTCCTGCCTTCGGTGGTGCGATGGTGCGTTCGTCGGTGCGTTCGTAGCCGGCGTTCACGGGTGCGTTCGTCATGTCCGTCGGTGTGTCCGTCGTGTCCGTCCTGGCGCCGTCAGCCGCACAGGCAGGCCGACAGCAGTTCGGCGAAGCTCACGTCCTCCCGGGCCACCCCGAACACCTCCGCCCGCAGCAGCACCCGCTCCGCCCAGGCCCGGTGCGGCCGGGCCTCGTTCATCTTGTTGGTGTACGCCGAGCGCAGTACCCCGCCGCCGTCCTGCTCCTGCCGGAGGATGTCGCGGGCGTCGCAGTACTCCTCGTGCGTGACCACGGAGAGGGCGTGCACGGCCGGTACGTGGCTGGGGTGGATGCAGGTCTTGCCGAGCAGGCCGTTGGCCCGGTCGAGTTCGACCTCCCGGATCAGCCCGTCCAGGTCGTGTTCGATGATCCGCCGGCGGACCTCCTCGCCGGAGGCCCGGAGCACCCCGGCCGCGGCCGGGACGGAGGCCCCGGCGAACGGGGTCCGGCGCAGCTGCGGCTTGAACATCCGCTCCTGCACCGGGAAGTACTCCCAGACCGGGCCGGTGACGGTGTACCCGGTGCCGTCCGCCCGGCCGAGCACGTTGACCACGTCCCCGATCACCGAGGCGACCAGCGCCACGTCGTACGCGGTGAGGTCGGGCGAGCGCCGCAGGCCGTACGCGGAGCAGAGGTCGGTGACCCCGAGCCGGACGGCGAGCACCCGTTCGCGGTGGCCGGCGAGCAGCTCGGCGATGCCGAACAGCTGCTCCCGCCTGGTCTCCAGGTGGGCGAGTTCGGGCGACTCCAGGACGGGCATGGCGAACAGCCGCCGCCCGGTCGCGGCCTCGGCGGCGGCCAGCGCGGCCAGGTACCCGCCGCCGTTCGCCGGGGTGAACTTCGGCAGCACGAAGCCGCTGAGCAGTTCGACGGCCGGGCCGAGACGCTCGGCCAGGTCGAGGATCTGGGCGGCGCTGCGGACCCTGATGAAGAGCAGGGGGTGGCTCTGTGCACAGTCGGTGAAGTCCTTGACCAGGTCATTCAACTGCTCGACCAGGTTCCGCTCGCCCGCGTCCACCTCGTGGTCGGCGATCGCGTCCTCCAGGCAGAGCACCATCGACACCACGCCCCGACCAGCGAGTTTGCGGATGTCGGCGGCCAGGGCGGGCCTGGTGGCCGGGCTGTAGAGGGTGCCGCCGAGGGCGGTGGCGATCACCTCCGGCCCGCTCCGCGCGCTGAACGGGCGCGGCTGTTCCAGGAAGAGCCGGCCGCGTACGTCCTCGGCGAGGTGGCCGAAATGGCGCAAGGTGCTCTCCTCCAGGAAGTGGACCGGCCCCCGGCCCGTTGCCGACGACACCCTGGTCAACCGGCCGACCGGGCGCCAAGGTTCCCGGGCACGCCGCCGCCGGACGCCCCTCCGCCGAACCCCCGGAGACCCTTCGACCGCCCATCGTACGGACGGGATCCGGCCGGTCCCGGTTCCCCGGTACTGAACTCCCGGAACATCCCGGTCCACTTGGACGATCATGGGCGCATCGATGCCCCATCCCGGAAACGACGGCGGCAAACCTCGGAAAGCGCAAGTCTTGGCAAAGTCCGACTCCGCGCGGACCGGTCCGGTCACGTTGTCCGAAGGGGTGGCGAACAGGCAGGATGGTCGGCTATGACGCACGTGATGGCCAAGGGCGCCAACATCGCACTGCCGGCGGCGGCGGTCCGCGCCGTGCTGCGCTGGAGCGCCACGCCCGGTGCGCCGGACGTGGACGCGTCCGCGCTGCTGCTCGGCGCCTCCGGAAAGGTCCGCTCGGACGCCGACTTCGTCTTCTACAACCAGCCCCGCCACCCCTCCGGCCTGGTCCGCCACCTGCCCAAGCAGCAGACCTCCGGCGGCGCCGAGATCATCGACACGGTCGAGGTCGAACTGGGCAAGCTGCCCGCCGAGGTGGACCGCGTGGTGCTGGCCGGCTCCTCCGAGGGCGGGCCGTTCCGCGCCGTGCCGGGGCTGCGCCTGCTGCTCTTCGACGCCACGGCCGGCGAGGGCGTCCCCGCGCTCGCCGAGTTCGCGATCGACGACGCCGAGAACGTCACCGCCCTGGTCGCGGGCGAGCTGTACCGCCGGTCCGGGGCCTGGAAGTTCCGGGCGATCGGCCAGGGCTACACCTCCGGGCTGATCGGCCTCGCCACCGACTTCGGCATCACCGTGGACGACGAGGCGGAGGCCGACCAGGCCCTCGGCGCCACCCCCGCCCCGTCCGGCGCGTCCGGCGCGTTCGACCCGCGCAGCACCCCGCTGCCGGACCCGCGCTCGACCACCCCCGAGCCGGGCACCTTCACCCTGGCCCCGGCCGTCCCGCAGTCACCGCCCACCCCGGCCCCGGCCACCGCACCGGCCCCGGCCACCGCCGCGAACGCCTCGCCCGCGCCGGCGACCCCGCCGCCGCCCACCGCCCCGCCGACCGTGCCCCCGCCGCCCACCGCTCCCCCGAGCAACCGACCCGGCACCGGCTACGGCTACCCCCAGCAGCCCGGCACGGGGTACGGCTACCCCCAGCAGCAGCCCGCACCGCCGCAGCAGCCCACCGGCGGCTACGGCTACCCGCAACCGGGCACCGGCCAGCAGCCCTACCAGCAGCAGCCGGGCGGTTACGGCTACCCCCAGCAGAACCAGCCCGCGCCGCCGCAGCAGCGCCCCGCCGGCTACGGCTACCCGCAGCCCGGCACCGGCCAGCAGCCGCCCGTCCCACCGCAGCCGCCGACGGCCCAGCCCCCGGCGCCCACCGGCGAGGAGTTCGCGCTGCCCCCGCAGGGCCCGCAGTTCCAGCCCCGCTGACACCCCCGGCGGGACCGCCGGACGACCCCGGCCCCGCCGCCCGCACCGCCCTCTGCCGTGGAACCGCCGCACGCACCGCCCGCCGCCGTGGAACAGCCGCGCCCCCCGGCGTCAGTCGCCCTTGTACCCGCGCTGCCACTGCATCCCGAACCCGTACAGCCGGTCGATGTCCGCCTGGAACCCGTTGACGTACCGCACCTCGCGCCGCACCGTCAGCTGGTTGTCCCCCGCGTTCTCGATCAGCACCACCGCGCAGGAGCGCGCCGCCCGGGCCCGCTCCTCCAGCTTGATCTCGATCCGCGGCCCGGTCTGCGGCACGATCGTGACCACCGCGTGCGACTGCTCGAAGGCCGGCGTGCCGTCGTAGATGTAGACGAAGATCAGCAGCCGCTTGAACTTGTCCTTCTTCTCCAGGTTGACGTACATCGTCTCGCCGGACGGCGCCCCGTACTGGTCGTCGCCGCTGAGCTTGATGTACGGCGCGTTCTGGAGGTCGCCGAAGAGCCCGCCGAGCGGCTGCACCACGCCGGTGCTCCCGTCGGAGAGCTCGTACATGCAGGCCAGGTCGAGGTCGACGTTCATCGGCTCGCTGTTCTGCGGCGAGTCCGGGTCCTGCGGCCGCAGGATCCGCGGGCTGAAGAACCGCTTGACGGACTCCCGGGCGCTCGGCCGGCGGGAGCCCCCGGCGCTCATCGTCCAGTGCAGGTTGACGTAGAGGTAGCCGGTGGTGGCGGCCGACCCGGTGATCGCGTGCTGCGGAGTCGACTTGGTGAGTATGACCTTGTGCTGACCGCCGGGGTTGTCGAAGGTGTAGCTCTTGTCCCCGCGCAGGTACTCCCAGATCGAGACCATGCCGTCCTCTCCCCCTGCTCCCGCCAGGCGTTCTGACGGTCCGCCGACCAATGATCGGGCATCGGCCCGGCCGTCGGATACCCCGTCCACCCCTCCCCTATCCAACCGGCGGGTCGATTGGCAGGAGGAAGCCGCCCTCCCGTAACATGCCGCCCCTTCGGACGCGATATCGTCTAGCCGCACAGGCGTCCCGTCCGCCCCTGCGCGGGCGCGGCGGGCATGCCGTGCGGCGACGAACCGACCGTCAGGCGGTGCCCGTACAGCGGGCCCTGACCACCTGTGTCGCGCTGTGATCCTGTCCCCTGCGGAAACCCGAGGCCCGACCCGCAATGAACCTGACCTCCATACAGCTGGTCTGGACCGTCATCGGCGGCGCAGCCCTGCTGTTCGTCGCCGTCCTGCTGGCGACGCTGCGTTTCAAGAGCTCGAAGAAGGACGAGTCCGGCGACTCCTGGGAGCGCAGCGAGGAGCGCCGCCGGCGCAAGGAGATGATCTACGGCATCTCCTCGTACACGCTGCTGTTCTGCTGCGCCGGCGTCGCCGCGGCCCTCTCCTTCCACGGCCTGGTCGGCTTCGGCAAGGAGAACCTGGGCCTGTCCGGCGGCTGGGAGTACCTCGTCCCGTTCGGCCTGGACGGCGCCGCGATGTTCTGCTCGGTGCTCGCCGTCCGCGAGGCCAGCCACGGTGACGCCGCGCTCGGCTCGCGCCTGCTGGTCTGGGTGTTCGCGATCGCCTCGGCCTGGTTCAACTGGGTGCACGCCCCGCGCGGCGTGTCGCACGACGGCGCCCCGCAGTTCTTCTCCGGCATGTCGATCTCGGCGGCGATCCTGTTCGACCGCGCGCTGAAGCAGACCCGCAAGGCCGCGCTGCGCGAGCAGGGCCTGGTGCCGCGCCCGCTGCCGCAGATCCGCATCGTCCGCTGGCTGCGCGCCCCGCGCGAGACCTACGCGGCCTGGTCGCTGATGCTGCTGGAGAACGTCCGCAGCCTGGACGAGGCGGTCGAGGAGGTGCGCGAGGAGCGCCAGGCGAAGCTGGACGCCAAGGCCCGCGCCCGCACCGCCGACCGCCGCGAGCGGGCCGAGCTGAAGGCCATCTCGCGCCAGGGCGGCATGCTCGCCCGGGGCCGCGGCGGCCGCCAGGTTCCCGCCCTCACGGCTGCCGGAGACGGCCCGAGCGCTACGGAGCCTGCCCTAGCCGCGGAAACCGACGCCACCACCTCGACCTCCCCGGCCTCCTCGTACGCGGACTCGCACCGGTCCGCCGACTCCTTCGAGCCGGCCGCCCTGGACGCCGGCCGCCGGCCGCGCGCCGCCGTCGGCTCCTCGTACGCGTCCTCCTCGTACGCGTCCTCCGGCACCGGGTCGTCCCGCAGCGACTCGACCATCGACCTGACGGCCGACGACGACACCCTGTCGATGCCGAAGCTGGACTCGCTGGAGCGCAAGCTGCGCGCGATCGAGCAGCAGCTCGGCTGACCGGGCGTCCCCCGGGGACAACCAGGAAGCACGGGAAAGGCCGCCCCCGGGAGACCCCGGGGGCGGCCTTTCCGCTTGTCCTGCGGACCGCGTGGGCGGCTACTTGCCGCTGCCCACCAGCTCCGGTTCCTCGTCCTCGCCGGCGCCCTCGCGCCGGTTGCGCAGGATCGACGAGCCGAGTGCCAGTCCGATGAAGGCGACGCCGATCAGGCCGGTGACGATCTCCGGGATGTGGAACTTGATGCCGACCAGCAGGATCGCCGCCAGCGCGCCGATCGCGTAGTGCGCGCCGTGCTCCAGGTAGACGTAGTCGTCCAGGGTGCCCTTGCGGACCAGGAAGACGGTCAGCGAGCGGATGTACATCGCGCCGATGCCGAGGCCCAGGGTGATCTGGAAGATGTCGCTGGAGATGGCGAACGCGCCGACCACGCCGTCGAAGGAGAACGAGGCGTCCAGGACCTCCAGGTAGAGGAAGAGGAAGAACGCGGCCTTGCCGCCGACCTGCATGATCGACTTGCCGGACTTCTCCGCCTCCTCCTCCCGCTCCTCCTCGGCCTCCAGGCCGGACTCGAAGATCGAGGAGAGGCCGTTGACCGCGAGGTAGGTCACCAGGCCGAGGACGCCGGCGAGCAGAACGGTTTCCGCGTGCTCCCCGGCGAAGAAGTTGGAGGCCAGCAGCAGGGCGACCAGGGCGACGACGGTGGAGAAGGCCTCCAGCTTGCCGACCTTCTCCAGCGGGCGCTCGATCCAGGACAGCCAGTTGTAGTCCTTCTCCCCGAGGATGAAGTCGAGGAAGATCATCAGCAGGAAGACGCCGCCGAAGGCCGCGATGGCCGGGTTGGCCGCCTCCAGGTACTGGCCGTAGGTGAGGCCGTCGTGGGTCTTGTCGGAGTGCAGCGCCAGGTCGATGACCGTCGTGGGGTTGAGCTTCGCGGTGAGGCCGACGACCAGCAGCGGGAAGACCAGGCGCATGCCGAAGACCGCGATGAGCACACCGACGGTCAGGAAGATCTTCTGCCAGTACGGGTTCATCCGCTTCAACACCGTGGCGTTGACCACCGCGTTGTCGAACGACAGGGAGATCTCCAGGATGGAGAGGATCAGCACGATGCCGAAGCCTTGGGCTCCCCAGAGCAGTCCGGCCGCGACCAGGCCGATGGCGGTGATCGCGAGCGACCAGCCGAATGTGCGGAGGAACACGGGAGTTGGCTACCTTTCGGGTTTTGGCCGTGCCGGGGTCGGCCTCGTACCCGAGACGCCCTGACCGGGCCGGGCCCGGTCAGGCCACCCCCGCACTGCCCTCTGTTCTCATGATCGGGTCGGGTGCGATAAGTCCGATTTCCGCCCTTACTGTACGTTCACGCCGAAGTCGAGCGCGATGCCACGCAGGCCGGAGGCGTACCCCTGGCCCACTGCGCGGAACTTCCACTCGCCCGCGTAGCGGTACAGCTCGCCGAAGATCATCGCGGTCTCGCTGGACGCGTCCTCGGACAGGTCGTACCGGGCGATCTCCTGGCCGTCGACCGAGTTGACGACCCGGATGTAGGCGTTGCGGACCTGACCGAAGTTCTGGAGCCGCGCCTCGGCCTCGTAGATCGAGACCGCGAAGATCACCTTGTCGGCCTGCACCGGGACGAGGTCCAGGTTGACCTCGACCACCTCGTCGTCACCCGTGTCGTCGCCGCCGGTGAGGTTGTCGCCCTGGTGCTCCACCGAGCCCTCGGGGCTCTTGAGGTTGTTGTAGAAGACGAAGTACTCGTCACCGAGCACTCGCCCGCCACCGCAGATCAGGGCGCTCGCGTCGAGGTCGAACGGGGCGCCCGTGGTTGAACGGGCGGACCAGCCGAGGCCGATCCGAACCTGCGTCAGGTTCGGCGCGGCCTTGGTGAGCGAGACGTTGCCACCCTTGGCAAGCGTGACCACCATGACGTTCTTCCTCCCTTGCTTCTCCCGGGGCGCCATCCAGGTGTAGTCCCCCGCGGCCCCGGCCGACCGGCTTTGGTCGGCTGAACTTCCTGAACTCACATCCTCGCAGCGCCGCGGACCAGCGCGGCACCGGGTCGGACGAAGCCGGGGCGGCCCCGGACCACGGAGGTCCGGGGCCGCCCCGGGAGAACGGCGCGCAGCCCGCGCCGCAGGGCGCCGGCGACGGCTCAGACGTTGACGCCGAAGTCCTGCGCGATGCCGCGCAGGCCGGAGGCGTAGCCCTGGCCGATGGCGCGGAACTTCCACTCGCTGCCGTTGCGGTACAGCTCGCCGAAGACCATCGCGGTCTCGGTGGAGGCGTCCTCGGAGAGGTCGTAGCGGGCCAGCTCCGAGTTGTCGGCCTGGTTCACCACGCGGATGAACGCGTTGCGCACCTGGCCGAAGTTCTGGCTGCGGGTCTCGGCGTCGTAGATCGACACCGGGAAGACGATCTTCTCCACGTCCGCCGGGACGCCGGCCAGGTTGACCTTGATCGCCTCGTCGTCGCCCTCGCCCTCGCCGGTCAGGTTGTCACCGGTGTGCTCGACCGAGCCGTCCGGGCTCTTCAGGTTGTTGAAGAACACGAAGTTGCCGTCCGAGGCGACCTTGCCCTGGGCGTTGCACAGCAGGGCGCTGGCGTCCAGGTCGAAGTCCGCACCGGTGGTGGTCCGGACGTCCCAGCCCAGGCCGACGACCACGGCCGTGAGGCCGGGTGCCTCCTTGGTGAGCGAGACGTTGCCGCCCTTGCTGAGGCTGACTCCCACTAGTCCTCCAAGAATCGGGAGGCACGTCCAGTGGTGCCCCCGGTGGTGCGGTCCGGGGCGGCGGGAGGCCGATCGGCCCCCGCGTCCCACCCCGCCAACGGCCCGAGCGTAGTACGGGGTTCCCGCCCGCACCCCTGATCAGGCCGGACACGGCCCCACGGCACCCGGCCGGCGGGCGCCGAAGGGGCCCGGCGGGCGCGCCCGGGACGCGTCCGGGGCCCCCGGCGGGGGCCTCAGAGCGCCGCGAGCACCTTCAGGTACTCCTGCTCGTCCCGGGCGTCCGGGAGGCCGTTGACGACGCTCCAGCGCACCGCGCCGGCGGTGTCGACCACGAAGGTGCCGCGCAGCGGGCAGCCCCGCTCCTCGTCGAGGACGCCGTACGCGCGGGCGACCTCGCCGTGCGGCCAGAAGTCGGCCAGCAGCGGGAACTCCAGGCCCTCCCGGTCGGCGAAGACCCGCTGGGAGAACTGGGAGTCGCAGGAGAGCCCGAGCACCTGCACGGTGTCGTTCTGCAGGCCCGCCAGCTCCCGCTGGATCGCGCCCAGCTCGCCGGTGCAGACACCGGTGAAGGCGAACGGGTAGAAGACCAGGACGACGTTCTTCCGGCCGCGGAAGTCGGAGAGCCGGACGGACTCGCCGTGCTGGTTGCGGAGCTCGAAGTCCGGAGCCTGGGTGCCGACCTCGATGGCCATGAACGGGACCTTTCTGACGCGAGCGCACCGCGCGGCGGGCGCGGCAGGCCACATCCTCGCATTCGTTTACGGCCGTTCCGCCGAACGGATGAGGCGGGCGGCCGCGGCCCACCGCGTTCGCCGTCCGCGAACGGGCCGGTCGGAGCGCCGGCCGGGCCCCGGGCGGCGCTCCGGGCATGCAGCGGGCCCCGCCGGAGGGGGTTCCTCCGGCGGGGCCCGGCGCGGGGACTTCAGAGCCCGCTCAGCGCTTTCCGCCGCTCTGCTTCGCCGTGGACTTGGTCGCGAGCCGGGTGGCCGCCCAGTCCTTGACGATGTTGATCGAGCTGGTCTGGGAGAGACCGGCGGTCTTGGCCGAGTCGTTGATGTCGGACGCCTCGATGTGGCCGTCCCGCCCGGTCTTGGGCGTCATCAGCCAGATGAGGCCGCCCTCCGCCAGGTACTCCAGCGCGTCGACGAGGGCGTCGGTGAGGTCCCCGTCGTCGTCGCGGTGCCACAGCAGGACGGCGTCGGCGACGTCGTCGTAGTCCTCGTCGACGAGATCCGTCCCGGTGAGCTCCTCGATGCCTTCGCGGAGGTCCTGGTCAGTGTCTTCGTCGTACCCCAGCTCCTGGATGATCTGGCCCTCTTCGAAGCCGAGACGGGTCGCCGGGTTGGACTTGTCCGCGGGGTCCGCGGTCGCGCTCACGGGAATAACCTCCAGTATTCGGCTCGGCATCCATGCCGAGGCTGTGGCCGTAGTCCACACGGGCGCGGCGGTTCGCGCAAGTACCCGACCCCCGATCCCCCCCAAAGGTTGACGTGTCGCACCGGAACACGCCGTGGGACGTGTCGGGAATCACACCGATTTGCCCTTTTCTGCATGGTCCGAGGATGCTTCGGGTGGTCCCGGCCCACAGGCCGTACGTGTGCCCGAGATGCGAACGGCATTCGGGGTCCGCGCGTGCGCGGGCGTAGAGTCTCCTGTTGGCCCTCACCCCGGCCGCCCGCCATCGGGCGGACGGGACACCAGGTCGGACCACCTCTTTTCGTAACACCCGGGGGTGTGCGGAGCGGACGGAGACGCCCGCACCGCGCACCACCAGACCGGACCGCCCACCGGGCGCAACGGTTACCGATCGGTAGAGATGACGGATCTCCGAGCGCGGTAGCACGATGGAGGCGGCGCGACACACCTCAGTTTCGACCGACAGTGAAGGAACAGCGTGGCTTCCGGATCCGATCGCAACCCGATCATCATTGGCGGCCTTCCGAGTCAGGTCCCGGACTTCGATCCCGAGGAGACCGCGGAATGGCTGGAGTCGCTCGATGCGGCCATCGACGAGCGGGGGCGTGAGCGTGCCCGTTACCTGATGCTGCGGCTGATCGAGCGCGCCCGCGAGAAGCGTGTCGCCGTGCCCGAGATGCGCAGCACGGACTACGTCAACACCATCGCGACCAAGGACGAGCCGTTCTTCCCCGGCAACGAGGAGATCGAGCGGAAGATCCTCAACGCGACCCGGTGGAACGCGGCCGTCATGGTCTCCCGGGCGCAGCGCCCCGGCATCGGCGTCGGTGGCCACATCGCCACCTTCGCCTCCTCCGCGTCGCTCTACGACGTCGGCTTCAACTACTTCTTCCGCGGCAAGGACGCCGAGGGCGAGTCGGGCGACCAGATCTTCTTCCAGGGTCACGCCTCCCCCGGCATCTACGCCCGCGCCTTCCTGCTGGACCGGCTCACCGAGCAGCAGCTCGACGCCTTCCGCCAGGAGAAGTCGAAGGCCCCGTACGGCCTCTCCAGCTACCCGCACCCGCGGCTGATGCCGGACTTCTGGGAGTTCCCGACCGTCTCGATGGGCCTCGGCCCGCTCGGCGCGATCTACCAGGCGCGGATGAACCGCTACCTGGAGCACCGCGGCATCAAGGACACCTCGGACTCGCAGGTCTACGCCTTCCTCGGCGACGGCGAGATGGACGAGCCCGAGTCGCTCGGCCAGCTCTCGCTGGCCGCCCGCGAGGGCCTGGACAACCTGACCTTCGTGGTCAACTGCAACCTGCAGCGCCTGGACGGCCCGGTCCGCGGCAACGGCAAGATCATCCAGGAGCTGGAGTCCCAGTTCCGGGGCGCCGGCTGGAACGTGATCAAGCTGGTCTGGGACCGCTCCTGGGACCCGCTGCTCGCGCAGGACCGCGACGGCGTCCTGGTCAACAAGCTGAACACCACGGTGGACGGCCAGTTCCAGACCTACGCCACCGAGACCGGCCAGTACATCCGCGAGCACTTCTTCGGCGGCGACCTGCGCCTGCGCGCCATGGTCGAGAACATGACCGACCAGCAGATCCAGCACCTGGGTCGCGGCGGCCACGACCACAAGAAGATCTACGCGGCGTTCAAGGCGGCCCGCGAGCACAAGGGCCAGCCGACGGTCATCCTGGCGCAGACGGTCAAGGGCTGGACGCTGGGCCCCAACTTCGAGGGCCGCAACGCCACCCACCAGATGAAGAAGCTGACGGTCGAGGACCTGAAGCGCTTCCGCGACCGGCTGCACCTGCCGATCACCGACAAGCAGCTGGACGAGGGCTACCCGCCCTACTACCACCCGGGCCGCGACTCGGAGGAGATCCAGTACATGCACGACCGCCGGGAGGAGCTCGGCGGCTACGTGCCGACCCGCAAGGTCCGCCCGCGGAAGCTGGAGCTGCCCGGCGACGACGCCTACAAGGCGGTCAAGAAGGGCTCCGGCAACCAGACCATCGCCACCACCATGGCGTTCGTCCGGGTGCTCAAGGACCTCATGCGGGACAAGGGCATCGGCAACCGCTTCGTGCCGATCGCGCCGGACGAGTACCGCACCTTCGGCATGGACTCGCTCTTCCCCTCGGCGAAGATCTACAACCCGCTCGGCCAGACCTACGAGTCGGTCGACCGGGACCTGCTCCTCGCCTACAAGGAGTCGCCGACCGGCCAGATGCTGCACGACGGCATCTCCGAGGCGGGCTGTACCGCCTCGCTGATCGCCGCCGGCTCGTCCTACGCCACCCACGGCGAGCCGCTGATCCCGGTGTACGTCTTCTACTCGATGTTCGGGTTCCAGCGCACCGGCGACCAGTTCTGGCAGATGGCCGACCAGCTGGCCCGCGGCTTCGTGATCGGCGCCACCGCCGGCCGCACCACGCTGACCGGTGAGGGCCTGCAGCACGCCGACGGCCACTCGCACCTGCTGGCCTCGACCAACCCCGGCGTCGTCGCGTACGACCCGGCGTACGGCTTCGAGATCGCGCACATCGTCCAGGACGGTCTGCGGCGGATGTACGGCTCCAGCGCCGAGCACCCGCACGGCGAGGACGTGTTCTACTACATGACCGTCTACAACGAGCCGATCAAGATGCCGGCCGAGCCGGAGAACGTGGACGTCGAGGGCATCCTCAAGGGTCTGCACAGGTACGCGCCGGGCACCGCGGGCCAGATCCCGGCCCAGATCCTCGCCTCCGGCGTGGCCGTGCCGTGGGCCCTGGAGGCCCAGCGCATCCTCGCCGAGGAGTGGAACGTCAAGGCCGACGTCTGGTCCGCGACCTCCTGGAACGAGCTGCGCCGCGACGCGGTGGAGGCCGAGGAGTTCAACCTGCTGCACCCCGAGGAGCAGCAGCGCGTGCCGTACGTCACGCAGAAGCTCCAGGGTGCCGAGGGCCCGGTCGTCGCGGTGTCCGACTGGATGCGCGCGGTGCCGGACCAGATCGCCCGCTGGGTGCCGGGTCAGTACCAGTCGCTGGGCGCCGACGGCTTCGGCTTCGCCGATACCCGTGGCGCGGCCCGTCGCTTCTTCCACATCGACGCGCAGTCGGTCGTCCTGGGCGTGCTCACCGAGCTCGCCAAGCAGGGCAAGATCGACCGCTCGGCGCTGAAGGACGCGATCGACCGCTACCAGCTGCTCGACGTGACCGCGGCCGACCCGGGCGCCGCCGGCGGCGACGCCTGACCGGCCGGTAGGCCCTGAGGCACCGAGGGGCCGGACCTCCCGTACGGGGGTCCGGCCCTTCGCCGTCCGTCGTGTTCTTGACCCTCACACCGGTGTGAGGTCCTAGGCTCGGCGTCATGACCGACGAGACGAGGCCCGGGCCCTCCGGGCGGCACCCCGAACCCGCCGACGGCGCGGGCGAGTTCAACCGGAACGTGATCGCGGAGTTCCGCACCCGGCAGGGGGCCGTCGGCGGCCCGCTCGCCGACGCGCCGGTCCTCCTGCTCACCGTGGTCGGCGCCCGCAGCGGCGAGCCGCGCACCACTCCCCTGGTCTACCTGCCGGACGGCGGGCGGCTGGTGGTCTTCGCCTCCAACGGCGGCAGCGAGCAGGACCCGCTCTGGTACCGCAACCTGGTGGCCCACCCCGAGGTGACCGTCGAGGTCGGCGCCGAGCGCTACCCGGCCCTGGCGGCACCGGTCGACCCGGCCGAGCACGACGCGCTCTGGGCCCGTCAGATCGCCGCCCAGCCCCAGTTCGCCGGCTACCGCACCACCGCCCGGACCGTCCCCCTGGTGGCCCTCAGCCGCGCCTGACGCACAGGGGCGCCCGCCGCCCGGGCACCACGACGGCCCCGGACTCCGAGGAGTCCGGGGCCGTGGCGTGCGGCGGGGCCGTGGGGCCGTCAGATGTGCACGGACGGGCCCGCGTCGGTGGTGCCGCGGCGGGTGAGCAGGCCGAGCGCGGCGGCGGCGAGGGCCACCACGGAGGCCACCGCGAAGGCGAGCGACATGCCGCTGACGAAAGACTCGTGGACGGCGCCGGCCATCGCGTCCACCGCCTGCTGCGGGGTGCCGGCCGGGGCCGGCGGGGCGATGCCGAGCTGGGCGGCCTGCTTGAGGCCCTCGCCCGCCGCGCCCTCGACCGGCGGCAGCCCGGCCTTCGCCCAGTTGCCCGGCAGCACGTCGCCGACCTTGGCGGCCATCAGCGCGCCCAGCACCGCCGTGCCGAGGCTGCCGCCGACCTGCATCGCGGCCTGCTGGAGGCCGCCGGCCACGCCGGAGAGCTCCAGCGGGGCGTTGCCGACGATCACCTCGGTGGCGCCGACCATGACCGGGCTGATGCCGAGGCCCATCAGGACGAACCAGAGCGACATCACACCGTTGCCGGAGCCGGTGTCCAGGGTGGACATGCCGTACATCGCGACGGTGGTGATCAGCATCCCGGCCACGATCGGGATGCGCGGGCCCAGCTTCCCGATCGCCAGGCCGGCCAGCGGCGAGCCGACGATCATCATGCCGGTCATCGGCAGCAGGTGGACGCCGGCGTCGACCGGCTTCATCCCGTGCACGTTCTGGAGGTAGAAGGTCACGAAGAAGATCGCGCCGAAGAACGCGAAGGCCATCAGCGCCATCAGCAGCACGCCCGCCGACAGCGGCACCGAGCGGAACAGGCCGAGCGGCACCAGCGGCTCGCGGGCCTTGCCCTGCCAGAGCGCGAACAGCACCATCAGGACCACCGCGCCGCCCAGGAACAGCAGCGTCCGCCCGTCGCCCCAGCCCCACTCGGGGGCCTTGATGATGCCGAAGACCAGCGCGAACATCCCCACCGAGAGCAGCGCGATGCCGGGCAGGTCGAAGGACTTGGCGGCCTTCTCGGCGCGGACGTCCCGCAGGATCCACAGGCCCAGCGCCAGCGCGATCAGGCCGACCGGGACGTTGATGAAGAACACCGACTCCCAGTTGACGTGCTCGACCAGCAGGCCGCCGACGATCGGGCCGGCCGCGGTGGAGGCACCGATCACGCCGCCCCAGATGCCGATCGCCATGTTGAGCCGCTCGGCCGGGAAGGCCCCGCGCAGCAGGCCGAGCGCGGCCGGCTGGAGCAGCGCGCCGAACAGGCCCTGGAGCACCCGGAAGGCGATCACGGTCTGGATGTTGCCGGCGAAGCCGATCGCGGCCGAGGTCACGGCGAAGCCCACCGCGCCGACCAGGAAGGTGGCCTTGTGGCCGAAGCGGTCGCCGATCTTGCCGGCGGTGACCAGGAAGACCGCCAGGGCCAGCAGGTAGCCGCTGGTGACCCACTGGATCTCGGCGGGCGCCGCGTGCAGCTTCTCCTGGATCACCGGGTTGGCGATGGCGACGATCGTGCCGTCCAGCGCGACCATCATGACGCCGACCGCGACGGTCAGCAGGGTCAGCCAGGGGTGCCCCTTGAGGCCGCCCCCCGACGGCGGGTTCGGCGGCGGCGGTGCGTCCGCCTCGGAGTTCTTCACGACGGACTGGCTCATCAGGGCCCTCCGGGGGCGTGGCTGGGGTGCAGGACGTGGTCGTGGCGCCCCGGCCCACCCGTCCCCACAGGTGCCCCGGCCCGACGGGCGCCACCTCGGCAGATTATGTCAGCCGCTGACATTCGGCAAACAGTGACTTCTGGCCATAACTGACATTTGTCAGAGCGCTAGGATCGTGCTCCCACCGCCGTACCCAGCCCTCCGGAAGGCCCCTGCTCATGGCCGCTCACACCCCCCGCACCACCGCCGCCCCGGAGGGCCCCGGGCGCACGCCCGGACTGCGCGAGCGCAAGAAGCAGCAGACCCGGTACGCCCTGATCCAGGCCGCCCACGTGCTCTTCCTCCGGCAGGGCTTCGCCCGGACGACCGTCGACGAGATCGCCTCCGCCGTCGACGTCTCCCAGCGCACCTTCTTCCGCTACTTCGCCAACAAGGACGAGGTCGCGCTCGCCGTGATGGCCGTGGCCGAGGACTACTTCATGGAGTGCCTGCGCCACCGCCCGGCCGAGGAGACCCCGCTCCAGGCCCTGCGCGCCTCGATCGTCAAGGCCTGGCACGACCTCGGCAGCGAGGAGGCCGCCGGCCCCGGCTCGATCCACAGCGCCCTCGAACTCATGCGGATGATCGAGGAGACGCCCCCGCTGCTCGCCGCCCACCTGCGGCGGGTCAACGAGCAGGAACGGCTGGTCGTCCGGGTGCTCGCCGAACGCGAGGGCCTGGACCCGGCCGAGGACCTGCGCCCGGCCGTGCTCGCCGCCGTCTTCGGCGGACTGCTGCGCCTGGCCCACCTCTCCTGGAGCGCCGAGCACGAGCCGGCCGGCCCCGAGGGCATGGTCGCGGTGATCGAGCGTCACTTCGACCAGCTCGGCCCGGCCCTGGCCGGCCACTGGCACGACCGCGCGTAGTACCCGGCCGCGCACCCGCGTCATACCGGGGTATCACCCGGTACCCCGGTAGCACCCGGAAAATCGGGCTCCGGTGCGACGCCCGGCGGGGCCCCGCCCTCCTAGGCTGGCGCGCGATGAAGAACCTCACCGCCGCCGACGTCCGCCCGCACGCCCTGCGCCTGCTGGGCACCTTCCGACACCACCTGACCACCCCGAGCGGCGGCCACACCCCGCTGCTCGGAACGTCGCCCCGGCGCTGGGTGCGCCGGCTGCCGTACGCCGTCGTCCTGATCATGCTGTCCTCGCTGATCCCCGCCGGGATCGCCACCCTGGTCGGCTTCTTCGGCCTGGTGCTCCCGGTGGCCGGCGCGCTCACCGTCGCCCAGACGGTGCCGCTGCTGCTCGCCATCACCCGGCCGCTGGCCGCCTGGTGGATCAGCGCGGGCACCCTGGTCGCCACCGCCACCATCACCGCCCGGTACGACCAGGACGGCGGCACCTGGCCGTGGACCGCGCCGATGATCCTCTCGTACCTCTTCCTGCTGATCGCCCTGGCGCTGCGGGAGAGCCGGGCCACCCTGCTCTCGGTCTGGCTCGCCACCATCGCGCTCACCGCGCTCACCACCACGCTCGGCCTGCCCCGCTCCGGCGACGGCACCACCATGCTGCTGATCGCGCTCAGCGGCGCCGTGCTGCTGCTCGGCTGGGCCGTCCGGGACCGCGCCGAGGCGCGCCGGCTGCTCAGCGAGCAGGAGCAGATCAGCGAGGTCGAACGTGAACGCCGCACCCTGCTGGAGGAACGCGCCCGGATCGCACGGGAGTTGCACGACGTGGTCGCGCACCACATGTCGGTCATCGCGGTGCAGGCCGCCAGCGCGCCGTACCGGATCACCGGGGTGCCGGACGAGGCCGCCGAGGAGTTCACCGCGATAGCCGGCACCGCCCGCGAGTCGCTGGCCGAGATGCGCCGGCTGCTCGGCGTGCTGCGCAGCGAGGAGTCCGGCGGGGAGCGGGCCCCGCAGCCCGGGGTGGGCCAACTCGCCCAGCTGGTCGAGACGGTGGGCCGGGCCGGGGTACCGGCCGAACTGACGGTGGAACCGGGCCTGGTGGACCTGCTGGACCAGGCACCGCAGGCCGTCGGCCTGTCCGCCTACCGGATCGTGCAGGAGGCGCTGGCCAACGTGGTGCGGCACGCCCCCGGCGCGCGGGCCTGGGTGTCGCTGAGCACGGACGGCCCGGCGCTGCTGGTGACGGTGGTCAACGCGCCCCCGCCGCAGCGCACCGAGTCGCTGGAGGCCTCGGTCGAGGGCACCGGGCAGGGGCTGGTCGGAATGCGTGAACGCGTCCGGCTGGTCGATGGCAGGCTGGACACCGGCCCGTTGCCGGACGGCGGCTTCAAGGTGGCCGCCGTCCTGCCCGTCGACCGCCCCGACACCGACACCCCCCAGGAGACCACCGCATGACCATCCGCGTGATCATCGTCGACGACCAGGCCATGGTGCGCGCGGGCTTCGCGGCCCTGCTCAACGCCCAGAGCGACATCGACGTGGTGGGGGACGCGGCGGACGGCGCCCAGGCCCTGGAGGTCAACGGCCGCACCCACCCGGACCTGGTGCTGATGGACGTCCGGATGCCCGTCATGGACGGCCTGGAGGCGGCCCGGCGGCTGCTCGACCCGGCCGTGCCCGGCGCCCACCGGCCCAAGGTGCTGATGCTGACCACCTTCGACGTGGACGACTACGTGTACGAGGCGCTGCGCGCCGGGGCCAGCGGCTTCCTGCTCAAGGACGCCCCGCCGGCCGACCTGATCGCCGCGGTCCGGGTGGTCGCGGCCGGCGAGGCACTGCTCGCCCCCTCGGTGACCCGCCGGCTGATCGAGGACTTCGCCCGCACCCGCCCGGCCAGGCGCCGCGACCCCAAGGTGCGGCTCAACGGCCTGACCCCGCGCGAGACCGAGGTGCTGGAGCTGATCGCCCGCGGCCTGTCCAACCAGGAGATAGCCGCCGGGCTGGTGCTCGCCGAGCAGACCGTCAAGACCCACATCGGGCGCATCCTCGCCAAGCTCGGCCTGCACAACCGCGCCCAGGCGGTGATCCTGGCCTACGAGTCCGGCCTGGTGACACCGGGTCAGTAACCGGCAGCTGTTCGCCCGCTCCTCTGATACCCGGGTAGCACCCGGGAGTTGGCCCCGCGGTGTGACGTCCGCGGGGCCGTCGCATTCCTACCTTCCTCCTCGTCGGAAGCCGAACCGAGTCGGCGGCCGAACGGACGAGGAAGGAGCAGGGACATGCGCAGGTTTCGAGCCGGGCGGGCGATCGCCGGCGCCGCGGTGGCAGTGGCGATCATGCTCGGCGCGGGCGGCTGGGCCGCCGACACCCAGACCCCGGTCACCGGCCCGCCGCCCGGCAGCGCCGCGTGGACGGCCGACACCTCGCTCGGCCTGCGGCTGCCCGACCCGGCCACCACCGAACCGGCCCGGGTCGCCACGTTCTTCGCCGGACTGGACCCGGCCCGGCAGGACGCCCTGACCGCCCGGTACCCGCTGGTGGTCGGCAACCTGGACGGCGCCCCGGTCGCCCTCCGGTACCGGGCCAACGCCCTGGCCCTGACCTCCGAGCACACCCGCGAACTCGCCCGGGCCGCCGACCCCGCCCTCACCCCGCAGGACCACGAGGCCGCCCGCACCCGCGCCGAGCGCTACCGCGCCCTGCTGGACGGCGGCCGGCGGATCCTCGCCTTCGACCCGCGCGGCCGCGGCCAGGTCGCCGAGGTGTACGGCGACCTCGCCACCGCCCGCCGCACCGCCGTGATCGTCCCCGGCTCCGACACCGACCTGCTCCGCTTCGACCGCGCCGGCGACCCGTACGGCACCCCGGCCGGCATGGCCCGGGCGCTCCTGGACGCCACCGGCGGGCAGACCGCCGTGATCGCCTGGGCCGGCTACACCACCCCGCTCGGCCTCGGCCTGGACGCCGCCACCGAGGACCTGGCCCGGGCCGGCGCCCCCCGCCTCACCCGGCTGCTCGACGGACTCGCCGCCACCACCCGCCCGCAGGACCCGCCCACCGTGTTCTGCCACAGCTACGGCTCCGTGGTCTGCGGCCTGGCCCGCCCCACCCCCGCACAGGCCTCCGGCGTGGTGGTGCTCGGCTCGCCCGGCATGGGCGTCGGCTCGGCCGCCGACCTCGACCCGGGCGTCCCGCTCTGGGCCACCGCCCGCAACGACTCCGACTGGATCGGCGACGTGCCCAAGGTCCGGCTGTTCGGCCTCGGCCACGGCGCCGACCCGACCGCCCCCGGCTTCGGCGCCCGCCCGCTGCCCGCCGCCGGATCCCACGGCCACACCGGCTACTTCGCCCCCGGCACCGCCTCCCTCGCCGCCTACGCCGCCGTCGCCCTCGGCCGCGCCTGACCCGCCCGCACCGGAAGGAGCACCACCATGGCCGACACCCTCGCCGCCCCGCCCCGTACCCCCCGAGCGCTCGCCGCCGGACCGCTCACCGCCCTGCGCCGCGCCGCCGCGCGGGTCGACGCGAAGACCCCGGCCGACCGCGACCGCGCCCTGGACGGGCTGCGCGCCCTCGCCCTGCTCGCCGTACCGGTCGGCCACTGGATGCTCGGCGGCTTCACCCGCTCTCCCGACGGCGCCCTGCACAACGCCAGCCCGCTCTCCACCCTCGGCTTCTTCGCCCCGCTCAGCTGGGTGCTCCAGATGCTCGGGGTGTTCTTCCTGGTCGGCGGCCACTCCTCGGTCCGCTCGCTGGAGCGGGCCCGGGCCAAGGGCGTCACGTACGGCGGCTGGCTGCGGGCCCGTGCGGTCCGGCTGCTGCGCCCGGTGCTCGGGGTGGCGGCCGTCTGGGCGGCGCTGATCCCGCTGCTGCCCGCGCTCGGCGTCCCCGAGGACACCGTGCGCACCGGCGCCACCCTGGTGGTGCAGCCGCTCTGGTACATCGGGGTCTACCTGGGGCTGACGGCCCTCACCCCGCTCTGCGTGGCCGCCGGGCGCCGGCTGGGCGGCTGGTCGGCGGGCCTGCTGGTGGCCTCGGTCGCCGCCGTCGACCTGCTGCGGTACGGGCCGTGGGCCGGGTCGGTGCCGTCCTGGGTCGCGCTGCTGAACATCCTGCCGGGCTGGCTGTTCGGCTACCAGCTGGGCGTGCTCTGGGCGCAGGGCCGGCTCGGCCGCCCGACGGCCCGGGTGCTGCTGCTCGGCGGCGGCGCGCTGTTCGCCGCGCTGCTGCTGGTCTTCCACTACCCGGCCAGCATGGTCGGCGTGCCCGGGGCGGAGCGGACCAACTCGCACCCGCCGTCCCTGCTGGTGCTCGCCCTGGCGGCGTTCCAGTGCGGCGCCGCGGTGCTGCTGCGGGAGCGGCTGGGCCGGCTGCTGACCGGCCGTCCGCTGCTCTGGCTGCCGGTCGTGGTGGTCAACCTGTCGGCGATGACGATCTTCTGCTGGCACCAGAGCGCGATGCTCGCGGTGGCGGTGCCCGGCGCGGCCGCCCTGGGCGCCGTCCCGGGGCTGAGCACGGCGCCGGACTCGCTCGGCTGGGTGCTCGCCCGGCTGGCGCTGCTGCCGCTGTTCGGCGCCGTGCTGGTGGCGGTCGGCTGGTTCACCCGCCGGTTCGACGGCCCGTGGACGGCCTTCTCCCGGGGCGGCAAGGCGGTGGCCGGGGCCGCGGCGGCGCTGTTCGCGGCGTACGCGCTGGGCATGGTGTGACGGTCCGCCGGGTGCGGCCCGTCCGAACGGCGGGGCGCACCACCGTCGCTGGGGCGTGGACCGGTCGGTCCGCGCCCCTGCGGCCGGCGCCCACCGCCCCCGGTGCGCCGTGCCGCGCGCCGGGGGCGCGCTGTCAGTGCCCTGCCCTACCCTGCCGCCATGGTGACGTTCGACGAGTTCCGCACGATGGCCCTGGCCCTGCCGGAGGCCGCCCAGGAGCCGACCTGGGACATCGAGACGCTGCGGGTGCGCGGCCGGATCTTCGCGATGGGCGCGCCCGACGGGGACCGCGTCACCGTCAAGGCCTCCCCCGAGGACCAGGCCGAACTGCTCGCCGCCGAGCCCGAGGTGTTCTCCTCCGCCCCGTACGTCGGCCGGCACGGCTGGGTGAGCGTCCGGCTGGACCTGGTGGACGGGGACGAGCTGCGCGACCTGGTCACCGAGGCCTGGCGGCGGACGGCACCGAAGCGCCTGGTCCGCGCGTTCGACGAATCCGACGGGTCCGGCGGGTCCGAGGGCTGAGCGCGCCCCTTCCCGACGGCCGCACCGGCCGCCGTCCGGGCCTCCGTACGAACCACTTCCCGAACCACTGTCCGAACCACTGGGAGACGTCGGACGGACACCCCCGGTTCATGTGAGCCATCCCACAGTTTAGGCGTTCCCGGCATCCCTTCGGGCCCCCTAGGCTTGCGCAGGGAAGTCAGCAGAGCTATCGCACCCTCCGGGCACCACCGCCCGCGAAACGGTGCGGGCCCCAAGGGAGTTGGTGCGGTGCGCATCCGTCGGCGCTGGAAGCGGGTACTGATCGGGGCGTTCGCCGGCTGCGCGGTGCTCGCCGACGCCGGGGCCGTCGCCGCCGCGGCCGCCGTCTCCTCCGAACAGCTGGCGATCTCCACGCCCCCGGCCGGCAGCGCCGCCTGGGTCGAGGACCACTCCTTCGGCCGCTCCCTGCCCGACCCGGCGACCACCACCCCGGCCGCCGCCGCGGCGTTCTTCGCCTCGCTCGCGCCCACCGAGCTGGACCGGCTGATCCAGGACTACCCGCTGGTCGTCGGCAACTACGACGGCGCCCCGCTGGACCTGCGCTACCGCGCCAACCGGATCGCCCTGGCCGCCGAGCACGACCGGGCCCTGGCCCGCGCCGCCGACGGCACGCTGGACTCCGACACCCGCGCGCTGGCCGTCTCCCGCGCCAACGACGTCGAGCACCTGCTCGCCCCCGACCGGCAGATCCTGGCCTTCGACCCGCGCGGCCGCGGCCTGGTCACCGAGGTGTGGGGCGACCTCGCCGACGCCGAGCGGATCTCCGTGCTCGTCCCCGGCTCGGACGCCGACCTCGGCCACCACGACCAGGCGGCCGACCCGCTGCGCTCCCCGGCCGGCATGGCCCGCGCCCTCCACACCGAGGAGCAGCGCCAGGCCCCGGACACCCGGACCGCCGTGATCTCCTGGACCGGCTACGTCACCCCCTCCGGCCTCGGCCCGGACGCGGCCACCTCCCGGCTCGCCGACGTCGCCGCCCCCCGGCTGGAGCGGCTGCTCGCCGGGCTCAAGGAGACCACCCGGCCGGACGCGCCGCCGGCGCTGCTCTGCCACTCGTACGGCTCGGTGGTCTGCGGTACGGCCGCCCCGGACATCCCGCGCGCGGCCGCCTCGCCGTCCGACACCTCCGGCATCACCGACCTGGTGGTCTTCGGCAGCCCGGGCATGGGCGTGCAGAACACCGGCGAGCTGGGCGCGGGCGTGCACCTCTGGGCCACCCGCAACCCCAGCGACTGGATCGGCAACGTGCCGTTCATGGAGGTCGGCGGGCTCGGCCACGGCGCCGACCCGGCCGCGAGCGGCTTCGGCTCCGAGCTGATCTCCTCGGCCCGCGCGGCCGGCCACAACGGCTACCTCACCGAGGGCACCGACAGCCTGCACAACTTCGCGGCGATCTCCCTCGGCCACTACCAGGACGTGGTCCGGGCCAACCCGGGCTCCTAGTCCCCCTGCTCCTGGTACAGCCGCAGGGCCTCCGCCGCCGCCCGGGCCAGTTCGCGCCGGGCGGCCGGCGGGGCCAGTACCTCGACGTCCGCGCCGAAGGCCAGCAGCGACCGGACGGCCGCCGGGGCCGGGAAGGCCATCGCCACCTCGGTCCACTCCTCGGCCGGGACGGCGCCCGGCTCCGGCGGCGGTGCGGTGACCCGGCCGCCGTGGATGCGCAGGAACATGTCCAGCCGTCCGCGCCGGACCCGCACCCGCACCCGCACGTCCTTCGGCAGCCGTTCGACCTGCTCGCGCAGCACCGCCCAGACCTCGCCGAGCCCGACCCCGGTCCGGCGCCGCACCGCCTCCTCGGTGGTGTCGGCGGCCAGCACCCGGTCGGCCCGGAACAGCCGCGGCTCGCCGTGCAGATCGGCCACCAGGTACCAGACCGCGGCCTTGCTCACCAGCCCGTACGGGTCGACGGTGTACTCCACCGGCGCGGGCGTGCCGCTGTGCCGGTAGCGCAGCCGCAGCCGCCGGTCGGCGAAGACGGCGTACTGCAGCTCGCCCAGGTCCGGCCCGGCGGCGGGGCCGGCCGCGCCGGGGGTCTGCATCCAGCGGGCCGGGTCGACCAGGATCCGCTCGCGGACCCGCTCGGCGGCCGGCCGGTGCGGGGCCGGCAGCGCCGCCATCACCTTGCGCAGCGCCGAGCCGAGCGCGCCGTCCAGCCCGAGGTCGCTGTGCGCGCCCTGGGCGGAGAGCACGAACAGCGCCCTGGCCTCGTCCGCGGTCAGGCCGGTGACGTCGGTGCGGTAGCCGGGCAGCAGGCCGATGCCGCCGTGCCGCCCGCGTTCGGTGAACACCGGCACCCCGGCGGCGGAGAGCGACTCGACGTCGCGGTAGATGGTGCGGACGGACACCTCCAGCCGCTCGGCGAGTTCGGTGGCGGGCACCCGGCCGCGGGTCTGGAGCAGCAGGAGGATCGAGAGCAGGCGGTCGGCCTTCATGGTCCAAGAATCCCAGTAATCCTGACGGCCGTTGTCAGGTTTTACTGGGAGATTGCGTTCCGGGCCCGAAAGGGGCCCGAACGACCACCCGACACCAGGGAGTTGAGCGCCATGACCGCCGTCCAGGACGCCCGCCCGCAGTACCAGGCCGCCCTCGACCAGCTGGAGAAGCTGTTCGCCACCGTCACCCCGGCCGACCTCGACCGGCCCACGCCCTGTACCGAGTTCACCCTGCGCGGGCTGCTGAACCACGTGGTCGGCGGCGTCCACCGGTTCGCGTACATGGGCGAGGGCGGCCACGCCGAGGACACCGTGGCCGCCATCGAGGACCCGTCCGACGAGGGCTGGCCGGCCGCCCTGGGCCGGGCCCGCGCCCGGGTGACCGCCGCCTGGGCGGACGACGCCAAGCTCGGCCGCCCGACCGTCGCCCCCTGGGGCGAGGTGCCCGGCGCGATGGCGGTCGGCGGCTACCTGATGGAGCTGGTGACCCACTCCGGGGACATCGCCCGGAGCCTCGACAACGGCTTCGCCCTGGACGACGACCTGGCGCGGACCGCCCTGGGCATCGCCGAGTTCGTGCTGCCGGCCGAGCGGCGGGTGCCGGGCGTGCCGTTCGCCGCCGTCCGGCCGGTCGCCGAGGACGCCGACGTGCACACCCGGCTGGCCGCCTGGACGGGCCGTACGGTCTGAGCCCGGCGGCCGGCCCGGGGCGTCCGCCGACTCCCCGGGCCGCCGGTGCCCGCTACTCGCGCGCCGCCGAGGTGGAGCTCATGTCCGCGTAGCGGCTCCCCGCCACCCGGCCGGCCACCGGCTCCAGCAGCGCCAGCTCCTCGGCGGTCAGCCGCAGCGTCGCCGCCGCGGTGTTCTCGGCGAGCCGGCTCCGCTTGCGGGTGCCCGGGATCGGCACCACGGCCAGCCCGTGCACCTCGGCCCGCTGGTGCACCCAGGCCAGCGCGACCTGGGCGAGCGTGACGCCGCGGGCCCCGGCGATCTCCCGCAGCGGGTCGAGCAGTTCGCCGTTGGCGGCCGCGTTGTCGCCGGTGAAGCGGGGGTGGTTGCGGCGGTAGTCGTTCGCCGAGAGCTCCGTGGCGTCCTGGAAGGCGCCGGTCAGGAAGCCCCGCCCGAGCGGCGAGTACGGCACGAAGGTGACGCCCAGCTCCGCCGCGGCCGGCACCGCCGTGCTCTCGACGTCGCGGGCGAACACCGACCACTCGGACTGGAGCGCGGCGATCGGGTGGACGGCGTGCGCCTCGCGCAGCTCGGCCCCGGTCACCTCGGACAGGCCGAGGTGGCGCACCTTGCCGGCCTTCACCAGTTCGGCCATGGCGCCGACCGAGTCGGCCAGCGGCACGGCCGGGTCGCGGCGGTGCATGTAGTACAGGTCGATCTCGTCCACGCCGAGGCGGCGCAGCGAGGCGTCCACCGCGGTCCGGATGTACGCCGGGTCGTTGCTGATGCCGCGGACGGCGCCGTCCTCCTCGGAGCGCAGGATGGCGAACTTGGTGGCGAGCACCACCTTGTCCCGGTTGGCCCGGACGAAGGGGCCGATGAGCTCCTCGTTGCGGCCGGAGCCGTACATGTCGGCGGTGTCGAAGAGGGTGACGCCGGTCTCCAGCGCGGCGTCCAGGGTGGCGAGCGCCTCGTCGGCGTCGGTGGGGCCGTAGAACTCGCTCATGCCCATGCAGCCGAGGCCCTGGACGCCCACCAGCGGGCCGCCGGTGCCGAGTTCGACGGTGGGAAGGACGGTCTGAGTCATGCGCTCTGCTCTTCCTCTCCATGGATGTTCTGGCACTTGGCCGGGATGCCGGCGCCGACGGCGCCCTTCCCGGCATAGATGTCGATCTTGTAGTCGAGGACGGCGAGGGTCGCCTGGAGGTCCACGATCCGCTGTCGGACCTCCTCGCGCTGGGCCTCCAGGAGCAGCCGACGCTCCCCGTAGGTCTGCTCGCCCTGGCGGGCCATGTCCACGTACTTGAGCATGTCCGCCACCGACATGCCGGTCAGCCGCAGCCGGCCCAGGAAGGCCAGCCGGTGCAGATCGGCGTCGGAGTAGCGGCGCTGGCCGCCCGCCGCCCGGTCGACCGGGTCCAGCAGGCCGATCCGCTCGTACCAGCGCAGGGTGTGGGCGGTCAGCCCGCTCGCCGTGGCGACCTCGCTGATGGTGTGCCTCGGGCTCGGGTCCGGATCGCCGACGGGGCGGCTGAAGACCTCGGAGCAGCTGCGCAGGTCGATCTCGATGCGTGCGGGTGCGGCCATCGCTCGTTCCCCCTTGTCCTGTGCGACGGGAACGACGCTACAGAGTTTGAGTGCACTCCAAGCAAGCCCGCCATCCGGGTGGGCCCGCCACCAC
Source organism: Kitasatospora sp. NPDC058184 (assembly GCF_042883725.1). Lineage (NCBI taxonomy): Bacteria > Bacillati > Actinomycetota > Actinomycetes > Kitasatosporales > Streptomycetaceae > Kitasatospora > Kitasatospora sp. NPDC058184. The sequence goes on from NZ_JBHVVE010000013.1 coordinate 37,311, forward strand.
CTTTTCCGAGGATTTTCCCGGCGACTAGAGTCGGGCCCATGGAGAGCTTGCGGATGATCGAGAACTGGCTGGTGCCCCATGCCGCGGTGGCGGTGGTCCGGGCGGCGGACGGCGCGGTGCTGGGCGCGCACGGGCCGCAGCAGCACCTGTTCCCGCTCGCCTCGGTGACCAAGCTGCTCACCTCGTACGCGGCGCTGGTCGCCCTGGAGGAGGGCGTGTTCGAGCTGGACGACCCGGCCGGGCCGCCCGGGTCCACCGTCCGCCACCTGCTCGCGCACACCTCCGGCCTGGGCTTCGACGAGGACCGGGTGTTCGCCGAGCCCGGCAACCGCCGGCTCTACTCCAACGCGGGCTTCGACGCGCTGGCCCGGACGCTGTCCGAGGCCGCCGGGATCGAGTTCTCCCGCTACGTCGCCGAGGCGGTGTTCGAGCCGCTGGGCATGACGGACACCCTGATCCACACCGCCCACAAGTCCCCGGCCGGCGCCGGCGGCCTGTCCACCGTCGCCGACCTCACCCGGTTCGCCGCCGAGCTGCAGGCCCCCAAGCTGCTGGACCCGTCCACCGTCCGGCAGGCCACCCGCGAGGTCGCCTTCCCCGGCACCAGCGGCGTGCTGCCCGGCTACGGCCACCGCCGCCCGAACGACTGGGGCCTCGGCTTCGAGATCCGCGACGGCAAGAGCCCGCACTGGACCGGCACCGCCAACTCCCCCGGAACCTTCGGCCACTTCGGCCAGTCCGGCACCTTCCTGTGGGTCGACCCGCAGGCCGGCGCGGCCTGCGTCGCGCTCACCGACCGGGACTTCGGACCGTGGGCGGTCGAGGCCTGGCCGGCCTTCTCGGACGCGGTGCTGGCGGAACTGGACAGCTAGCCGTACGAGACCGGCGAGTGCATCTCCCAGAGCAGGAGTTCGGCGCCGGTCTCCCCCGCCGCCGGGTCGGCGAAGGCCTCGCCGGTGATCCGCACGCTGTCGCCCGGGACCATCGAGCGGCCGCCGCCCTTGGGCCCCGGGACGGTCCGGTAGCCCAGCGAGCCGGCCGTCAGGTGCGCGTACCGCCAGGGCGCCTCGGGCAGCGGCGGCAGCGGCTGCCACGGCCCGGCGGTGGCCAGCCAGAGCGCGGCGTCGCGGCGTCGCAGCCGCAGGGCGTCCGTCCCGGCGTCGCGCTCCAGGCCGGAGGCGAGCAGCGTCAACCCGCCGTCCGCCGGTTCCACCTTGCGCAGGCCGTACGCGGGCGGCGCGTCGAACTCGTCCGGCTGGAGCCACATCTGGACGAAGCGGACCGGCCCGGTGGCGCCGCCGACGTTGCGCTCGGTGTGGGTGACGCCGGAGCCGGCGCTGAGGTGCTGCACCATCCCGGGCCGGACCACCCCGCTGTGGCCGTGCGAGTCCCGGTGGGCCAGCGCCCCCTCCAGCACCCAGGTGAGGATCTCGGTGTCCCGGTGCTTGTGCTCCTCGAACCCGGCGCCGGGGGCGAGGAGTTCCTCGTTGCACGCGAGCAGCGCGCCGAAGTGGGTGTTCTTCGGGTCGTAGTGGCCCGAGAAGGAGAACGCGTGCCGGGTCTCGACGCCCTCGGCCGGGGCGGAGCGGTAGCGTTCGGCGGTGCGGCGCAGGTCGGCGCGGGGGCGGTCGGCGGCTTCGGTCACGCCCCCACCGTAGTCGCCGGCGCGCGGGGTGTGACTCTTGCCACCGCGCCGCTCCGCCGGGGGGGGTGTGCACGAGCAGTCACTCGCGTGAGGCAGTCTTGTCCTTGTGCCAGCCGCTTCCGCGAACTCCAAGAGCGAACCCAGCCCCAGCCCCGCAGCCGACCCCACCGGGAAGAGCCCGGCCGCCCGGGCGGGCCGTGACCGCCCCGGCCGCGCGGCGCCCCGCCTGACGGCGCAGGAGCGCAGAAACGCCGCCGAGCGCGCCGAGCGCCGGGCCGCGACGCTCAAGCGGCTGGAGAAGTCCTCCGGCAAGCTGGCCACCGCCGCGATCTCGCGGATGGACGACCAGCTCGGCTGGTACCGGCGGATGCCCCCGGAGCACCGGTCCTGGATCGGCCTGGTCGCCCAGGCCGGCATCGCCGCCTTCACCGAGTGGTACCGCCACCCCGACGCCGCCCAGGCGATCTCCACCGACGTCTTCGGCACCGCCCCGCGCGAGCTGACCAGGGCGATCACCCTGCGCCAGACCGTCGAGCTGATCCGCACCACGATCGAGGTGATGGAGGAGGCCATCGAGGAGGTGGCCGCCCCCGGCGACGAGGCGGACATGCGCGAGTCGGTGCTGGTCTACGCCCGGGAGATCGCCTTCGCGACCGCCCAGGTGTACGCCCAGGCCGCCGAGGCGCGCGGCGCCTGGGACGCCCGGCTGGAGGCGCTGGTGGTCAACTCGCTGCTGTCCGGCGACGCCGACGAGGGCGTGCTCTCGCGGGCCGCGGCGCTCGGCTGGGGCCAGCCCAGCCAGGTCCGGGTGGTGATGGGCAGCGCGCCGGACGGGGACAGCGAGCTGGTGGTCGAGGCGATCCGCCGGGCCGCCCGGTACGCCAAGCTGAACGTGCTGACCGGGGTGCTGGGCAAGCGCCTGGTGGTCGTGGTCGGCGGCGAGAAGGAGCCGGTGCACGCGGCCCGCGCGCTGATCGGCCAGTTCGCGCCGGGCCCGGTGGTGGTCGGCCCGACCGTGCCCGACCTGCTCTCCGCGACCCGCTCGGCCGCCGCCGCCGCGGCCGGCCTGCGGGCCTGCGCCGCCTGGCCGGACGCCCCCCGCCCGGTGCTGGCCGACGACCTGCTGCCCGAGCGGGCGCTGGCCGGCGACCAGGCCGCGCGCCGCCAGCTGGTGGAGGAGATCTACACACCGCTGGACGAGGCCGGCTCCGCCCTGCTGGAGACGCTGAGTGTCTACCTGGAGCAGGCCTCCTCGCTGGAGGGTGCGGCCCGGATGCTCTTCGTCCACCCGAATACGGTGCGCTACCGGCTACGACGTGTGACTGACGTCACGGGGTACGCCCCCTCCGACGTACGTTCGGCGTTCACTCTGCGGATCGCACTGGCCCTCGGCCGGCTGGACGCCGTCGGGGAGCCCGGCTGAGCCGGAGTGTAGGGACCATACAATCCCGGATGGTTTTCTTCGTTACCGTCGCCTACCCGCCCCTGGGCGCCTGGCGAGAGAGGGTTGAACCGTGCTCGTAATCGTCGCCCCTGGACAGGGTGCCCAGTCCCCCGGTTTCCTCAGCCCCTGGCTGGAGCTCGACGGCGTCGCCGACCGCCTGCGCGGTTGGTCGGAGGTCGCCGGGCTCGACCTGGTGCGCGCCGGGACCGAGGCGTCCGCCGAGGAGATCAAGGACACCGCCGTCGCCCAGCCGCTGCTGGTCGCGGCCGGTCTGGTGACCGCCCGGGAGCTGTTCCCGGACGAGGACGCCGCCCGTGCGCTGGTCGGCGCCGTGGCCGGCCACAGCGTCGGTGAGATCACCGCCGCCGCCGGCGCCGGGGTGCTCACCGCCCACGACGCGCTGACCTTCGTGCGCGAGCGCGGCCGGGCCATGGCCGAGGCCGCCGCCGTCACCGAGACGGGCATGCTCGCCCTGCTCGGCGGCGAGCCGGAGGAGGTCGCGGCCAAGCTGGCCGAGCACGGCCTGACGGCGGCCAACAACAACGGCGGCGGCCAGATCGTCGCCGCCGGCACGCTGGACCAGCTGGAGGCGCTGAAGGCGGACCCGCCGACCCGCTCCAAGCTGGTGGCCCTCAAGGTGGCCGGCGCCTTCCACACCGAGCACATGGCCCCGGGCGTCGAGCGGCTGGCCGAGCTGGCCCCGACCCTGACCAGCGTGGCCGACCCGAAGGTCCGCTACGTCTCCAACAAGGACGGCGCGGTCGTGGACTCCGGCGCGGAGGTCCTCGCCCGCCTGGTGTCGCAGGTCTCCAACCCGGTCCGCTGGGACCTCTGCATGGAGACCCTCGGGCAGCTGGGCGCGACGGCCGTGATCGAGCTGTCCCCGGCCGGCACCCTCACCGCGCTGCTCAAGCGCAACCTCAAGGGTGTGGCCACGCTCGCCCTCAAGACCCCCGCCGATCTGGACAAGGCCCGCGCGCTCGTCGCGGAGCACGGCGGTCAGGAGCAGGAGAACCAGGCATGACCAAGCCCCAGATCCGTCCGGTGAGCGGCGCGCAGTACTCGCGCATCCTCGGCGTCGGCGGCTACCGTCCGGTCCGGGTGATCCCCAACTCCGAGGTCCTGGAGTGGATCGACTCCTCGGACGAGTGGATCCGCACCCGCAGCGGGATCGCCGAGCGCCGCTGGGCCGGCCCGGAGGAGTCCGTCTCCGAGATGTCCGTCCAGGCCGCCGGCAAGGCGATCGCCCAGGCCGGGATCACCGCCGAGCAGATCGGCGGCGTGATCGTCTCGACCGTCTCGCACTTCAAGCAGACCCCGGCGATCGCCACCGAGATCTCCGAGCGGCTCGGCTGCGGCACCGCCCCGGCCTTCGACATCTCGGCCGCCTGCGCCGGCTTCGGCTACGGCCTGGGCCTGGCCGACGGCATGATCCGCGGCGGCAACGCCGAGTACGTGCTGGTCATCGGCGTCGAGCGGCTCAGCGACCTGACCGACCGGTCGGACCGCTCCACCGCCTTCATCTTCGGCGACGGCGCCGGCGCCGTGGTCGTCGGCCCGTCCGACACTCCCGGCATCGGCAAGCTGGTCTGGGGCTCGGACGGCTCGCAGGCCGACCTGATCACCCAGACCGAGGCCTGGGACACCGCCTTCGCCAAGTCCGACGCCGTCAACGGCGCGGGCGAGGAGACCAAGTGGCCGGCCCTGCGGATGGACGGCCAGCCGGTCTTCCGCTGGGCGGTGTGGGAGATGGCCAAGGTGGCCCAGCAGGCGCTGGACGCCGCCGGGATCACCGCCGACCAGCTCGGCGCGTTCATCCCGCACCAGGCCAACATGCGGATCACGGATGCCATGATCAAGGCGCTCAAGCTGCCGGAGTCGGTGCCCGTCGCCCGCGACATCGCCGAGACCGGCAACACCTCCGCCGCCTCCATCCCGCTGGCGATGGAACGCATGCTGGAGAGCGGTGAGGCCCACAGCGGGGACCTGGCCCTGATCATCGGGTTCGGGGCGGGTCTCGTGTACGCCGCGGCAGTCGTTACTCTCCCCTAGGCGCATTCGCCCAATCCACAAGCCTGTGTCCGGCCGCCGGCCGGACGCGTTCAACACCGAAGAGGAGCAGCCAGTATGGCTACCAAGGACGAGGTCCTGGAAGGTCTCGCCGAGATCGTCAACGAGATCGCCGGTATCCCGACCGAGGATGTCGCGCTCGACAAGTCCTTCACCGATGACCTGGACGTCGACTCGCTGTCCATGGTCGAGGTCGTCGTGGCCGCCGAGGAGCGCTTCGACGTCAAGATCCCGGACGACGAGGTCAAGAACCTGAAGACCGTCGGCGACGCGGTGGACTACATCCTCGCCAACGCCGCCTGAGCGATCGAGTCGTTCGACTCGGCCAGCCCGCCCGGCGTCCCGTACGCCGGCGGGGGCTGACCGGTCGGCCGGGCTCGTGGAGCCCGACCGACCCCACCGGCCGGGACGCCCCCTCACCGGGGCGCCCGGCCGGGCCCATCCTCGGCACGCCGCCGACCCCTGCACACGTGAGAGAAGAAGAAACCAGTGACCGCTGAAAACCGCACCGTGGTCGTCACGGGTATCGGCGCCTTCACGCCGCTGGGCGCCGACGCCGCCAGCACCTGGGAGAACCTGGTCGCCGGCAAGTCCGGCGTGGTCGCCCTGACCGAGGAGTGGGCCGAGGACCTGCCCGTCAAGATCGCCGCACGCACCGCCGTCGAGCCCGGCACCATCCTGCCCCGCCCGCTGGCCCGCAAGCTGGACCGCTCGGCCCAGTTCGCGCTGATCGCCGCCCGCGAGGCCTGGGCCGACGCGGGCTTCGAGACCCCCGCCACCGACGAGTCCTCCAAGCTCGCCCCCGAGCGCCTGGGCACCGTCATCGCCTCCGGCATCGGCGGCGTGACCACCCTCCTCGACCAGTACGACGTGCTGAAGGAGAAGGGCGCCCGCAAGGTCTCCCCGCACACCGTCCCGATGCTGATGCCCAACTCCCCGGCGGCCAACGTCGGTCTGGAGGTCGGCGCCCGCGCGGGTGTGCACACCCCCGTCTCCGCCTGCGCCTCCGGCGCCGAGGCGATCGGCTACGCGATCGAGATGATCCGCACCGGCCGCGCCGACGTCGTGGTGGCCGGCGGCACCGAGGCCGCGATCCACCCGCTGCCGATCGCCGCGTTCGCCAACATGATGGCGATGTCCAAGAACAACGACCAGCCCCAGCGCGCCTCCCGCCCGTACGACAAGGGCCGCGACGGCTTCGTGCTGGGCGAGGGCGCCGGCGTGGTCGTGCTGGAGTCGATCGAGCACGCCGAGGCGCGCGGCGCCCGGATCTACTGCGAGGCCGTGGGCCAGGGCCTGTCCTCGGACGCCCACCACATCGCCCAGCCCGAGCCGACCGGCGCCGGCGTGGCCCGCGCGCTGGCCGACCTGTTCGAGCGCAACGAGCTGGACAAGGCCGAGATCGTGCACGTCAACGCGCACGCCACCTCGACCCCGCAGGGCGACACCGCCGAGCTGAAGGCGCTGCGCAAGGAGCTGGGCGACGACCTCGACCACATCGCCGTCTCGGCCACCAAGTCGATGACCGGCCACCTGCTGGGCGGCGCCGGCGGCATCGAGACCGTCGCCACCGTGCTGGCCCTGTACCACCGGATCGCCCCGCCGACCATCAACGTGGACGAGCTGGACGACGACGTGGAGGCCGACATCGTCCGCGACGAGGCCCGCAAGCTGCCCGAGGGCCGGATCGCCGCGCTGAACAACTCGTTCGGCTTCGGCGGCCACAACGTGGTGCTGGCCTTCCGCACCCACTGACGCCCGTGACGAAGGGGCCGGCGCTCGCCGTGAGCGCCGGCCCCTTCGTCGTACCCGTCCGGTCCGTCCCTGTCCGCCTGCCCCCGGGGGGGGCGGCCTCAGACCACCTGGTGCAGCCAGCGCACCGGCGCGCCCTCGCCCGCGTACCGGAACGGCTCCAGCTCGTCGTCCCAGGGCTTGCCGAGCAGCCGGGCGATCTCGGCCTCCAGGTCGGCGCCCTCGCTGCGGGCGCGCAGCAGGACGGCGCGCAACCGGTCCTCGGGGATCAGGATGTCGCCGTGGATGCCCGTGACGGCGTGGAAGATGCCGAGCGAGGGCGTGCTGCTGTACCGCTCCCCCTCCGCCGTGGCGCAGGGCTCGCTGGTCACCTCGTACCGCATCAGCTGCCAGCCGCGCAGCGCGGAGGCGAGTTTCGAAGCCGTACCGGGCTCCCCCTGCCAGGAGAGCTCGGCACGCCAGTGCCCGGGTGCGGCCGGCTGGCGGATCCAGTCCAGACTCACCCGCACACCGAGCACCCCCGCGACGGCCCACTCGACGTGCGGGCACAGCGCGCGGGGCGCGGAGTGGACGTACAGGACTCCACGTGTCGTCACCGGGACCTCCAGGCTGTGGACGAGGGTCGCCTTCCCCAGCTGCCTCGTGCCTGCAGTTGATCCGCAGTTACTCACGTTAGCCGACATTAAGCTACTAAATTGAGCAAAACGGACAGGCTTTCGCTCAATGCTAGTCGAATCCTCAACGAGGTCTACCCCTCGGCCGGATCTCTCCCCCGAACGGCCCCATCGTCGGCGGGACCACCGTACCGCGAGGCGCCACAGGATGGATGACGCACTTTCGGATCCGGACGGAATGCGGTAGTGCGGCCGCGGCGCCCGCGCCCGACCGCGGGCCGCACATGACGGACCGCCCCGCCGCCCGGTGGGGGCGGCGGGGCGGTCGGGTCTCCTGACTGATCGTCAGCCGTCCAGGCGGACGACCATCTTGCCGGTGTTGACGCCGCTCAGCAGACCGAGGAAGGCGTCCACCGTGCCGTCGATGCCCTCGCTCACCGTCTCGCGGTACTTCAGCTCACCGGAGCGCACCCACGCCGAGACCTCCTCGACGAACTTCGGCTGGAGGTCGTAGTGGTCGCCGACGAGCAGCCCCTCCATGCGGAAGCGCTTGGCGATGATCTGCGCCAGGTTGCGCGGAGCCGGAGTGGGCTCGGTGGCGTTGTACTGCGAGATCATGCCGCAGACCACGATGCGCCCGTGCAGGTTGATCGAGTCGATCGCCGCTTCGAGGTGCTCGCCGCCCACGTTGTCGAAGTACACGTCGATGCCGTCGGGGGCCGCCGCCCGGAGCTGGTCGGCCACCGGACCGTTCTTGTAGTTGAACGCGGCGTCGAACCCGTACTCCTCCACCAGGAGTTCGACCTTCTCGTCCGAGCCGGCGGAGCCGATCACCCGCGACGCGCCCTTCAGCCTGGCGAGCTGGCCGACGATGCCGCCCACGGCGCCGGCCGCACCGGACACGAACACCACGTCGCCGGCCTTGATCCCGGCGACCCGCGTCAGCCCCGCGTACGCGGTCAGCCCCGGCATGCCCAGCACGCCCAGGTAGGTGGAGAGCGGCGCGGCGTCCGGGTCCACCTTGACGGCCGTCCTGGGGTCGAACGTCGCGTACTCGCGCCAGCCGAAGAAGTGCAGGACGTAGTCGCCCTCGGCGAAGCCCTCCGCCCGCGAGGCGACGACCCGGCCGACCGCGCCGCCCAGCATCGGCTTGTCCAGCTCGTACGGCTCCGCGTAGGACTTGCGGTCCGACATCCGGCCCCGCATGTACGGGTCCACCGAGAGGTAGACGTTGCGGACCAGGACCTCGCCCGGGCCGGGGGTCCGGACCGGGGCCTCGACCAGGGCGAAGTCGGTCGGCACCGGCCAGCCCTGGGGGCGGGCGGCGAGGTGCCATTCACGGGCGGTCGCGGGGGTGGCGGCCTGCTCTGCCATCGGGGGCTCCTTGAGGGTTCGGGTGCGGGTTCAGGCGCGGTTCACAACATGAAAGGTTGATGAACTGAAGTAACGATGGGCATGAAAGGTTCACCCTGTCAACTTTTCAGGTAGACTTTTGACCATGGAGACCCAGCCCGTCGAGGACGCCACGCCGCAGCCCGACGAGATCACCCGCGAGGTCGTCGACCTGATGGCCAACCTGGTCGCGCTGTTCCACCGCGAGTACGAGGAGGCCGCCGCCGCCCGCTCGCTCACCGGCGCCCAGGCCAAGGTGCTCGCCCTTCTGCGGCGCGGACCGATGCCGATGCGCCAGATCGCCCAGACGCTCAGCTGCGAGCCCTCCAACATCACCGGCATCGTCGACCGGCTCGAATCCCGCGGCTTCGTCACCCGCGAGGCCGACCGGCACGACCGCCGGGTCAAGCTGGTCGCCGCCACCGGCACCGGCTCGGCCGCCTCCGAGGAGCTCCGCGAGTCGCTCAACTTCGCCCGCGAGCCGCTGGCCGCACTCGGCCCGGACGAGCGGACGGCCCTGCGCGACCTGCTCCGGAGGATGCTCGCGGGCGCCTCCGGCCCTGGCGCGTGACCAGCATCACAGGTCCCGGGGGCTGTCCGTTGGCCCCGGGGGGGTAACCGAACCGCCTCCCGGAACGTCTAACGTTCGAACATCGAACATCGAACGCGAGATACCTGAAGACGGGGGGCACTGAGGATGAGCAGCAGTGCGCGTCGGCGCCGCTACCTGCGGACCGCCATCGGCCTGGCCGCCGCACTGGTGCTGTCGGTCGCGGGTGCCGGAGCCTGGTTCTACCACCGGCTGGACAACAACATCACCACCTTCGACCCGGGCGGCGTCGCCACCGAGCGCCCGCCGGCCGCCGTGCCGGCCAGCCCCGGCGCCCAGGTGCCGGTCAACGTGCTGCTGCTCGGCTCGGACACCCGCGACGGGGGCAACGACTCGCTGGGCGGCGGCGACGAGGGCGTCGGCCACTCGGACACCGCGATCCTGGTGCACATCTACGCCGACCACAAGCACGCCGTCGGCGTCTCGATCCCCCGCGACACCCTGGTCACCATCCCGTCCTGCAAGCTGCCGAACGGCAGCTGGACGACGCCGAAGAACGACCAGATGTTCAACTCCGCCTTCACCGTCGGCCTGGCGGAGAGCGGCAACCCGGCCTGCACCCAGAACACCGTCGAGAAGCTGACCGGGCTGCGGATCGACCACACCGTCGTGGTCGACTTCAAGGGCGCGGCCGCGATGTCCGACGCCGTGGGCGGCGTGGAGGCCTGCGTGCCCAACGACGTCAACCAGTTCGGCATACACCTCAAGAAGGGCCTCCAGAAGCTCTCCGGGCAGTCCGCGGTGGACTACCTGAGAGCGCGCCACGGCATCGGCGACAACTCCGACATCGGCCGGATGAAGCGCCAGCAGGCCTTCCTCTCGTCGATGATCAAGAAGGTGCAGGGCCAGGGCTTCTCGCTGCCCACCCTGCTGCCGCTGGCCGACGCGGCCACCAAGTCGCTCACCGTGGACGAGGGTCTCGGCACCGCGATGAAGCTGGTGGACTTCGCCCGCTCGATCCAGGACATCAAGCTCTCGGACGTCTCCTTCGTCACCGCCCCCTGGCGCTTCGCCGGCGAGCGGGTGCGGCTGGTCCAGCCGGACGCCGACGCGCTCTGGAAGCTGCTGCGCGAGGACCGCACCCTGGACGGGCAGAGCACCTCCGGGACGGGCCAGGTGACCTCCTCCCCCGGCGCCGACCCGGGGGCCCCGGCCGCCCCGGCCACGCCGCTCACCCCGGAGCAGGCCGCGGCGCCGATCACCGTGGTCAACGGGGTCGGCACGCCCGGCCTGGCCGGCTCCGGCGCCGAGACGCTCAAGGCGCGCGGCTTCCGGAGCATCACCCTCGGCCCCAACTCCCCCGGGCAGCAGGCCACCCAGGTCTCCTACGACCCCGCGCTGAAGGCCGTCGCCGACCAGGTCGTGGCGCTCTTCCCCGGTGCCAAGGCGGTCGAGGAGCCCGGCTCGGGGGCGGTCACCGTCACCCTCGGCGCCGACTACCGCGGGGCGGGCACCCGGATCGACGCGGTGGCCGCCCCGAGCCCGGAGCCCGGTGCCGGGACCGCACCCGGGGCTGCCGCCGGGGCCCCTGCCGCCGCGGCTCCTGCCGGGGCGGGCGCCGCCCCGGACGCCACCGCGGGCGCCACCGCGGGCAGCACCCCCGGCGCCCTCCCGGGCGGCGTCCCCACCGGCATAGCGGAGAACACCCGCACCGCCGACACCGACCCGTGCGCGAACCTGACCTTCGGCTGACCGCGCCCGGCCTCCGGCCCGCCTGAGGGCCGGGCCGCTCGTCGAACTCCCGCCCGCCCTCCCCGCGTTCGCCCGGGGAGGGCGGGCGGCCCGGCGTCCGGGCGGGCACCTCGCGCGGCTGAACCGTGGGCGCCTCGCCCCGACGGCCGCCGGCCGCTACTCCGGATCCGGCAGCCCGGTGACGACGGCGGTGAGGCGGGTGCCGCGCGGGAAGGCGCCCGCCGCCGCCAGGTCCGCCAGCGCGGCGAGCAGCTTGGCGACGTAGCGGCGCTCCAGCGGGACGCCGTGGCGGCGCTCGAACCGCTCGGCGAAGCCGGCCAGCTCGGCCGGGACCTTCCCGTAGCCGCCGCCGTGGTGCCCGTGGTCGATCCGCCAGTTGTCGAACCCGCGCCCGTAGGCGGCCCGGTGCAGCCGGGCGACCTCCTCCTCCAGGTAGCCCTCGCCGCCGCGCAGCACCGCCACCCCGAGCGCCCGGGCGCCCGCCGGCAGGCCGGCCGCGATGCCGGCCAGGGTGCCGCCGGTGCCGACCGGGCAGCAGACCACGTCCCGCTCGCCGAGGTCGGGCAGTTCGGCCGGGATCGCGGCCGCGCCGACGGCGGCCAGGGCGTTGGAGCCGCCCTCCGGGAGCACCAGGCAGGGGCCCCAGCGGCGGAGCGGGTCCGCCGCGCCGTCCTCCCCCTCGGCCCGGCCGGTGGCCTCCCGGTACGCGGCCCGGGTCAGGAACTCCAGCCGCATCCCGGCCGCCTCGGCGGCCCGCAGCGACCAGTTGCGCGGCCGGTCGGCCAGCTCCTCGCCGCGGACCAGCCCCACGCTCTCCAGTCCGAGCGCCCCGGCGGCGGCCGCGACGGCCCGCAGGTGGGTCGAGTAGGCGCCGCCGAAGGTCAGCAGCCGGGTGTGGCCCCGCTCCATGGCGGCGGCCAGGTTGGGCGCCAGCTTGCGCCACTTGTTGCCGGGGACGGTCGGGTGCAGCAGGTCGTCCCGCTTCAGCCGCAGCTCCACCCCGGCCCGGGCGAAGGCCTCGTCGGTGCAGTCCACCAGCGGGGTCGGCAGCAGGGCGGCTTCGAGCATCCGGCCAGCATAAGGCGGACGCGCGGAGCCCGGCCCGCCGGTGCGGCGGCCGGGCTCCGCGCCCCGGGACGGGCCGCCACCCCCGTGGACGGCCCGTCAGCCCAGGACGGCGATCTCCGCCGTGTGGCTCGCCTGGCGCCAGGCGAGGGCCGAGCCGAGCGCCTTCGGGACCGGGCCGGCCGCCGGGTACAGCTTCTCGATCCGGCCTCGGTGCTCCCGGCGCTGCTTGGGATCCAGCACCGTGCGCAGCCGCCCCGCGGCGGCCAGGGCCACCAGCGCCGCGTCGGCCGGGTCCACCCGGCTGAGCGGGCCCTTCAGCGCGGCGGTGACGGAGGCCGCCAGCGCCGCGCGCACCTCGGGCCCGTCCAGGGTGACCCGGGTGACCGGGAACACCCCGGCCGCCCGGCCCTGCTGGAGGCCGATCCAGCCCGCCTCCGCCAGGCCCTCCCGGATCCGCCGGGCCGGCTGGTCGCGCCCGACGCTGGGGGCGCGGCCGATCCACCAGCTCCAGCTGTGCGGCCGCTTCTCCTGGATCCGGCCCAGCAGGTGGGCGCTGTACGGGTCGAGGCCGGCCGAGGCGGCGGAGTCCCGGACCCTCGCGACGGCCGTCCGGCCCTCCTCGCGCACCAGTCCGCGGCGCAGCAGTTCGGTCAGCGCCGCCGCCTGCAGCACCAGGTGGAGGGTGGACTGCCGGGTGATCCGCCCGCGCCGCGGGTCGTAGGCGAGCAGGTACAGCTTCTCGGGCAGGTTGACGGGGAGGTCGGCGGGCGGCTTGCTGGGCAGTTTGGCGAGCAGGTCCATCTCGTTCTCCGGTCGTTCGGTCGGTGCCCGGCCCGCCGCGGTCAGTCCGCCGCGGAACCACCGCTCTGCGGACTCTCCGGGTTCTCCGGGCGGCTCTCCGGGTTCTCCTCCGGCGGGCTCTCCTTGGGCGGGCTCTCCTTGGGCGGGCTCTCCTTGGGCGGGCGTCCGCGCCGGGGGAGCCGGGCCGCGCCGCCGGGCATCCGGCCGGCGTCGGTGAGGGCACGGCGGAGCAGGAACTCGATCTGGGCGTTGGTGCTGCGCAGTTCGTCCCCGGCCCACCGGGCCAGCGCGTCGTGAACTGAAGGGTCCAGTCGCAACAGGAGCTTCTTCCGTTCCGTCGCCAAGGCCTCGCCTTACTGGTAGAGGGAGCCCGTGTTCACGACGGGCTGGGTGCCGCGGTCGCCGCAGAGCACCACCAGGAGGTTGCTCACCATGGCGGCCTTGCGCTCCTCGTCCAGCTCCACGACATCGCGTTCGGCGAGCCGGTCCAGCGCCTCCTCGACCATACCGACGGCGCCCTCGACGATCAGCCTGCGCGCCGCCACCACGGCCCCGGCCTGCTGGCGCTGGAGCATCACCTGGGCGACCTCCGGAGCGTACGCGAGCCTGGTGATCCGGGACTCGATGACCCGCACTCCGGCCGCGGCGACCCTGGCGGCGATCTCGGTGGAGAGCTTGCGGGCGATCTCGTCCGCGCCGTCGCGCAGCGACAACTGGCCCTCGTGGTGGGCGTCGTACGGGTAGCTGGTGGCGATGTGCCGTACGGCCGTCTCGGTCTGGATGGCGACGAAGTCGGCGTAGTCGTCCACCTCGAAGACCGCCATCGCGGTGTCCTCGACCTGCCAGACCACCACGGCGGCCATCTCGATCGGGTTGCCGTCCGCGTCGTTGACCTTGGTGGTCTCCGTCTCGTGGTTGCGGATCCGGGTGGATATCCGGCGCCGGCTGGTGAAGGGGTTCAGCCAGGTCATGCCCTCGGCGCGGACGGTGCCCCGGTAGCGCCCGAGCAGCTGGACCACCCGGGCCTGTCCGGGCGAGACCACCGTCAGCCCGCACATCAGCACCACCGAGCCGAGCAGCAGCACCGGCCCGAGGACCATCAGCCCGATGCCCAACCCCTTTCCGCCGCCGGACAGTTGGACCGCACCGGCGACGAACGAGCCGACTCCGGCGAGCAGGCCGAGCAGCGTGCCGCCGAGGACCGGCAGGCCGGCCGCCCCGATGATGGCCCGTTCGGTGATCTTGGGGACCGGGAGGTCCAGGACGGCACCGTCCTCGACGGCGAAAGGCGGGGTGGTCATGGGGCGACTCCTTCGGCGAGCATCCGCATCCGATGGCAAAGTGATATCACTTTTTGAGCGCGCGGCGCCAGGGTCCGGTGACGGGAAGGAGGGGACGAACGGCCGCGGAGAAGGCGGCGGAGAGCCGTCGGGGACGGTCGGGACCGATGCCCACGGGCGGGTGAATTCCGGCGCGCCACACGGGGAAGGAGGGTGGCCGCGGCCTAGACTCTGCGACGTCGCATGCGGTGGAAAGACGGCGGGCCCCGGCTCGGCGGCCCGCCCGCGAAGGGTCGTCACGACACTCGTCGCACATCGAGAAGGTGGGGCGGGTGGGACTCGAACCCACGACCAAGGGATTATGAGTCCCCTGCTCTAACCGGCTGAGCTACCGCCCCGGTTCGCCGCGCGCGCCGGTCGTCGACACGGCAGCAGCAGACGGCCCCAGCGAGGCCGTCCCGGGCAGCATAGCCGGTCGATCACCCGTGATGCTCGCCGGGGGCGCACCTGGGTGCGCGACGGTGCGCCCCTCCCGGGCGGCGCAGCCCGGGTGGCGGCGGGGCACCCGTCCGGGGCAGCCTGGGCGGATGACGACACGTGGGACGGGGGCGGCGGCCGCGGCGCTCGCGCTGGTGCTGGCCGCGGCGGGCTGCACCACCGCGGCGGGGCCGGGCGGAAGCTCCCCGACCGTCACCTCCGCACCACCCACCACCGCCGCCACCTCCACCGCCGTCAACAGCCACGGCTGGAACCGGCAGCGGTTCAAGGGCGCGTCCGGCCGGCACACCGGCGTCACCCGCACCGCCAAGCCCACCGTGCTCAACGGCCTGGTCGGCGCGGTGTTCACCCGCAACGCCACCGGCGACCACTTCTGCACCGCCAGCGTGGTCGACAGCGCCGGGCTCAACCTCGTCGTCACCGCCGCCCACTGCGTCTGGGACCCGAAGCTCGGCCGGCGCGGCGACCTGGTCTTCGTCCCCGGCTACCGCGACGGCGACACCCCCAGCGGCGTCTGGCCGCTGCTGGCCGTCACCGTGGACGACGCCTGGAACGACCACGCCGACCCGGACATGGACGTCGCCTTCGCGGTCGTCCAGGCCCAGAACGGGCAGCAGGTCCAGCAGGTGCTCGGCGCCAACCGACTGGGCGTCAACCGCGGCTACCGGCTCCCGGTGAAGATCACCGGCTACCCGAGCAGCAGCGGCGTCCCGATCACCTGCTCCAACACCACCCTCCAGCAGAGCCCCACCCAGCTGCGGATCGACTGCCCCGACTACACCGGCGGCACCAGCGGCAGCCCCTGGGTCACCGACTTCGACCCGAGCACCAGGACCGGCACCGTGGTCGGCGTGATCGGCGGCTACCAGGAGGGCGGCAACAGCCCGGACACCTCGTACAGCAGCTACTTCGGCGACCGCGTCCAGGCGCTGTACGACCGCGCCACCGGCTGACCGGGCGGCGGGCGGGACCCCGGCGGTGGCGCCGCCGGGCCCGGCCTGGTAGATCTTCCTCACGAACGGCGGAACGCACGGCCCCGGTGCCCGCCCCGAGGACGAGACGGAGCCCCGATGGCCTCCCGCCCGGCGCGGCCCGCGCACACGGCACGAACGGTTGCGCTGGCCGCCCTGCTGCTGGCCGCCGGCACCGCCTGCGGCGGGCAGGACGCGGCGCCGCGCGCCGAGGTCGCGCAGCGGAGCCCCGCCCGGGACCGGATCGGCACCCTCTCCATCCACACCGCGCAGGGGCCGCGGGCCTGCACCGCGAGCGTGGTGCACAGCCCCCGGGGCAACCTGCTGGTCACCGCGGCGCACTGCGTGCAGACCCGCCGGATCGGCCTGCTGGACGGCCTGGTGTTCACCCCCGGCTACCGCAACGGGTCCACCCCGTACGGGACTTGGCCGGTGCAGGCGATCACCGTCGACCCGCGCTGGGCGGCCGGCGACGACCCCGAGTACGACGTGGCCTTCGTCACGGTGGGCCCGGTCGACGGCCGGCAGGTCGAGGAGGCGGTCGGCGGCAACCCGGTCGGCACCGGCCAGGGCTTCGGGCTGTCCGTCTCGGTCACCGGCTACCCGAACGAGAGCGACGAGCCGATCACCTGCGCCGTCCGCACCAGCTCGCAGAGCGCCACCCAGGAGCGCTTCGACTGCGGCGGCTACACCGACGGCACCAGCGGCAGCCCGTGGGTCACCTCGAACGGCGCGGTGGTCGGCGTGATCGGCGGCTACCAGGAGGGCGGGGAGACCCCCGGCACCTCGTACAGCGTCACCTTCGACCAGCGGGTCGCCGAGCTCTACCGGAAGGCGACCGCCTGACCCGGGAGCCGCCCCCGGGCCCGCGGGCGGTGTCGCGCACGTCACGCCGCGGAGCCGGCCGGGGACAACACGAAGGCCCCCCGGTCGACCGAGGGGCCTTCGCTCTGAGCAGTCACCGGGCAGGCCCGGTGCAGCTCCCGCAATTGGACTCGAACCAATAACCTGCCGATTAACAGTCGGCTGCTCTGCCAATTGAGCTATGCGGGATCGCGGTACCCAACTTCCGTACCACGGACGGGAACAGGACCCCGGAGGGCCTTCTCCCGAGCTCCCCCAATTGGACTCGAACCAATAACCTGCCGATTAACAGTCGGCTGCTCTGCCAATTGAGCTATGGGGGATCGGCTCCCGCCTCGGCCCCCGGTCTCCCGGGCTCCTCGGCGCTCGCTGCGGGACATACATTAGCGCACTCGGGGGGGTGGTCCGCCAATCGCTTTCCCGGATCGCCCCCGGATCGCCGCCCGGCGTGCCCCGCGCGCGCCCGGCGACGGGGCCGGGGATGCTGGGGCGCGGACGGTTCGCCGTCCCGACGTACGGGTAGGGCAATGCGGCAGAGGCCGCCAGGAGAGGGTGGATCCGACCATGTGGAAGCTGTCGTTGGCCGTGGGTTTCGCGGCCGGCTACGTCCTGGGCTCGCGAGCCGGGCGCCAGCGCTACGAACAGATCGCCAAGGTCACCCGGGAGATCGCCCGGAACCCCACGGTCCAGAACGCGACCGACCGGGCCCGGCAGCAGGCCGGTGCGGTGGCCGGGAAGGCGGCCGACGCGGTCGCCGGCCGGGTCGGCGACCGGCTGCCGAACGCCGTCACCGACCGGGTGCCGTACTTCAACCGCACCAGGGCGGAGGACGACGGCTGGGGAACCTTCCGGCCGTGAGCGCCGGGCCCGGCCCGACCGCCTCACCCGGGGCGGTCGGACCGGGTACCCGCCGTCCGTGACGGGACGGTGACAGCTGGGCGAAGCGGACCCCGACCCGGGGTCGCGAACCCGCAACAGGCCGCCCGGCCCGGACGCGTCCGGGGCCGGGCTGAGGCATGATCTCGGCATGGCCATCGTCGCGGGGATAGACAGCTCGACCAACCGCACCAGGATCGTCGCGTGCGACGCCGACACCGGCGCCGTCCTGCGCTCCGGCAAGGCGCCGCACCCCGTCCCCGAGGACCAGGACCTGCGCCCGGGCGAGGCCGACCCCCAGGTCTGGCTGCACTCGCTCGGCGACGCCGCGACCGGCGGCCTGCTGGAGAGCGTCCGGGCGATCGGGGTCAGCGCCCAGCAGCACGGGATGATCGGCCTCGACGCGGGCGGGGTGCTGGTCCGCCCGGCGATCCTCTGGAACGACCCGCGCTCCAGCGGCGCCGCCGCCAAACTGCTGGACGCCCTCGGCGGCCCGGCCGCCTGGACGGCCGCGATCGGCTCCGTGCCGGCCCCCACGTACACCGTCGCCAAGCTGCGCTGGCTGGCCGAGTTCGAGCCCGCCAACGCCCGCCGGGTCGCCGAGGTGCTGCTGCCGCACGACTGGTTGGTCTGGCAGCTGCTCGGCCACCCCAAGCGCCGCACCACCGACCGCGGCGACGCCTCCGGCACCGGCTACTGGTCGCCGATCACCGGCGAGTACCGGCAGGACCTGGTGGAGCTGGCGCTCGGCCACGAGCTCAGACTGCCCGACGTCCTGCCCCCGGCCGAGCCCGCCGGGCACACCCCCGAGGGCCTGCTGATCTCGGCCGGCACCGGGGACAACATGGCCGCCGCGCTGGGCCTGGGCCTCGGCCCGGGCGACGCGGTGGTCTCGCTCGGCAGCGCCGGGACGATCTTCGCGGTGCACGAGGAGGCCGTGGTCGACGCGTCCGGCCTGGTCTCCTCCTTCGCCGACGCCAGCGGCCGGCACCTGCCGATGGTCGCCACCCTCAACGCCGCCCAGGTGCTGCGCTCCACGGCCGCCCTGCTCGGCCGGGACCTGGAGGGCCTGAGCGACCTCGCCCTGCACTCCTCCCCCGGCGCCTACGGCCTGGTGCTGCTGCCGTACCTGGACGGCGAGCGCACCCCCGCGCTGCCGCACGCGGCCGGCACCCTGACCGGCCTGCGGGCCGAGGCGATGACCCCTCAGCACCTGGCCCGGGCCGCCGTCGAGGGCATGCTCTGCAACATCGCCGACGCCCTCGACGTGCTGCGCGCCCGGGGCGTCCCGGTGAAGCGGGTGTTCCTGCTCGGCACGGCCGGGCGGCTGCCCGCCGTCCGGCACATCGCCCCGATGCTGTTCGGCGTCCCGGTCGTGGTGCCGCCGCCCGGCGCGCACGCCGCCCGCGGGGCCGCCCGGCAGGCCGCCTGGGCGCTGGCCGGCACCCCGCAGCCCCCGGAGTGGGAGCTGCCGGACGCCGAGACCGTCGAGCCCGACGGGGAGCAGGACCTGGCGATCGGCTCGGCGGTGCGTCAGCAGTACCGGGCCGCCCGCGACCAGGTCCACCCGGAGGCGGCGGCCTGACCCCGGAGCGGGGGCGGCGGACCGCGCGGATGCGTCGCCCGGCACCCGGTGGCAGCGTGGGACGGGACACGGCCACCGACCCGAAGGACGGCAGGACGCCATGGCGCTGCACAAGGGGGCCGGCGGCGACCGCCGGCTGAGCATCGGCCCGTACCCGACCATCGCCGACCCGCTGGGCGCGATGAAGCTGGCCCCGCCGCTGCACCGGCTCGGCGAGGTCCCGGTCGCGGCCGAGACCGCGTACCAGCTGATCCACGACGAGCTGATGCTGGACGGCAACGCCAAGCTCAACCTGGCGACCTTCGTCACCACCTCGATGGAGGCCCAGGCCACCCGGCTGATGACCGAGTGCCTCGACAAGAACATGATCGACAAGGACGAGTACCCGCAGACCGCCGAACTGGAGCGGCGCTGCGTGGCGATCCTCGCCGACCTCTGGCACGCCCCCGACCCGGACGGCGCGGTCGGCTGCTCCACCACCGGCTCCAGCGAGGCCTGCATGCTGGCCGGCATGGCGCTCAAGCGCCGCTGGATGCACCGCAACGCCGACCGCTACGCCGCCGGGGCCCGGCCCAACCTGGTGATGGGCGTCAACGTGCAGGTGTGCTGGGAGAAGTTCTGCAACTTCTGGGAGATCGAGGCGCGCACCGCGCCGATGGAGGGCACCCGCTTCCACCTGGACGCCGAGCGGGCGGTCGCCCTGTGCGACGAGGACACCATCGGGGTGGTCGGCGTGCTCGGCTCCACCTTCGACGGCTCGTACGAGCCGGTCGCGGAGATCTGCGCGGCCCTGGACGCCTACCAGGAGCGCACCGGCACCGACGTCCCGGTGCACGTGGACGGCGCCTCCGGCGCCATGGTGGCGCCCTTCCTCGACCCGGAGCTGCTCTGGGACTTCCGGCTGCCCCGGGTGGCCTCGATCAACACCTCCGGCCACAAGTACGGCCTGGTGTACCCCGGCGTGGGCTGGGCGCTCTGGCGCGACCGGGCGGCGCTGCCGGAGGAGCTGGTCTTCCGGGTCAACTACCTGGGCGGCGAGATGCCGACCTTCGCCCTCAACTTCTCCCGGCCCGGCGCCGAGGTGGTGGCCCAGTACTACGTCTTCCTGCGGCTCGGCCGGGAGGGCTTCCGGGCCGTCCAGGGCGCCTGCCGCGAGGTCGCCACCTACCTGGCCGGGCGGATCGGGAAGCTGGACGGCTTCCGGCTGCTGACCCGGGGCGACCAGGTCCCGGTGTTCGCCCTCACCACCGAGGGGGACGTCCCGTTCGACGTGTTCGACGTCTCACGGCGGCTGCGCGAGCGCGGCTGGCAGGTCCCCGCGTACACCTTCCCGGCGAACCGGGAGGACCTGTCGGTGCTCCGGGTGGTCTGCCGCAACGGCTTCTCCCGGGACCTCGCCGACCTGCTGCTGGCCGACCTCGACCGGCTGCTGCCGGAGCTGCGGCGCCAGCCCGTCCCGCTCCGGGAGCTCGGGGTGCCGCCCCGGCCGGGCTTCCACCACTGACCCCGTCCGCGCGGCCGGGCGTGCATCCGGCCGGTCGTACGACCGGGAGAACGTCACGGCGGGGAGGGCGCAGCGAAGCGCCCTCCCCGCCGGAGCATCCCGGCGGACCCGGGGCAGCCTCCCCCCGCGAGGCTGCCCCGGACCGGTGGGGGCCGGGAGCGGGTGCGGACCGACGACGGGTGATCGATCGGGGTCCGAACGGTTCCACCGACGGGTGGACCGCACCGGCCAGAGAACTCTGCACGATGACCACATGGATGTTCGAGCGTCTCCGGGGGTTGTGAGACACTTCCGTCCGTCTCAGCGCCATGACCTGGGGTTTGGGACGCCAGGCCGATCAGGTTGGAGAAGCGGAGACGCCGAACGGCCCGGACCGGGACCCTGCCGCTCCCCCGTTCCCCGCCCCCCCGTTTCTCGAGTTTGGAGCGCCGCCGTGGGTTCCGCCTGGAAGCAGCTGCCCGACGAGCTGCCCGAGCCCGCCAGACGCCTGGCGGAGGAGCTCCGGGCCGTCAAGGACGCCGCCGGACTGTCGCTGTCCGAACTGGCCGCCCGCACCCACTACAGCCGGGCCTCCTGGGAGCGCTGGCTCAACGGCAAGCGGGTCGTCACCGAGCAGGCGCTGGACGCGCTGGCCGGGGCGGTCGAGTGCGACGGGGCCGCGCTGCGGGCGCTGTGGCGGCGGGCGGTGGCCGGGCCGGAGGCCGTCACTGACGGGCCCTCGGGCGCCGAGGAGCCCGCCGTGGAGGAGCCCGCCGTAGCGGAACCCGCCGCCGAGGAGGCCGTTCGGGAACCCGTCTCCGTCGAGGAGGCGCCGGTGGCCGGGCCCGCCCCCGCCGTCTGGTGGCGGCGCCCGGCGGCACTGGTCTCCGGTGCGGCCGCGCTGGCGCTGCTGCTGGTCCTGGTGGGCCTGCGGATCAGCCGGCACGACGGGCAGGCCGCGGCGGCCGACCGGCCCGCCGCGACGACCGGTGCCTCCGCCGCTCCCAAGCCCGGGCCCACCGCCCCGGCCTGTCAGGCCGTCGGCTGCGCGCACAAGGACCCGAAGACCACCGGCTGCGGCAAGGACGCCCGGACCCTGCAGACCCAGGTGGTCGGCAAGGTGGTCGTCTACCTCCGGTACAGCCAGACCTGCCGGGCCGCCTGGGCGGCCATCACCGAGGGCCAGCCGAAGGACTACGCGACGATCACCGACGGCACCGGCGAGAGCGAGACGGCGCTCATCCACTGGGGCTACGACAACTACTCGGCGATGCTGGACGCGGCGGACCCGACCGTCACCTTCCAGGTCTGCGGCTACCAGCCGGCCGGCCACGACTGCACCGCGGTCGTCTCCGACCTGGCCATGGTGGTGGCCTCCACCCCGATCCCGATCGGGCCCGCCTCTCCCCCGCCGGGCACCGGCGCGGGCGCGTCCACGACCCCGGCCCCGGCCACCCCGGCCGACCCGGCACCGGCCGACCCCGCGCCGGCCGACCCGTCGGCGCCGGCCGCGTCGCCGACCCCGCTCTAGGGTCCGGGCTCAGTCGAGGTAGCCGCGCAGCTGCTCGGCGCAGGCGTGGTCGCGGAGCTTGACCAGGGTCTTCGACTCGATCTGGCGGATCCGCTCCCGCGTCACGCCGAACACCGCGCCGATCTCCTCCAGCGTGCGCGGGCGGCCGTCGTCCAGCCCATAGCGGAGCTGGACGACCTGGCGCTCCCGATCCCCCAGGGTGGCCAGGACGGCCTCCAGGTGCTGGCGCAGCAGCAGGAAGGTCGCGGACTCGGCGGGCGAGGCGGCGTCGGCGTCCTCGATCAGGTCCCCGAGCGCGACGTCGTCCTCCTCGCCGACCGGGGTGTGCAGCGAGATCGGCTCCTGGGCCAGCCGGAGCAGCTCGCGCACCCGTTCCTCGGTCAGCTCCAGGGCGGCGGCGATATCGGCCGCGGTCGGTTCCAGGCCGCGTTCCTGGAGCAGGCCGCGCTTCGCCCGGACCACCCGGTTGATCAGCTCGACCACGTGCACCGGCACCCGGATCGTCCGGGCCTGGTCGGCCAGGGCCCGGCTCATCGCCTGCCGGATCCACCAGGTCGCGTACGTGGAGAACTTGAAACCGCGGGTGTAGTCGAACTTCTCCACCGCCCGGATCAGGCCCAGGTTGCCCTCCTGGACCAGGTCCAGCAGGGTCAGCCCGCGCCCGACGTAGCGCTTGGCGACGGAGACGACCAGTCGCAGGTTCGCCTCGATCAGCCGGCGCTTGGCGATCCGGCCCCGCACCACCAGGGTGTCCAGCTCGCCGCCCAGCGGGTCGGGCGGCGGCGGGTCGCCGTTCAGCCGCTCCTCGGCGAAGACGCCGGCCTCCACCCGGCGGGCCAGCTCGACCTCCTCCTCGGCGGTGAGCAGACGGATCCGGCCGATCTCGCGCAGGTACTGGCGCAGCAGGTCGGCGGACGGCCCGGTGTCGTCGCCGGGCCCGCGGCGCTCGTCCGGGTCCTCGGCGTCGGCCCGCGCCCCGGACCCGGCTTCGGGGTCCGGGCTGTCCGGATGGCCCTCCGGCAGGCCCTGGGCGGGGATCCGGGCACCGTCCGGGGGCACCGCCCCGGCCCGGCCGTGGTGGGTGTCCTGCTCCCCGTCCGGTTCGGCGGGGTTCGCTCTCGTACTGGTGGTGGTCGCTGCGACGACGCCTTGCTCCACGGGCATCCCCTCGGGGCGGGCGCGACTCTGGCGGACCCGCGCAGTACGGAGGTGGGACGCCCTCCAGTGTGCGGTACGCCACGCTCCGTGGCCGAGACTCGTGCGCCGACTTTCTGCGCGCGGGTTCGGGCGCCGGGTCCGGACACCGCGTCCGGGCGGCGGGTGCCGCGGGGCGCGCTACAGCGCCGCCGCGCCCTGGCTGCGCAGCTGCTGCCCGTACTGCTGGAGCTGCCACAGCTCGGTCTGCACCGCGTGCAGCTGCTCGGCCTCGGCCCGGGGGCCGAGCCGCTGGAGGTAGCCGCGGACCTCGGTGATCCGCCGGTCCACCGCCAGCAGGCGCAGCTTGACCAGGAACTCCCCCGCGTAGATCGCGTCCGCCTTGCGGCGCGAGCGGACCGGCTCGACGGTCAGCTCGGTGACCAGCGAGCGCACCTGGTCGTCCGGGGCCGCCTCGCGCACCGCGCTGGTGAAGTCGGGCAGGGTCGCCCCGTACGCGGCGCCGCCGGCCTTGGCGACGGCCTGCCGGACGGCGGTGTACGGCGGGGTCGGGAACTCGTCCTCGCCGTAGTGGTCGAAGGCCGGGCTGACCAGGTCCGGGTGCTGGAGCGCCAGCTTGAGCAGCTCCCGCTCGACGAACTGGGCCGGGTCGCGCGGGTTGAGCCGGTAGGCGGGCTGCGCGGCGCGCTGCGGCTGGGCCGGCTCGGGGCGGCGCTGGGCGGCCGCGCCGCGCGGGTTCTGCTGGCGCTCGCGGTCCCAGCGGGCCAGCTGGGAGATCCGGCGGACGACGAACTGCTCGTCCAGGATGCCGAGCATGCCGGCCAGGCGGACGGCGTACTCGTGCTGGATCGAGCGGTCCTTGATCTTGGCGACGATCGGGGCCGCCTCCTCCAGCGCCGCCGAGCGCCCCTCCGGGGTGTCCACCCGGTGCCGGGCGACGGCCGAGGTCAGCGCGAACTCGAACAGCGGGACCGGGTTGTCGATCAGGTGCTTGACCGCCTCGTCGCCCTGGGCCAGGCGCAGGTCGCACGGGTCCATGCCGCCCGGGCTGACCGCGATGGAGGTCTTGGCGGCGAACTTCTGGTCGTCCTCGAAGGCGCGCAGGGCGGCCTTCTGCCCGGCCGCGTCACCGTCGAAGGTGAAGACGGTCTCGCCCCGGTACTGCGAGGTGTCCATCAGCAGCCGGCGGATGATCTTGATGTGGTCCTCGGCGAAGGCGGTGCCGCAGGTGGCCACCGCCGAGGTGACCCCGGCCAGGTGGCAGGCCATCACGTCGGTGTAGCCCTCGACCACCACCGCGCGGCCCGACTTGGCGATCTCCTTCTTCGCCAGGTCGATCCCGTACAGCACGTGGGACTTCTTGTAGATCGGCGTCTCGGGGGTGTTGAGGTACTTCGGGCCGTTGTCGTCCTCGCGCAGGCGGCGGGCGCCGAAGCCGACCACCTCGCCCGCGATGTCCCGGATCGGCCAGACCAGCCGGCCCCGGAAGCGGTCGATCAGGCCGCCGCGCTGGCCCTGCGAGGCGAGGCCGCCGAGCAGGATCTCCTTGTCGGTGAAGCCCTTGCCGCGCAGGTAGCGGACCAGGTGCTCCCAGCCCGCGGGGGCGTAGCCGACGCCGAAGGTCTTGGCGGCCTCCTCGTCGAAGCCGCGCTCGGCCAGGAAGCGGCGGCCGATCTCCGCCTCCGGCGAGGCCAGCTGCTCCTGGTACCAGGCGGCGGCCACCTTGTGCGCCTCGACCAGCCGGGTGCGCTCGCCCTGCTGGTGGCGGGGGCTGTAGCCGCCCTCCTCGTAGCGCAGGGTGATGCCGGCCTGGGCGGCCATCCGCTCGACGGCCTCGGCGAAGGTGAAGTGCTCGATCTTCATCAGGAAGGCGATGGTGTCGCCGTTCTCCTGGCAGCCGAAGCAGTGGAAGACGCCCTTGGCGGGGTTCACGTAGAAGGAGGCGGACTTCTCGTCGTGGAAGGGGCAGACGCCCTTGTACTCGCCACCGCCACCGTTGGTCAGCTGTACGTAGTCGCCGACCACCGCGTCGATCGGCAGTGCGCTGCGCACCGCCTGTACGTCTTCGTCCCTGATCCGCCCGGCCACCCCGGAAGTCTACTGGGGCGGCGGGGCATTCCGGCCGCGCCGAGGGCTCGGCCCCGGTCGGGGCACGGCCGCACCGGAGCCGTCGCGGCCGCGCCCGGCGGCTACGCCCAGGCGGCGCCGACGAGTTTGGCGTGCAGGGCCAGGGCGGAGGCGTCCGTGAGGGTGGCGATCTGGTCGACGACCGTGCGCAGGGCGGCGCGGTCGTCCTCGGCCTCGTGGTACATGGCGGCGAACACCGGGTCCAGCCCATCGGGGGCGCGCTGGGTGAGGACGTACGCCAGCTCGGCGATCACGATCCGCTGCCGGGCCCGCAGCTGGGCCTGCTCGTCGCGCTGCATCACGAAGCGGACGGCGACCGCCTTGAGCACCGCGCACTCCAGCCGGACGTCCCTCGGCACCACCAGCTCGGCGGCGTAGCGGGTGAGCCGGCCGGGGCCGTAGCGGGCGCGGGTGGCCTGCTCGGCGGCCAGGCAGAAGCGGCCGATCAGCTGGCTGGTGAGGTCCTTGAGCCCGGCCCGGGCCCGGGCGGTGCCGTCGTAGGAGCGGGGCCACCACTCCTGGGCGAGCAGCCGGTCCAGAGCGGCGGCCAGCTCCTCCGGCTCGGCGTCCGGGGCGTAGCGCTCGGCGACCTTGAAGAGTTCGGCCCGCTCGCCGGGGGCGCGCAGCACGGCCGGGTCGATGTGGCCGGCCTGGAGGCCGTCCTCGACGTCGTGGGTGGAGTAGGCCACGTCGTCGGACCAGTCCATCACGGTGGCCTCGAAGCACTTGCGCCCGGCCGGGGAGCCGGCCCGCAGCCAGCGGAAGACCGGCAGGTCGTCGGCGTAGACGCCGTACTTGGAGGAGGCCGGGTCGGTGGGGTGGGCGCCCTTGGTCCACGGGTACTTGCCGGCGGCGTCGAGCGCGGCCCGGCTCAGGTTGAGGCCGACGCTGCGGCCCGGCCAGGGGGCGAGCCGGACGGCCGGCTGCTCCCCCTCGGGCGCGAAGCGCTTGGGTTCGAGCCGGGTCAGGATGCGCAGCGACTGGGCGTTGCCCTCGAAGCCGCCGCAGGCCTCGGCGGCCTGGTCGAGGGCCTCCTCGCCGGTGTGGCCGAACGGCGGGTGGCCGATGTCGTGGGCCAGGCAGGCGGTCTCCACGAGATCCGGGTCACAGCCCAGGGCGGCGCCCAACTCCCGCCCGACCTGGGCGCATTCGAGGGAGTGGGTGAGGCGGGTGCGCGGGAAGTCGCTGCGCATCGGGGCGACCACCTGGGTGGTGCCGGCCAGCCGGCGCAGCGCCGCCGAGTGCAGCACCCGGGCGCGGTCCCGCTGGAAGGCCGTACGGCCCGGGCGCTTGTCGGGTTCGGGGACCCAGCGGGCCTCGGCGGCGTGGTCGTACGTGATCGGGGCGGCGAGGCGGTGCGTGGTGTCGTCCATATGTCCTTCACCGTACGCCGCGCCCCCGACACGCGGGGTGTGCCGCGCACGAAGGGGTGCGGGCCGGGGCGTGAACGGTGCGCGGCGCGCGGGTGCCCGCCCCGGTGGGTCCGCCCCACCCGGCCCGCGCACCCCTCGCGTCCCCTCCATCCCGCGCCCCGGCGCGGGCGTCCTCAGCCCTTGATCGCCTTCAGGACCACCCCGGACATCGCCTCCTGCCCCTTGGCGTTGGGGTGGATCGGCGCCGACCCCTGGGCCGGGAGCGGCGGCTCCACCCAGCGCTTGTCCTCCCCCGCGCACATGTCGTGCCCGGCCGAGGGCCCGGCGAGGTCGACGAACACCGCGCCGGCCGCGTCCGCGCGCTTCTTGAGCATGCCGTTGAGCTGCTGCTGCTTCTCCACCAGGAAGGCGAGGTCGGAGGCGGCCACCGCGTTGCCCAGCACCGGCAGGCAGCTCGCCGGGTCGGCCGGGAGCAGCCCCGGGTAGCCGATCACGTACACCTTGGCCTTCGGGGAGCGCTTCTTGACGTCCTGGAGCACCTGGCCGATCCGGTCGCCGGCCGCGTCCACCTTGCGCTGGACCTCGTCGGTGCCGCTGCCGGCGGCGTAGTGGTCGCGGCAGGGCGAGTCGCTGATCCGGTCCGCGCTGTCGCTGATCACGCCCTTGACGATGTCCACCAGGTTGGCCTTGGCGCACTCCGTCACGACCTCGATGAAGCCGGCGTCGTTGCCGCCGATCCCCAGGGTGACCAGCCGGGTGTCCGCGGTGAGCGCGTCCAGCTGGGCCGGGTTGGTGCCGTCGGCGACCTTCTGCGGGCCGGTCAGGTCCCCGGTGCGGGCGCCGCTGCAGCTGACGTCCTTGAACTGGTCGGCGGCGAGCGAGAGCCCCTTCGCCACCAGGGACGGGTAGTTGGCCCCGGAGCGGTAGCAGGCGCCCGGCTCGCCGACCTGCGGGGAGATCTTCATCCCCGCGGTGTACGAGTCGCCGAGCGCGACGTACGGGCCGGTGGGCGGCGGGGCGGCGGTCGGCGACGCGGCCGCGCCGGCCCGCGCGCGGTCGGACGCCGTGCCCGCGGCGCCGCCGGCCCCGCTGTCCGAAGCGGTGTTGTCGGTGCAGCCGGCCAGCAGCGCTGCGGCCAGTCCGACGGTCAGGGCGATGGTCGGGCGAACGGTCCTCGGCATGGTCTCCCCCCGGGGATACGGGTCACGGTCGGCTCCTTGCGGCGGCCCGTCCCCCGGGCACATCAGGGGCCAACGAACGATCGCGGCCGATGACTCCCGCCCCGGCCGAATCGCCTTACGGCGGGCCCGAACCGGCCGGAAACCGACCCCGGGGCCGTCCGGGCACCGGCTTCCGACCGCTTCCGCGCGCCCTCTCCGGCCGGCGCACCACGAAACCGCGTGCGCGTCGGCCGCTCCGCTCGACTACTCCGCGCCGACTACTCCGCGCCGCGCTCGTGCTCGGCCAGGAACTGCTCGAAGCGCCGCCCCAGTTCGTCCGCCGAGGGCAGGTCCACCGGCTCGGCCAGCAGGCTCTCCCGGCCCTCCGCGCCCGCCACGGCGTCGTACTGGCCCTCCATGCCGCGGATCGCCGAGCGCAACTCGCCGTCCCCCTGGGCCAGCTGCTCCTCGATGTCGGCGTAGACCTCGGAGACCTGCTCGCGCAGCCGGGTGCCGGGCAGCACCAGCCCGGTGGCGGACTGCACCGCCTCCAGGACCTGCACGGCCGCCGCCGGGTAGGCGGAGCGGGCCACGTAGTGCGGGACGTGCACGGCGAAGCCCAGGACGTCGCACCCGGCCTCGGCCAGGCGGTACTCCACCAGCGCCTGGGCGCTGCCCGGCACCTGCGCCTGCTCGAACCACTGCGGGTAGCCCGGGGCGAGGTCCAGCCGGTTGCCGTGCGGCGTCATGCCGACCGGGCGGGTGTGCGGCACGCCCATCGGGATGCCGTGGAAGTCGATCGAGAGCCGGACCTCGAAGCGCTCCACCAGCTCGCGGACGGCCCGCGCGAAGCGCTCCCACTCGACGTCCGGCTCGGGGCCGCTGAGCAGCAGGAACGGCGCGCCGGCGGCGTCGTGGACGAGCTGGAGCAGGATCTCCGGGGGGTCGTAGGACGTCCAGTGGTCGTGGTCGAAGACCATCGCCGGGCGGCGGGCCCGGTAGTCCACCAGACGGTCGTGGTCGAAGCGGGCCACGACCTGCGGCGAGCCCGTCTCCAGCAGGTGGGCCACCACCTGGCCGCCGGCCTCCCCGGCGTCCATGAAGCCCTCGTAGTGCTGCAGCAGCACGAGGCCGGCACCGGTGTCGCGCAACTGCTCGTTGGCCGCGGCGACGGCGGCCACGCCCTGCTGATCCAGCTCGTACAACGCCTGGAAGTCACGCACCGCGCACCCAACCCCGTTCCCTGCTCGTTCCGGTCGACCGGCTTCTCGTCCTCTGCAGCGTGCCGGGCGCCGCCGGAATTCCCGCCCCGGCCCCGCCCCGCCCCCGCCCCGCGGACGGACACGTCCACGGGGCCGCGCCGGGGCCGTTCCGGAGCCGCTCCACGGCCGCTCCGGTACCCGTCCGACGGCTCCCCGGGGGGCGCGCCCGACGGCCTCGGCCGACCGCTCCGGACCATGATCGCACCCGACCGAAGAGCCCCTGGTCACGGCCCTGGTAGCGCCCCCGCGGGAGGCCCGTCCGCGGGGCCCCGGAACGGCCCGCGCGGCCATTCGCGTGCCGCGAAGTGACGCACCGCCTTCTGGCGGGTATCGTCCTCTCGCTGCCTCGCATCGTCGCGTCGTCGCCACGTCGTCCGTAACGCCGTCGGCCACGTCCCGGTCCGCTGCTCGGCCAGCCCCCACGACGCATCTTGCCTTCACCTGGCCGCCCGCTTCCCTTCGCGCTCTCGTCTCCTCTTCGGCCATTTCGCGGACGCACACTGTCCCCTCGCTGTTCCCGCCGGACCGGTCCGAGGACCCGTGTCCGTTCCGGCACCCCCGCGCCGCCCGCTCCGGGCCGCCGCCCCCACCCCGTTCGACCGGACCTCCGGCGTGCGCGGGTACCCGGCGGACGGACCCGGGCCCAGGCGTACCCATGTCCAGCGCACCCCGTGCCGTACCCCGGCCCGGGAGGCTCCCTCCGACCGATGAAGGACAGAAGGTTCCGTGCCCGTACCTGTCACCCTCACCGGCCGCACCGTGCGGCTGGAGCCCCTCGCCGCGCACCATGCCGAGGCCATCGCCGAGGCCGGCGCCGAGGACCGTACGACCTACGCCTTCACCCCCGTCCCGCACGGCCTGGAAGCCGCCCGCGACTACGTCGCGCGGGCGCTCGCCGACCAGGCCGCGGGACGGTCGCTGCCGTTCGCGACGGTGAACGTCGCCGACGGCCGGGTCGTCGGCTCCACCCGCTTCCTGGAACTCGACTACTGGCAGGGCCCGATGGTGTGGCCGCCCGTGCCCGGCGTCCCGTTCGGCGATCCGGCCACGGCCGTCCCGGACGCGGCCGAGATCGGCAACAGCTGGCTCTCGCCGCGCGCCCAGGGCACCGGCATCAACACCGAGGCCAAGCTGCTGATGCTGCGCCACGCCTTCGAGACCTGGGGCGTGCAGCGGATCTCGATGCGCGCGGACGCCCGCAACATGCGCTCGCGCGCCGCCATCGAGCGGCTCGGCGCGACCTCCGAGGGCGTCCGCCGGGCGCACTCGCGCGGGCTGGACGGGGTGGTGCGCTCCACCGCGTTCTACTCGATCCTCGACGACGAGTGGCCGGCCGTCCGGGACATCATCGAGCTGCGGATCGCCGCCGCCACCTCGCCGAGCGCCCCGGATCCGGCGATCAACCAGGAGTGCCTTAGACAGGGCGGCAGCGGCGCCGGGCAGCTGATGATCACGGTCTGAGGCCGGCCCGGAGCGGCTCGTAGCCGAGGCGCGCCAAGCCCAGGACGGCCGGCAGGGTCGTGCGGTCGTCCCAGGCCCGGTGGCGTCCCGGGTGCGCCTCGACCAGCGCCTCCACCGGCCGCCAGCCGCCCCGCACCCGGGCTACCCGGACCCGGTAGACCTCCGCGCCGCCCACACTGCGGTGCAGGTGCAGCACGCCCTCGGAGACCACTGACACCCAGCGCTCGTCCACGTCCCGGGCCCGCAGGCCGCGCCTGATCCGCTCCCAGTCGGCGTCCGACCAGAGCAGGTCCGGCACCGGGTGCGGGCGGGGCAGGCGGATCGGCGTCAGGTGCGGCTCCCCGGCCGCGCGGACGCCGCCCGGCTCCGGGAACGCCCACGCGGGCAGCGGCTCCCGGGCGGCCAGCCAGGCCCGCGGGATGCCTCCGGTGCCGGTGTGCGCCGCCACCACTCCCCCGGTGATGGCGGCGACGGTGTCCATGTCGCCGCCGGCCGCGACCGCCTCCCACACGGCGGTGCGGTAGTCGGCCAGGTTCCGGGCGGCGCACCACAGGGCGTACGGGACGGTGTCGGCCGCGGAGGTCCGGCTGCCGTTGCCGAGCACCTGCGCGGCGAGCCGGAAGTCCGGCCGGGCGAGCAGCCCGCGGGCCTCCTCCAGGCCGTCCCTGACCGCCCCGTTCGGGGTGAGGTCGGCGACCGCCGCCAGGAAGGCCTCCGGCGTCATGGCCTCCGCCCGCGCCCGCACCGCGTACGCGGCCGCCACCGCGACCGCGATCGCGCCGTCCACGGCCTGCGGGTGGGTGTGGGTGATGACGGCGGTGTCGGCGGCGGGCCGGACGACGGCGGCCGGGTCCTCGGCGTACGCGGCCCCCAGCGGGGCGACCCGCATCGCGGCGCCGTTGCCGTACGAGCCCTGGCCGTCGAAGAGTTCGGCGGCCAGCCGACGGGCGTCGCCGCCCTCGCGGACCAGCCGGAGCAGCCGGTTGGCGGCCGGGCCGTACCCGCGGTCGAAGTCGTGGCGGAGGGCGAAGGCGTGGGTGAGGTCGAAGGTGTCGATCGCGCCGCGCTCGGTGTGGGCGGCGTGGACCGAGCAGGCCATCTCGGTGTCGTCGGTCCAGGGCCAGGGACCGGGCGGTTCGGTGCGGGCGGCGAGGTGGGCCCGGGCGGTCTCGGGGACGAACATCTGGGCGCCGAGGGCGTCGCCCACGGAGAGGCCGTTGAGGGAGTCCAGCGCGGGGCCGGTGTGCGTGGATGGAATGGTCATATGCCCTCCAGCTCAGCGGGTTGACCGCCGTCCCGTCAACACCCGTGGCCGGCGTCCCCACCGACGGGGGATGTTTCGCATACCTCCGATTCCGGCGGGCAGGCACCGGGGCATGACCCGCGCGAACCCCCTCGACCCGGTCGCCCTGCTCGGCGCCGACCAGCAGCACATCGCCACCCGGGCGCAGCTGCGCCGGCTCGGGGTGCCCTCCGGCACCATCGCCCACCGGCTGCGGCCGGGCGGGCCCTGGCAACAGGTCCTGCCCCGGGTGATCTGCCTCCAGAGCGGCCGGTTGACGTTCCACCAGAAGCTGCGGGCCGCGCTGGCGTACGCGACGCCGAAGGGCCGCGACCCGCGGGCCGGGGAGGTGCTGCTGACCGGCTTCGCGGTGCTGGCCGAGGCCGGGCTGCCGAGCGCCGGGCACCCGTCCGACCTGAACGCCGTGGACATCCTGATCCCGACTCAACGGCGGGTCGGGGACAGGGAGTTCGTCCGGATCCACCGGGCCTCCGGGGCGATGCCGGGCGGCTTCGAGCGGGACGACGGGCTGTGGAGCACCACCGTCGCCCGGGCGCTGGCCGACCTCGCGCCGGGGGAGACCGGGCAGCGCCGGTTCCGGGCGCTGTGCGCGGAGGCCGTCCAGCGGCGGCACTGCGAACTCGGCGAGCTGCTCGACCAGTTGCTGTCCCGCCCGGGTGCGCTCGGACTGCCCCAGGTGGCCAGGGTGGTGGAGGACCTGACGGTCGGGGTGCGGTCGGTGGTGGAGGGCGAGGCCCGCGAGCTGCTGGCACACGCGGGGCTGCCGGAGCCGCTGTGGAACCCGGTGCTCTTCCTGGACGGCCGCTTCCTCGCCGTCCCGGACGCCTACTGGCCGCACGCCTGCGTGGCCCTGGAGATCGACTCCCGCGCCTGGCACCTGCGCCCCGCCGAGCACGAACGGGGCCTCGCCCGCGCCAACCGCCTCACCGCCGCCGGCCTCCCGGTGGTCCGCACCACCCCGGTCCAGCTCCGCCGCGACCCGGCCCCGGTGCTCCACGAGCTCACCGCCCTGGTCACCACCGGCCCGCACGCCCCCCACCCCCGCGTCACCTGGCGCCGGGCCCGGTGAGGGGCGCGGCGAGGGCTGCCCAGGCCCCGCTCAGCAGCGGGAGTCGATCTCCTGGAAGGTGGCGTAGTGGTCGGCGGACCAGTACTGCTCGCCGGAGTCGCCGGTCACCACGCGGCGGGTGCCGCGGTCGTTGGAGCCGGGGGTGACGACGGTGTACTCGTGGTAGTAGCCGCCGGACTTCTTGGGGAGGCGGCTCTCGCGGTTCTCGAAGACGATGCCGTCGCGGTTGTACGGGTAGGGGCCGCCCTTGGCGATCAGGCCGAGGGTGTCCTGGGCCTGGCTGGGGAGCTTGGTGCGGCAGACGTCGGCCATGGCCGGGTCGGTCGGGACCCAGGTGCCGGCCGCGGCGGGGGTGGTGCCGGCGCCCCCGGCGGGCGGGCTCGGCTTGGGCGCCGAGGGCTTGGGCGCCGTGGACCCGGACGTCGTGGCACCGGCGGCCGCGCTCGCGGCGGCCTTGGGGTGGCCGCTCCCCTGGTTGGCGAGGAGGTACCCGGCCCCGGCCAGGACCGCCAGGATCAGCACGGCCACGGCGACGAGCGGGTTTCTGCGGTTGGTCATGCGGTCCAGCTTGGCAGGCGGCCGGGCCGGGCCGGGCCAGGTACACACGTGGCCGCCGCCACACCGGCCGGTGCGCCGGCCCGTACGCGGACGTACGGCCGGGCGGGAACGGACGCCGTTGTCCGTTCCCGCCCGGCCGTGTCACGTACGCCGGTTCTCCTGCGCCGAGCTCCGGTGTACGCCCTCCCGACGGGAGGGGAAGCGGTCAGTCGTGCCCGCGCGTGAGGTGGGGATGCCTACCCTCCTCAGCGCGAGTCGCTGCCCGCCGTCTCGATGGCGGCGCGGCCTGCCTCCAGGCGCGCCACCGGGATCCGGAAGGGGGAGCAGGAGACGTAGTCCAGCCCCACCTCGTGGAAGAAGTGGACCGAGTCCGGGTCGCCGCCGTGCTCGCCGCAGACGCCGAGCTTGAGGTCGGGGCGGGTGGCCCGGCCGGCCTCGACGGCGTGCTTGACCAGCGAGCCGACGCCGTCGCGGTCGATGGTCTCGAACGGGGAGACCCCGAAGATGCCCTTCTCCAGGTAGGCGGTGAAGAACGAGGCCTCCACGTCGTCCCGGGAGAAGCCCCAGACCGTCTGGGTCAGGTCATTGGTGCCGAAGGAGAAGAACTCGGCGGCCTCGGCGATCTGCCCGGCGGTCACCGCGGCGCGCGGCAGCTCGATCATGGTGCCGAGCTTGATGTCCAGCTTGACGCCGGTGGTCCGGGCGACCTCGGCGAGCACCCGCTCGCACTCGTCGCGGACCAGCTCCAGCTCCTGGACGGTGCCGACCAGCGGGATCATCACCTCGGGGCGCGGGTCCCCGCCGGCCAGCCGGCGCTCGGCGGCGGCCTCGGCGATGGCCCGGACCTGCATGCCGAACAGGCCGGGGATGACCAGGCCGAGGCGGACGCCGCGCAGGCCGAGCATCGGGTTCTGCTCGTGCAGCTTGTGCACCGCCTGGAGCAGGCGCAGGTCGTTCTCGTTCGGGTCCTTGCGGGCCTCGGCGAGGGCGACGCGCACCGACAGCTCGGTGATGTCCGGCAGGAACTCGTGCAGCGGCGGGTCGAGCAGCCGGACGGTGACCGGCAGGCCGTCCATCGCCTGGAAGAGCTCCAGGAAGTCGCCCTTCTGCAGCGGCAGCAGGGTGGAGAGGGCGAGCTCGCGGTCCTTGTCGTTGTCCGCCAGGATCAGGTGCTCGACCTCCTTGCGGCGCTCCTCGCCGAGGAACATGTGCTCGGTGCGGCACAGGCCGATGCCCTGGGCGCCGTAGCGGCGGGCGCGCCCGCCGTCCTCGGCGTTGTCGGCGTTGGCGCGCACCGCGAGGCGGCGGCGGCCGTCGGCGTGGGACATCAGCCGGTGCACGGCCTGGACGAGGCCGCCCTGGACGTCGGCGCCGGCGTGCAGGGTGCCCTCGAAGTACTCCACCACCGCGGAGGGGAGCACGGGCACCTCGCCGAGGTAGACCTTGCCGGTCGCGCCGTCGATCGAGACGACGTCGCCCTCCTCCAGCACCAGGCCGTCGGCGGTGGTCATCCGGCGGCGCTTGGTGTCGACCTCCAGCTCCTCGGCGCCGCAGACGCAGGTCTTGCCCATGCCGCGGGCGACGACGGCGGCGTGCGAGGTCTTGCCGCCGCGCGAGGTGAGGATGCCCTCGGCGGCGATCATGCCGTCCAGGTCGTCCGGGTTGGTCTCGCGGCGGACCAGGATGACCTTCTCGCCGGAGCGCGACCACTTCACCGCGGTGTAGGAGTCGAAGACGATCTTGCCGATCGCGGCGCCGGGCGAGGCCGCGAGGCCCCTGGCGATCTGCTTCGACTCGGAGTCGGGGGCGAAGCGCGGGAACATCAGCTGCGAGAGCTGGCCGCCGGTGACCCGCATCAGGGCCTCGTCCAGGTCGATCAGGCCCTGGTCGACCAGCTGGACGGCGATCCGGAAGGCGGCCGCGGCGGTGCGCTTGCCGACCCGGGTCTGGAGCATCCAGAGCTTGCCGCGCTCGATGGTGAACTCGATGTCGCAGAGGTCGCGGTAGTGGTTCTCGAGCGTCTGCATGATCGCCATCAGCTCGTCGTACGACTTCTTGTCGAGCTTCTCCAGCTCGGACAGCTGCAGCGTGTTGCGGATGCCGGCGACGACGTCCTCGCCCTGGGCGTTGGACAGGTAGTCGCCGTAGACGCCCTGGGTGCCGGTGGAGGGGTCGCGGGTGAAGGCGACGCCGGTGCCGGAGTCCTCGCCGAGGTTGCCGAAGACCATGCTGCAGACGTTGACCGCGGTGCCCAGGTCGTTCGGGATGCGCTCCTGGCGGCGGTACAGCCGGGCGCGGTCGCCGTTCCAGGAGTGGAAGACGGCGTGGATGGCGAGGTCCATCTGCTCGCGCGGGTCCTGCGGGAAGGCCCGGCCGGTCTCGCGCTCGACGATGCCCTTGAACACCTCGACCAGCGTCTTGAGGTCGGCGGCGTCCAGGTCCAGGTCGTTGACGGTGCCCTTGGCGTGCTTGGCCTCGTCCAGGGCCTCCTCGAACAGCTCGCCGTCGACGCCCAGCACGGTCTTGCCGAACATCTGGACCAGGCGGCGGTAGGAGTCCCAGGCGAAGCGCTCGTTGCCGGACTGGGCGACGAGGCCGACCACCGAGGCGTCGGAGAGACCGATGTTGAGGACGGTGTCCATCATGCCGGGCATGGAGAACTTCGCGCCGGAGCGGACCGAGACCAGGAGGGGGTTGTCGGCCTGGCCGAGCTTCTTGCCCATCTCCTGCTCGAGGGCGTCCAGGTGGGCGCTGATCTCCTCGTGCAGGGAGGACGGCTCGCTGCCGGTCTCCAGGAAGACCTTGCAGGCCTCGGTGGTGATGGTGAACCCCGGAGGGACGGGGAGGCCCAGGTTGGTCATCTCGGCCAGGTTCGCGCCCTTGCCGCCAAGAAGATCCTTGAGGTCCTTGTTTCCTTCGGTGAAGGAGTAAACAAACTTCTGCTGGGACGGCACGGGTCGGTCTCCTCGTACGCGGTTGCCCTGACG
Source organism: Kitasatospora sp. NPDC058184 (assembly GCF_042883725.1). Classification (NCBI taxonomy): domain Bacteria; kingdom Bacillati; phylum Actinomycetota; class Actinomycetes; order Kitasatosporales; family Streptomycetaceae; genus Kitasatospora; species Kitasatospora sp. NPDC058184. The sequence goes on from NZ_JBHVVE010000013.1 coordinate 73,942, forward strand.
CCGGAGAACATACCCATTTCGAAGGCACTTCTCTGCCCTGAATAGGCCACCCGAGGCTGGTACCCAGCGGTAACCCGCTAGATCGAAAGCACATAAAGGCGTTCACCTCTGTTGGTGAAATCGTCCGCCTGACGCGAGCAAGCATTCAACTCTTGAAGGCATGCACCCGCGAAGATCGTGCGATCCGGACGCACCGTAGCGACCGCGGGTCCATGGCGTTGCCCCGGCTTGATTTCCTGCACCCGGATCGCCCGATCACCGGTCGACCGACTTCGGGAAGCGATTCACAGCCGACCTGTCCATTTCGTCCACTGACCGGCCGTCAGCCCCCACCGCGTGTGGCAAGCGTCACCAGAGCGTCTCAGCGGTCGAACGTAGAGCGCCTGCGCCGATCGTCGCACTGCGTCCAGAAACGTGCCCGCTCCGTGATGTTCGGACGCCGAAAAGGAGCCCTCTTGTCCAGGATGGACAAGAGGGCTGGGACCGGGTGGCCATCGACCCGAACGGGTCATTTTCGCCAGGTCGTACAGATCATCCGCCGGAGGTGTCCGATTCGGCGTCAACACCCGGGCGGGCGCAGTCGTACGGATCGTCCAACCAGCCCTCCGGCAGGACCACCCGGTTGTTGCCGCTGGTCCGCCCGCGCGGGCCGTCCGCACCGTCCGGCCAGCCCTGGGACTGCTCCACCTGGGCGAGGGTTTCGGCCAGTTCGGCCAACGAGGAGGAGCCGGCCAGCCGCACCCGCAGCTCGGAGCCGACCGAGAAGCCCTTGGTGTACCAGGCCACGTGCTTGCGGAAGTCGATCACGCCGCGCGCCTCGTCGCCCAGCCACTCGCCGAGCAGCTGCGCGTGCCGCACCATCGCCGCGGCCACGTAGCCGAAGTCGGGGCGGGCGTAGTCCACGTCGCCCTCGAAGATCGCGACCAGGTCCTTGAACAGCCACGGCCGGCCCAGGCAGCCGCGGCCCACCACCACGCCGTCGCAGCCGGTCTCGCGCATCATCCGCAGCGCGTCGTCGGCCGACCAGATGTCCCCGTTGCCCAGCACCGGGATGTGCGCCGGGACGGACTCGCGCAACCGGGCGATCGCCGACCAGTCGGCCGTGCCGCCGTAGTGCTGGGCGGCGGTGCGCCCGTGCAGGGCGATCGCGGCCACCCCCTCCTCGGCGCCGATCCGGCCGGCGTCCAGGTAGGTGAGGTGGTCGTCGTCGATGCCCTTGCGCATCTTCATGGTCACCGGCAGGTCGCCCGCGTTGGCGACGGCCTCGCGCAGGATCTCGCGCAGCAGGTTGCGCTTGTACGGCAGCGCCGAGCCGCCGCCCTTGCGGGTGACCTTGGGGACGGGGCAGCCGAAGTTGAGGTCGATGTGGTCGGCCAGGCCCTCCTCGGAGATCATCCGGGCGGCCTTGCCGACGGTCACCGGGTCCACCCCGTACAGCTGGATGGAGCGCGGCTTCTCGCTCGGGTCGAACTTGATCAGCTGCATGGTCTTGGCGTTGCGCTCGACCAGCGCCCGGGTGGTGATCATCTCCGAGACGTACAGCCCCTTGCCGCCGCTCTGCTCGCGGCACAGGGTGCGGAACGGCGCGTTGGTGATGCCGGCCATCGGCGCCAGCACGACGGGCGGCCACACCTGGATCGGGCCGATGTCGAGCGGCGCGAACTCGGTGCCGGACGCGGTGGGTGCGGGCGTGACTGTCATGCGCGGCTGACCTCGGGTGGTGGGGACGGGACTCTCCATTGTCCCCCACCCGGGTGAGCGGCCTCCGCCCGCGCCGGGGCTCCCCCGCTACGGGGCGCCTCGGCCACCGGCCGCCTCCCCTTACCGGCCGCCTCCGCTACCGGCCACCTCCTCGGCCGGACGCCTCCGGAACGGGCCGCCTCCGCTACGGGGCCGACGGAGCCGCCGGGGCGGTGGGCGCCGACGAGGCCGGCGCCGGAGCGATGGAGATCGACCCGGAGGTGACCGCGGCGTGCACCCGGTTCGGGCTCGCCGAGTCCGCCAGCCCCGGGTCGATCCGGCCGTTGCCGCTGCCGACCTCGCTGGAGACGGCGTACCGGCTGTCCTTCGGCAGGCTCATCTCCACCGAGCCGGAGGTGGCCGTGGCGTCCACCTCGCGCGGAGCCCTCGCGAAGCTCAGCTGCACCGAGCCCGAGGTGAGCTGCGCCGTCAACCGCGGGGCGCTCAGGTTGGTGCCCTGCACCAGACCGGAGGTGGCGTGCACGGTCACGTTCCCGGAGGTGTCGGACAGCAGCAGCTGGCCGGAGGTCAGGTCCAGCCTCACGTCCCCGCTCAGGCCCTCCACCTGGACGGAGCCGGAGGTCACCGAGCCGGACACCTCGGTCGCGGCCGGCACCTCCAGCTCGATCTCGGCACCGCAGCCGAGGTCCACGAACGGCAGGACCAGCCGGCAGTGCATCCCGACCGTGAGCACGCCCTTGTCGAAGACGGCGGACACCACCGGCTTGCGCACCAGCCAGTCCAGGCTCTGCCGGACCACCACGTGGCCCTCCCGTCCGGCCCGCACCCGGACCGACGCGGGGCCGGTCTCCAGCTGGACCCGGTGGATCTCCTCGTCGTACGGCCGACTGCTGCTGGTGCGCTGCTGCACCGCCATCGACCAGGTCTGCAGTCCGGCACCGATCATGACCAGGACGATCACGAGCGTCCCGGTGGCCCGCCAGCCCTTCACCCCCTTCACCGCTACCCGACCTCCAGGAAGCGCAGCACCGCCATCACCCGGCGGTGGCTGTCCTCGGCCTGCGGCAGTTCGAGCTTGGTGAAGATCGAGTTGATGTGCTTGGCCACCGCGCTGTCGCTGACCACCAGCGAGCCGGCGATCGCCGCGTTGGAGCGGCCCTCCGCCATCAGGGCGAGCACGTCGCGCTCGCGCGGGGTCAGCTTCTCCACCGGGTCCCGGTGCCGGCGGCGCACCAGCAGCTGGGCGACCACCTCCGGGTCCAGCGCGGTGCCGCCCTCGGCGACCCGCTGGAGCGCGTCCACGAAGTCGTCGACGTTGGCGACCCGCTGCTTGAGCAGGTAGCCGACGCCGCTGGTGTTGGTCGCCAGCAGGTCCGCGGCGTAGCGCTCCTCCACGTACTGGGAGAGCAGCAGGACGGCGGTGTCCGGCCACTGCCGGCGGATCACCATCGCCGCCTTCACCCCCTCGTCGCTGAAGCCCGGGGGCATCCGGACGTCGGCCACCACCACCTTCGGGCGGTGCTCCTCGACGGCGGCCAGCAGTTCGGTGGCGTCCCCGACGGCGGCCACGACCTCGAAGCCCACCGCCTCCAGGACCTTGACCAGGCCGACCCTCAGCAGGACCGAGTCCTCGGCGATCACAGCGCGCACGGCAACTCCACGGTGATGGTGGTGGGGCCCCCGAGGGGGCTGAGAACGGACATCGTGCCGTCGACCGAGGCGGCGCGCTTGCGCAGACCGGTGAGCCCGGTGCCGCGCGAGGCGTCCGCGCCGCCCACGCCGTCGTCGCTGATGACCAGGCGCAGCCGGCCGCCGGTCGTCCGCACCGAGAGGTCGACCCGGCGGGCCCTGGCGTGCTTGGCCACGTTGGTGAGCGCCTCGGAGACGGTGAAGTAGGCGACCGCCTCGACGGTCGGGGCGATCTGCTCGGAGAGGTCGACGTCCAGGTGCACCGGCAGCGGGGCCCGGGCGGCGATGCCGGACAGCGCCGCGTCCAGGCCGCGGTCCTCCAGGACGGCGGGGTGCAGGCCGCGGACCAGGTCGCGCAGCTCGTCGATGGCCGCCTGGGCCTCCTCGTGCGCGTCGATGATCACCTGCATCACCTCGGGCGGCACGTCCTTGAGGGTGCGCCGGGCCAGGCCCAGGTTCATCGCGAGGGAGGTGAGCCGCTGCTGGGCGCCGTCGTGCAGGTCGCGCTCGATCCGGCGGCGCTCGGCGTCCACCGCGTCGACCAGGCCGGCCCGGCTCTCGGCGATCTCCTCGACCCGCCGCTCCAGCGCCTCCGCCCGGTCCGGGCCGAGCAGCCGCCGGGCCACCCACACCTCCAGCCGGGCCAGCTGGGTGCCCGACAGCGGGAGCACCGCCAGCAGCAGCACCCCGCCGAGGGTGAGCAGGACGTCCTCCCCGGCCAGGCCGGTGCGCAGCGCGGTGCCGGCGGGCAGCAGCCAGATCCAGCCGTACACGGTGGCCAGCACCACGGCGGCCGCCCAGGCGTACAGCACCACCAGGGCGCCCGCCGCCAGCAGCGGGCCGGCCACCAGGTGGTGGAGGACCTGGCGCCAGGTCACCCCGAGCAGCCAGACCCGGCGCCCCGTCGGCGGGCGCAGCCGCGGCACCTCCACCCCGTACAGGGCGCGCAGCCGGCCGCGCTGGACGGCGGTCAGCGGGTGGGTGCAGAGCAGGACGGCGGCGAGCACCGGGAAGAGCAGCTTCGACTCGGTGACGGCCAGCCAGACCGGCAGCGCCACGGGTATCCCGGCGGCGGTGAAGCGGACGTCCCGCCAGACCTCGGGCGACCACGGGGGGCGCCGGAGGCTCCTGACGAACGCTCGGCGCAACGTGGTGGAGGGCATGGCCGACAGCGTAGGGCCCGGTGATCACGAGCCGCCATGAAGGGGGGTTCCCGATGGGGGTGTAGCTAGCTACACCCCCGATTCGGTGTGGAGCACCACCGACAGGAGGGGGGTCCGGGCGGAAGGCTTGAGGGCATGACGAGCACTGCATCGCACTCCGCCACTCCGCCGCACGGGCGGCCCGGCCCCGGGAGTGCCGCCGGAGCGGCGGCGGCCCAGGAGGCGCTGCCGGAGCGGGCGCTGCCGGCAGGAGCCCTGCCGGAGGAGACGCTGCAGGAAGGGGAGCTGCCGGAGGGCGCGCTGCCCGCCGGGGCCGGCCCCTGGTCGGTCCGCTGCGTCGCGTCCGGCCGCGGCCGCGCCGCACTGGAGCTGTACCAGTACGGGGAGTTGGCCGATGTCCTGGTCGCCGCCCGGCTCACCCCGCACCTGCTGCGCGGGGCCCGGCACTGCCCCTCCGCCGGGCGGAGCCGGCACGTGCTGGCCTGGGGCCGGCTGGCGGCCGACGGCACGGCGCCCGCGGTGGTGTTCACCGGGCGGCGGCCCTTCCGCCGGGTGTGCTCGACGGCCGAGGCGGTCACGGTGGCCGACCGGTTCTGGGTCGCCTGGGCCGAGGGGCCGTTCGACGCGGTGCGGGTCGAGCACACGGCGGGCGGGGCCGCCGAGCGGCTGCCGCTGGAGCGGGTCCGGGAGCGCGGCCGGGGTGCGGCGTGAGCGGCACCTTCGCCCTTGCCCTCGGCCCCGCCCGTTCGTCCGTCCTGCCCGCGCGCTTCGCCCAGGTCCCGGTCCTGGCCGCGGTCGCGCTGCTGCCCTGGCTGGCGGTCCTCGCCGTCTGCCACGAGACCCCGTGGGTCGTGCTCGACCTCACCGAGTTCGCCGCCCTGCTCTCGCTGGACGCGCTGCTGCGCCGCCGCAGCCCCGCCGCGCTGTGGGCGGGCGCGGCGGTGGCCCTGCTGCTCACCGGGGACGCGCTGGCCGACATCGCCTGCGCCGGGCCGGGCCACGCGGTGCTCGCCGCGCTGGTCATGGCCTCCTGCATAGAACTGCCGCTCGCCGTGGTGTGCCTGCGGCTCGGGCGGGACGCGGCGGTACGGGGCTGAGGCACGTCGACGCCGCCCGGCCGACGCGAGCCCGAGGAACTCCCTAGGCCCCGGTGGGCAGGCGGTCCATCAGCGCGCGGGTCTCGTCGTCCAGCGGGGTGTACGTGATCATCCGTGTCCCCAGCTGCGGGCTGAGCCAGAAGTTGGTGTACTCGCAGCGCAGCAGCCCGACGTCCGGCACCTGGAAGCGCTTGATCCCGTTGCCCGGCCGCATCACGTCGTGCCGCTGCCAGACCTCCGCGAAGTCCGGAGAGGCCTTGAGCAGCCGGGCCAGCAGCGCCTTCCAGGCCGGCTCCGAGCTGTGGTCGGCCATCGCCGAGCGGAACCGGGCCACCATGCCGAGGCGCTCGGTGCGGTAGTCGATCAGCACCTCGCGGAACTGCGAGGGCGTGAACGCCATCCACATCAGGTTCCGGTCCTCGGGAGCCATCCGGTCGAGGTCGCCGACGACCGCGGTGTACTGGGCGTTGTACGCCAGCACCTGGTAGCGGGAGTTGAGCACCACGGCGGGGTACGGTGCCAGCCGCTCCAGCAGCAGCCGCACGCTCGGGGTCACCGAGGGGCACTCCTTCACCGGCGCCGGGTCGTCCGTGCCGGCCAGGGTGAACAGGTGGGCGCGCTCACTCGGGTCCAGCAGCAGCGCCCGGGCCACCGCGTCCAGCACCTGGGCGGACACCTGGATGTCCCGCGCCTGCTCCAGCCACGTGTACCAGGTCACCCCGACCGCGGCGAGCTGGGCGACCTCCTCCCGGCGCAGCCCCGGTGTCCGGCGGCGGCCGGTCATCGGCAGGCCCACCTGCTCGGGCCCGAGGCGCTCCCGGCGGCTGCGCAGGAACGCGGCCAGCTCGTGCCGACGGGCTTCGCCGGGGGCGCTCCGGCGCTGTGCGGCGCTGTGCGCGGCGTCTTGCGCGGCGGGGGTCATCAGGCTCATGCTCCCCAGCATGCGCCAGCCGTAAGCCTGTTGCCAGGTACTTCTTATACCTGGATAACCACACTCTGGTACCAGGGTACGGCGCGGCGGATCGTAGGAGCCGTGACCCAACCACTCACCGTCGCCCCCGCATCGAGCCGCACCGCCACCACCCCGGGCAGCGCGGCCGCCCGTACCTCCGGCACCGGGCCGGCCGGCTCCACCGGTCCCGCCGGTCCCGCCACCGGCTCCACCGGTCCCGCCGCCACCCTCGGCACCGCCGGACTGGTCACCGTCCTGCTCGGCGCCTTCCTGCCGATGCTCGACTTCTTCATCGTCAACGTCGCCCTGCCCACCATCGACCACGACCTGGCCGCCGGACCCGCCGTCCTGGAACTGGTCGCCGCCGGCTACGGCATCGCCTTCGCCGTCCTGCTCGTCCTCGGCGGACGCCTCGGCGACAGCTACGGCCGCCGCCGGCTCTTCGTCATCGGCGCCGTCGCCTTCGCCCTCACCTCGCTGGCCTGCGGCCTCGCCCCCGGCGCGTGGTCCCTGGTCGCCGCCCGGGCCGCCCAGGGCGCCTCGGCCGCACTGCTGATCCCGCAGGTGCTCGGCACCATCACCGCCGCCACCGAGGGCGCCCGGCGCGGCCGCGCGCTCAGCGTCTACGGCGCCGTCGGCGGGATCTCGGTGGTGATCGGGCAGGTGCTCGGCGGGATGCTGGTCGCCGCCGACCTGTTCGGCACCGGCTGGCGCTCGGTGTTCCTGCTGAACGTGCCGTTCGCGCTGCTCGCCGTGGTGCTCGCGGTCCGCTACGTCCCGGAGAGCCGGTCCACCACGGCCGCCCGGGTCGACGTCCCCGGCACCGTCCTGCTCACCGCCACCCTGCTCTCCCTGCTCGTCCCGCTGATGGAGGGCCGGGCCGCCGGCTGGCCGCTCTGGTCCTGGGTGCTGCTGGCGCTGTTCCCCGTCTTCGCCGTCGCCTTCGGTGTCGTCGAGCGGCGCGCCGAGCGGCGCGGGGACACCCCGCTGGTGCCGCCGTCCCTGCTGCGCATCCCGGAGATGCGGCGCGGCCTCGGCATCGCGCTCCCCTACTTCGCGGGCTTCGGCGGCTTCATGTTCGTCATCGCGGTCGCCCTCCAGCAGGGCCTCAGGCTCGGCCCGGTCGCGGCCGGCTGGGCACTCGTCCCGATGGCCGTCGGCTACTTCTCCGCCTCGCTCGCCGGCCCGCGGCTGATCGGCCGCTGGGGCAGCCGGGTGCTCAGCGCGGGCGCCGTCGTCCAGGCCACCGGCCTCGCCACCCTCGCCCTGACCGTCCTGGCCGACTGGTCGCACTTCTCCCCGCTGCGGATGGCCCCGGGCGTCGCCCTCGCCGGCATCGGGCAGGGCCTGATCGGCACCCCGCTGTTCCGGGTCGTCCTCGCCAAGGTACCCGCCGCCCGGGCCGGCGTCGGCAGCGGCGTCCTCGCCACCGGCCAGCAGTCCAGCCTCGCGCTCGGCGTCGCCACCCTCGGCACCCTCTACCTCTCCCTCTCCCCCGTCCTCGGCATGGACCGCGCGCTCGCCCTCTGCCTGGGCATCCAGCTCCTCGGGTCCTTCACCATCCTGTACCTGACCACCCGCCTGCCCCGCTCCATCGGCTGAGCCGTGGCTCCGGGGGCTCCGGGGGCCGGTTTCCAGGTTCTGGGCTCCGGGCTCCTGCTTCCAGGTCCGGTTTCCGAGCTCCTGGCTCCGGGCTCCGGGCTCCTGCGACGGCGGTGGACGGCCTCGCGACCGGTACGACCGGTCGCGGGGCCGTCGGCGTTCCCGGGGCCGGCCCTCAGCGCCGAAGTGCGTCGAGCCAGCGGCCGACCAGCGTGCGGACGGTGCCGGCGGCCTCGACCTGGGGGTTGTGGCCGACCCCGTCGAGGACGGCGGCGGCCATCCGGGGGTAGTGGTCGAGCAGGGCGAGCTGGTCGCGCCAGCCGACCAGGGCGTCCTGCCGGGTGGTGACCAGCAGGTGGCGGCCACGGTGCCGCGCGGCCCGGTGCTCGGGCCAGTGCGGCAGCAGGAAGTCGGCTTCGAGCTCGGCGGCGGCCGCCCGGTCGTGCGCCTCCCAGCCGGGCCGGACGTACCGCTGGAACAGCTCCCAACTCGGGCCGGTGTGGCGGGCCATGACGTACCGGAACAGGTCGCGGTCGGCCGCCGGGAGCCGGGCGAGGAGGTCCTCGTCGCGTTCGACCACGGACTCCTCCGGCAGGTCGCGGTCGGCACCCCAGCGCACCACCGGCACCAGCAGCGCCGAGCCCAGCACCTGCTCGCCGAAGCGCGCGGTCACCGCCCGGGCCAGCTGGCCGCCGAAGGACTGCCCGACCACGGCGAAGGGCCGCCCGCCGACCTGGGCCTCGATCCACTCGGAGAGCACCTCGGCCAGGGCGGCCGCCGAGGTCGGGCCCGGCAGCCGGGGGCTGGCGCCGTGGCCGGGGAGGTCGACGTAGAGGCGCCGCCAGCCGGGGCGGTCGGCGAAGGCGGGTTCGAGCGGGAGCAGGACGCGGTGGTCGACGGTGTAGCCGTGGATCAGGACGATCGGGGTGCCGTCGCCGAAGGCGGTGTGGTGGATCGCAGGGGCGGTCGCGACGGTCGTGTCGGTCGCGGCGACGGCGTCGTTCAGGTCGGTCGTGTCGGTCATGACGGCAGCGTCCAACCCTGACACCCGTGGCAAGGTCAAGCCGTCGAGTTCGGGTGGTGGATCAGGAGAGGCCCTTGACCACGTCCAGGTACTCCCGGATGGCGTCCCGGTTGCGCGTCAGGCACAGGATCCGGCGGGTCATCCGGTCCGTCTCGGACTCCAGGGTGGCGAGCATCTCCGGTGTGGCGTCGGCGAAGTGGATCGTCCGCGGGGCGTCCAGGCAGGGCAGGATCTGCTTGATGATCCGGGTCGGCAGCCCCGCGTCCAGCAGCCCGCGGATCTGCAGCACCCGGTCCACGAGGTACTCGTCGTACGCGCGGTAGCCGTTCGCCTCACGGCGCGGTGTGATCAGCCCCTGCTGCTCGTAGTAGCGCAGCAGGCGCGGAGTGGTCTCCGCCCGCCGGGCGAGCTCGCCGATGCGCATGTGTGACCACCCTCACCCCTGGCCGGCGCCATCCCGGCTGGACCTTGACACGAATGTCAACGATAGACGATCGGGCCCATGCCCACTCCCGAACTCCGCACCCCCGCACAGCCGGTGACCCCCGCCCCGAGGCTGCCCTGGCCCGCACTGCTGGCCATGAGCACCGCCGGATTCGTCACGATCATGACCGAGGCCCTGCCCGCCGGAGTACTGCCCGCGATGAGCGCCGACCTCGGCGTCGGCCAGTCCGCCGCCGGGCAGTCCGTCACCCTCTACGCCGTCGGCTCCATCGCGGCCGCCATCCCGCTGACCGCCGTCACCGGCCGCCTGCCGCGCAAGCGCCTGCTGCTGGTCGCCGTCGGCGGCTTCGCCGCGGCCAACGCCGTCACCGCCGTCTCACCCGACTACCCGCTCACCATGGCCGCCCGGTTCGCGGCCGGCCTGGTCGCGGGACTGCTCTGGGCACTGCTGGCCGGGTACGCCCGGGGCATCGTCGCGCCGGAGCAGCGCGGACGGGCGATGGCCGTCGCCATGGCCGGCTCGACCGTCGCCCTGTCGGTGGGCGTACCCGCCGGCACCCTGCTCGCCGGCCTGGTGGGCTGGCGGGTCACCTTCGGGCTGATGAGCGTGATCGCCGTGGCACTGGCCGGCTGGATGCTGCTCGCGCTCCCGCCACTGCCCGGCCGCGCCGACCAGGCCCGCGTCCCCGTCCGACGGGTACTGCGGACGCCGGGCGTGGCCACCGTCCTGGCCGTCACCGCGACCTTCGTGCTCGCCCACAACGTCCTCTACACGTACGTCGCCGCCCTGCTCGCGCCGCTGGGGCTCGACGGCCGGACGGACACCGTCCTGCTCGTCATCGGACTGTCCTCGCTGGTGAGCATCCTCGGCACCGGCGCCCTCATCGACCGGTACCTGCGCCCCCTGACCATCGCCGCCTCCGTCCTCCTCGCGGCCGCGGCCCTGCTCCTCACCGCCGCCCTGCTCGGCTCGACCGGCCGGCCCGCCTACGCCGCCGCCGCACTCTGGGGCCTCGGCTTCGGCGGCGCCGCCACCCTCCTCCAGACCGCCGTCGCCGACGCGGCCGGCCCGGCCGGGGACATCGCCCAGTCGCTGCTCGTCACCTGCTGGAACCTCGGCATCGCCGTCGGCGGCCTGGCCGGCGGCCTCCTCCTCGACCACGCCGGGCCGACCGCCCTGCCCTGGTCCGCCCTCGTCCTGCTGGCCGCCGCCCTCGCCACCACCATCGGCGGGCGCCGGCACGGGTTCCCGGGGCATGGCGGCACTCGTTCGTGTGAAATCGACGCACATTCCTCGTGATCGCCGCACGCTTGGCTCTACCGTGAGTCGTATGGCAGCCAGAGTCCCCATCCGACAGCTCCAGCAGCACGCCAGCGAGTTGATCGACCGGGTCGCGGCCGGCGAACGCGTGGAGATCACCCGCAACGGGCGGCTGATCGCCGTCCTCGCGCCGCCCGACCCGGAACAGCGGGTGCTGGAGGACCTCGTTCGAGACGGCACGATCGCCCCCGAGAACGCCGCCACCGCGCGTGGCCTGGCCGACTGGACGTTGCCCGAATCCGGCGCCGGGCTCGCGTCGGCCGCCAACGCCCTGCACGCCATGCGGGAGGAGGAAGGCCATTGATCTACCTCGACTCATGCGCGATCCTCAGGCTTCTGGTACCTGCCGACGAATCCACCGCACTGCGCACGTTCCTCTCCTCGCACGGCTCCGAGGGCCACGCGACCAGCGCGCTGGCCCAGGTCGAGGTGCCGCGCGCGCTGATCCGGGTCGGCGCACCACAGGAGTTGCTGGACGCATCGGTGGACCTGCTCGACCGGCTTCTCCGCATCCGGCTCTCCGAACCCGTCCTCAGGGCCGCCTGCCAGTCCCCCACCCGACACCTCCGCACCCTCGACGCCATCCACCTCGCCACTGCCGAGCACCTCGAGCACGCGCTCACCGCCTTCGTCACCTACGACAAGCGCCTGGCCGACGCAGCCGAGGAGCGAGACCTGCCAGTGGTCGCGCCCGGACGGCCGACCGACTCCCGGTAAGCGGGCATCCGGGCGCCCTTGGCCACATCGGCGCCGGACGGTGGCACCGGCGGGCGATGACCGGCTCGCTGCCGCGCTTCCACGAAACCAGGCAGTGATACCTGTCGACGTCGTAGCCGCGGTCGGGGAACAACCGCCACGGCCGTTGGCGCGGCCGACCGGTCTTCCCGTGGATGCGCGGAATCGCGTACGGCAGCGGCAGCAGCCGGGTGACGTCGTGGCGGTGGCCGGCGGTGTGCCCCGGCCGGCGGTGACCACGTGATGCTTCAAGCGGCCGGGCGCGGCCGCTCCCTGGCCTGGTGCCGGTCCCCGCGGTCGGCGCCGGCAGGTCATGCCCGAGCCGAAGCCGGGCTCCCGCGGCAGCCGATCCCCTTGGATCCCGGTATGCGACACGAACAGGCTCCCCTGCGGACAGCCCCGGTCGCCCGGCGACCGACGGCCGGGCTTGCGAAGCCGGTGCGGCCGCACCGGTAGCAGCGGCTCGGCCCGGCCACGGCGGTCTCTGCCCCGCAGGGCTTCCGTCCCTACGCCCCCGTCGCCAGAGAGGCGACGAAGCGGTCCAGGCGGGAGGTGACCTGCCGCAGGACGTCGATCGAGCCCAGGGGGTCGTCCGGCAGCTCCAAGCCGTGGTCGGCGGCGGGTACTTCCAGGACCTCGTGTCCGGTCGATCCGGCGATCCGGCGGTCCCACAGCTTGTCGGCGCCGCCGCCGACGAGGAGGGTCGGGGCTTCGGCGCGGGCGAGGGCGCGGGCGACCGGCTCGGAGGTCAGGACGGGGGTCAGCCAGGCTGCGGCGAGGCCGCGGTCGGCGGCGACGCCGCAGGCGAAGGAGGCCAGGGACTTGCCGACGAGCAGGCGGCAGGCGCCGCGCTCGGCGTCGACGGCCTCGGCGACCTGCCGCTCGACCCAGGCGGTCCGGTCCTCCGGCTCGAACGCCCGGAAATCGTCTGGGAGTTGCCACCACAGCTCCTGGACCGTCCAGCCGTGCCGGAGGAGCACCGAGCGGGCGAAGTGGAGGAGGGGCCTGGCGGGCGTGTACCCGACACCCGGGACGACGAGCGCGACACGGTCGGGGGCTCCGTCGAAGCGGGTGGGGACGACGAGCGGGGAGGGATCCGGCATGGGCGCAGGGTACGTGGCCAGTCGCTGTGACGTGATGTCAACCCTGACCATCGTCAGGGGCATTGCTTGACTTTCGGGTCGGGTGCCAAGGGGGTCTCGGCCTCTACCGTCCGGACCATGACGTACACGGACAGGGATTCGAGGCAGACCGGCGCCACCAGGGTCATCGCCAGGCCCAGGGCCAAACCCGGAGTGAGGCCCAGGCCCGTCCTCGCCGTGGCCCTGCTCTGCGCGGGGGCCGGGGTGGTGGCGTGGCTGGCGCCGGAGCGGGGTGGCGGGGCGGGGCCGGTGTCGGCCGGGTGGTCGACCGGCGGCTACCGGCGGGTGGCGGAGGCCGTCGGCGAGGCCCCGCACGCGGTGGCCTCGCTGCTGGAGCCGGCCACCGAGGTCGGGCTGCTGGTGCTGGGTCTCCTGCTGGCGTTCTGCTGGTGGACGGCCCGGGCCCGGCGGGCCACCGGGGTGGTCGCGGGGGTGGCGCTGGTCGGGCTGGGCACGGTGCTGGCCTACGGGGCGAGCGAGGTGCTGAAGGTGGTCCTCGACGAGGAGCGGCCCTGCCGGGCGCTCACCGGGCTGCCGGGCACGGCGGTCGCCGCGTGTCCGCCGCCGGGCGACTGGTCCTTCCCCAGCAACCACGCCATCCTGGCGGTCGCGCTGGCCACGGGGCTGGTGCTGCTGCGCCCGCGCTGGGCGCTGCTGGTCATACCCGTCGGCGGCGCCACGGCCGCGCTGCGGGTGGCGGCCGGGGTGCACTACCCGCACGACGTGATCGCCGGTGCCGCGCTCGGCGGCACGGTCACGGCGGCGGTCCTCGCCCTGCGGCCGACGACCACCACTGCCGTGACGGCCCTGGCCGGGGTGCCGGTCCTCGGGCGGCTGCTGTCGGCACCGCCGATACCGTCGGCCCCGGGCTCGGGCTCCAGCTCAGGCGCGGGCTCCGGCTCCGACTCCGGCACCGCCCCGGGCGCGGCGGCCTCAGTCCCGTGGACCGCCCGCGCAGGTCGCGCCGAGGGTCAGTCCGGCCTCGTGCGCGAGGACGGCGGCGGCCGCCCGGTTGGCCACGCCCAACCGGGCCAGGATGGAGCTCACATGGGCCTTCACGGTGCCTTCCACCACCCCCAGCCGACGGGCGATCTGACCGTTGGACAGCCCGGCGGCGATCAGCGTCAGCACGTCCCGTTCCCGGGTGGTCAGGGCGGCCACCTGCTCCCGGGCGCCGGCACGCCGGTCGGCGGGGCCGCCGGCCCCGGTGGCGGCCAGGTGGGCGACCACCCGGGCGGCCACTTTGGGTGAGAGGTAGGCCGCCCCTCCGGCCACCGCGTGCACCCCGGCGAGCAGTTCCTCGGGCTCGCCGGACTTGATCAGGAAGCCGTTCGCGCCGCCGCTGAGCGCGCGCAGGATGTAGTCGTCCTCACCGAAGGTGGTCAGCATGAGTACTCCGGTAGCCAGGCCGTTCCGGCGGATCTCGGCGGCGGCCGTGATGCCGTCCGTCCCGGGCATCCGGATGTCCAGTACGGCGACGTCCGGCCGGTGGCGCCGGACCAGTTCGACGGCCTCCCGGCCGTCCCCGGTCTCGGCGACGATCTCGATGCCCGGGTCGGTGGCGAGCACCGCGCGCAGTCCCGCGCGGATCATGGGCTCGTCGTCGGCGAGCAGCACCCGGATCGGTGCGGTGGTCATCGGCGGCTCCTGTCGGTCGCTCGGTACGGAGGTGGTGGGGAAAGGGAGTTGCGGCGGGAACGCGGGACGTGGAAGGCCGGAAGACAGGGCTTCAGGAGACGAGCACGTCCCGCGAGACCAGCCGGGAGTCCTGGAAGCAGAGCCGGTAGGCATCACCGGCCCGGTCCACGAACAGCTGGGCGGTGATGGCGTAGTACGCGCACGAGACCCCTTCCCCCGGCGGCGGCGCGGGCGTCGCCGGCCCGCTCGGCGGGCGGTACGGCAGCCGGTGGCCCGGCAGCAGACGCTCGACGGAGGCCTGGTCCTGCCCCATCTGGAGGGCGGCGTAGACCTCCGGGTCCAGCACCGACAGGCTGACCACGTAGAGCGTCCATACTCGCAGCGCCACGGTCAGCAGTACGGCCGTCCCCAGCGGGACGAGCACCACGGCGGCCAGCGTACGGCCCACCCTGCGCCGCGCCCGTCGCAGCTCGCGCACCGGCGACGACGGGGCGGCGGGCGGCAGCGGGACGGGCCCGGCGGCGCGGCGCGGCAGAGTGGCCTCGACCTCGAACCCGCCGTCCGGGCGGGCCCCGTGGGCGAAGGTGCCGCCCGCGAGCCGGACCCGCTCGGCCAGCCCGACCAGGCCGCAGCCACCGGTGGGCGGCACGGCAGGCGTCGAGGCGGACCTTCCCGCGGGTGCGGCGGACGTGCCGACGAACGCTCCGGTGAACGTTCCGGTGGGCGTTGCGCCGCGCGGGGTTGACGCGGGTGCCGAGCCCGTCGCCCGGGCGACGGTGAGCGCGGACGCAGGTACGGGCATGGGCGCGGGCGCAGGCGCGGACGCAGATGCAGGCATGGGCGCGGGCACAGGCCCGGGGCCGTTGGCCACCCGGAGGCAGGCGCCGTCGGCCGAGTACGCCACCTCCACGGTGACGGCCGCTCGCGGTGCGTGCTTGGCGGCGTTGGTCAGCGCCTCCTGCACCACCCGGTACGCGGCGTGCTCGGTGGCGCGCGGGAGCCCGTCCGGCTCACCGGTGATCTCCGAGCGGACGTCCAGGCCGGCGGCGGCCGCCTCGGCGACCAGGTGCGGGATGTCCGAGTCGGCCGGTCCGTGGGCCGCGCGGGCGGCGGCGCCGCTCTCGTCCCCGTCGCGCAGGATGCCGATCACCTCGCCGAGCCGGTCGACGGCGGCGGCCGCGCCCGCCCGGATCTCCTGGACGGCCTCCCGGTGGGGCGGGGCCAGGTCGGGGGCGAGCTTGAGGGCCCCCGCGCGCAGGGCGATCAGGCTGAGGTCGTGGCCGAGGGCGTCGTGCATATCCTGGGCGATCCGGGCCCGTTCGCGCAGTCGGGCCTGCTCGGCGACGAGTTGCTGCTCGCGCTCCAGCCGCTCGGCCCGCTCCCACCCGGCGCGCACGAGTTCCTGCGACTGCCGCCAGAACCGGCCCAGCAGCCAGGGGCCCATCCCGGTGCTCACGGCGAGCGCGACGAACCGCAGCCCCAGGACGATCCAGGAGGGCACCGCCCCGACCACCAGTACCCCGGCCGCGACCAGCACGGCGAACACCACCGCCGCCGGCCGCACCCGTTCCATCCGCAGCCCGGCCAGGAAGGAGAACCCGATCGCCGGCAGCGCCCACCAGAGGCTCGTGACACCGAGCCCGATACACACCGACGCCACCACGGGCAGCGCCGCCCCACTCATCCGCATGCCCACGACCCTACGAGGGCCGCCGCCGCACCGGATCTGTCGAAAGTCATGCCCGAGGCGCTCCGCCCGGCGCCCCGAGCCCCATTCCCCGGCCCCGAAAAATAGTAGCCATGGACATAGTAGCTATGTACTGTATTCGCCGTGAGTTCAACAGCTGAGGGCGCCACCGCAGGATTCCTGGTCTGGCGCCTGTCGATGAAGTGGCGGGTGGCGGTCGACCGGGCGGTCGCGCCGCTGGGTCTGACGCACGCCCAGTACGCGGTGCTGGCCTCCCTGTACGGCATGTCGCGCTCCGGGCTGCGCCCCAGCCAGCGCCGCCTCGCCGACCACACGGGTCTCGAAGCGCTCTACGTCTCCAAGCTCGCCCGCGCCCTGGAGGCCGCCGGGCTGGTGGCCCGCACCCGGGACCCGGACGACCCGCGCGCCATGCAGCTGTCGCTCACCGAGCAGGGCGGCGACGTCACCCGCCGCGCGATCACGGTGGTCCAGGGCCTCCTGGACCAGCTGCTGGCGCCACTCGGTGGCCAGGACAGCCCCCGCGCCCGGGAGTTCACCCGCGAACTGGCCGCCCTGCTCGACGCACCTCTGGATCCGCCGCACGCCGAGACCGTCGAGAACGCCGAGGAGCCGTCATGACCACCGCCGCCGCGCCCGACACCGCCACCAACACCGCCGCCACGGCCAACGCCGCACCGGCGACGGCCCCCGCCGCCCCCACGGCCCCCACGGCCCCCACCGCCGTCAACGGCCGGGTCATCGCTCTGGCCCACTACGCGGCGCGCGCCCTCCTGGAGGGCGTGCTGGACCGCCACGGAGCGACCTTCCACCAGAGCGTGACGCTCCGGGTCGTCACGGTCGCGGGCGGCTCCATCGCCCGGGACGCGCTCGTCCGCGACGTCACCGGGTCGCTGAAGGCCGAGGAGTCGGTCGTCCACGGCGTGATCGGGGAACTGACCTCCGCCGGGCTGCTCTCGCAGGACCCGGCGGAGGCGTCCCGGCTGCACCTCACGGCGGCCGGCCGCGAACTGTACGAGCGCACCACCACCGAGGCCGCCGGGATCACCGCCCGCCTGTACGCCGGCATCCCGGCCGAGGACCTCGCCGTCGCGGGCCGCGTCCTGGCGCTGGTCACGGAGCGCGCGAACGCCGAACAGGCCCGCCCCTGACGCCCCGTACGGTCGCCGGAACAGTCGGCCGTCGCGACGGTCTGCCGTCCCGACCACCCGACTGTTCCGGCTGTTCCGACGACTCGGGTGCGACCGCCCTACGCCCGTGAGATAAAGGTTGGACGCATTCGAACGGGGGGAAGGTGACGGCATGGTCTTCGTCACGGTGTTCCTGGTCGCGCTCGTCGGCGCCATCGTCGGTGCCACGGCCTTCCTGGTACTCCGGGAACGCGCGCGGCGGCACCAGTCCGACAACGCCGAGGGAATGCTGATCGAACAGCACCGGACGGCTCACGCCACGCGCATGCGGGCGACGTACTCCAGCGTGTCCGTCCACCACGGGAACGGTGTGATCGGCGACGAGGGGAACCACCACCGCTCCTGACCGCTCACGGCCCGGCTACCAGCTCAGCGGCACAGGGCGGCTATCACCTCAGCGGCACAGGGCGGCGTCGACGACGCCTTCGAGGTGCCGGGTGACGGCGTAGTCGGCCGGGATGGTGGTCATCGCGATGTTCACGGCACGGCCGTCGTCGGTGGCGCCGCCCCGGGTCTCGTAGCCCGGGATGTCGCCGCCGTGCCCCCAGTAGACCCCGCCGCAGGTGAGCGTCCGGCTGAAGATGCCCAGTCCGGCGGCCATGCCGTCCCCGACCGGGACGGTGGTGCGCATCTGGGCGAGTTGGGCCGCGGGCAGCAGGCGGTCCGGGACCAGCAGTTCGGTGAAGAAGCGGTTGAGGTCCGAGTTGGTGGAGATCATCTGCCCGGCCGCCCAGGCCGCCGACGGGTCCAGCTCCGTGAAGTCGGCCAGCGGCGCGTCGGCGGACTCCCTGCGGTAGCCCTTGGGGTGGGTCTCCCGGATCGTCCGGTCGCCCACGGCCGGGAAGTAGGTGTGCCGCAGCCCGATGCGCCGGATGATCCGCCGGTCGATCTCCTCGGCGATCGGCCGTCCGGTCACCCGCTGGACGATCAGGCCGGCCAGCACGTAGTTGGTGCTGCTGTAGCCGAACTTCTCCCCGGGCGCGAAGGCGGGCTTCTGCCCGAGGGCCATGTCCAGCAGCTCCCGGGGCTCGAAGTACCGGGTCCGCAGGGCGGTTTCCTCCAGCAGCCCCTCGTAGTCGGGCAGTCCGCTGGTGTGCTGGAGCAGCTGCCGGACGGTGATGCCGTGCCCGTCGATGCCCTCGCCGCGGACCAGGCCGGGGAGGTACGTGTCGACGGAGGCGTCGAGGTCGACCTTCCCCTCCCCCGCCAGCTGGAGCACGACGACGGCGGTGAAGGTCTTGGTGTTGCTGCCGATCCGCACCTGCCCGTCGACGGGGACCTTGGCGCCGGTGGCCAGGTCCCCCACCCCCGCGGTGTAGTCGCGGGTCCGGCCCCGCCCGTCCCGGACGGTCGCGAGCGCGGCGGGTATCCCGTCCGTCCGCACCAGCGCGTTCAGTCCCTGCTGCACGGCGTCCGAAGAAGCCGCGGCCGGCGCGGCCGCCGGTGCCGCCATGGCGGACGGTGCCGCCGCCCCGACGGCCGCGACGGCCCCAGCGGTCGAGAGCGTGAGGGCGAGTGCCATGTGGCGGATGCGCGAACGACGCACGGGTCAACTCCTGTGGAATCGTGGGGGGTAGGAAACCCCCGGTCACGATCGCCAGTCTGTCCGCGCGACGGCCGGCCGACCTCCCCCGATCGAGGGAGCACCTTTCCCTCCCGACTCCCC
The DNA here is from genome assembly GCF_042883725.1 of Kitasatospora sp. NPDC058184. NCBI lineage: Bacteria > Bacillati > Actinomycetota > Actinomycetes > Kitasatosporales > Streptomycetaceae > Kitasatospora > Kitasatospora sp. NPDC058184. The sequence goes on from NZ_JBHVVE010000013.1 coordinate 93,011, forward strand.
TCCGACGACTCCCCTCCGACGCCCCTCCGACATCAGGGCCGAGCGGGCCCGCGCAGCGGCAGCGTCCGGCTGTAGACGACGCTCGTCGTGGTGCTGCCGAAGCCGGCCAGCTCGTCCACCAGGGTCTCCAGGTGCTCCATGGAGGTCGCCGCCACTTTGAGGGTGTAGCAGTCGTCGCCGGTGGTCCGCAGGCACTCCAGGACCTCCCGCCGCTCGGCGAGCAGTCGCCGCAGCGGCTCGTGCCGGTTGCCCGGGTACTTCAGCCGGACGACGGCGAGTACCGGGTAGCCGACCTTCGCCAGGTCCACCGTCGCGTGGTAGCCGGTGATGACGCCCAGCGACTCCAGGTTCCGCACCCGTTCCGTGGTCGCCGACGGGCTGAGGGACACCCGCCGCCCCAGCTCGCTGAGCGAGACGCGGGCCTCCTGTTGCAGCTGCTCGATGATCGCCCAGTCGGTGTCGTCAAGATTCACGGCCATGGCGCGAATCTACCGGGAAATCCCCGGCGATCCGCAGGTGACAGAGGGAGGATGCCGTTCCGTCCGCCATGATCACGGGGATAGCCTCGATCCATGCAACTTGGCGTCAACGTACCGAACTTCGGCCCCGGGACCGACCCCGGCGTGCTGCGCGAGTGGGCCCGGACCGCGGAGGGCCTCGGCTTCGACCTCCTCATGGTGTCGGACCACGTCGCGGTGACCCCGGACGTGGCCGAGCGGTACCCGGAGCCGTTCTACGAGCCGTTCACCACGCTGTCCTGGCTCGCCGGGACCGCCCCCGGCCTGCGGCTGGGCACGACCGTCCTCGTCCTGCCCTACCGGCACCCGCTGCTGGTGGCGCGGACGGCGAGCACCCTCGACCGGCTCAGCGGCGGCCGGTTCGTCCTGGGCGTGGGGATCGGCTGGGCGCGCCGGGAGTTCGAGGCCCTCGGCGTGCCGTTCGGCGCCCGCGGCAGACTGACCGACGAGTACCTGGCCACGCTGCGGGACACCTGGGCGGGCGAACCGGGCCACCGGCCGGTACCGGTGTGGGTCGGCGGCCACAGCGAGGCGGCGCTGCGCCGGGCGGTCCGGTTCGGCGACGCCTGGCACCCGCTGCGGCTCCCCGTCGCCCGGATGCGGTCGGTCCTGGCCGAGCACCCGGTGCCGGGGTTCGCCCCCCGCATCGCCCTGCGGCTGACCACCGCGCCGGTCGACGACCCCGAACGACCCGCCGGCGTCGGCACCCTCGACCATGTCCTCGACGACCTGTGCCAGTTGCGCGACCTCGGGGCCGAGACCGTCGTGTTCGACCCCTACCACGGCGATCCGGAGGACACCCGTCGTCCGCAGCAGGCCTGGCGGGCCCTCACCACCGTCGCCACCCACTGGAGGACCGCGTGATCACCGAAGCCGACGAGGCCCTGCTGCGCCGCGCCATCGCCATCGCCGCCCACGCGGTCGCCCTCGGCGACGCCCCGTACGGCTCGCTGCTGGCCGGCCCGGACGGCGAGGTCCTCGCCGAGGCCCACAACACCGTCCGGCGCGACGACGACATCACGGCCCACCCCGAACTGAAGCTCGCCCGCTGGGCCGCCCGCGAACTCACCCCGGACACCGCCGCGCGCACCACGATGTACACCAGCTGCCAGCCCTGCGGCATGTGCGAAGGGGGCATCCTCCGCTCCGGCATCGGCCGGGTCGTGTACGCGCTCGCCACGGAGCAACTCGTCGAGCTCAACCCCGACTCGGGCGCCTGGCCGGCGGTGCCGACGGACGGCCCCGCCCTGCCCGAGGAGGCCCGGGCCCCGGTCGCGGCCTACTACCGGCGCACCTGACCACCGGCCCCGCGCCGGATCCGCTCGTCCGCCCGCACTCCGGCGAGGAATGTCAGTGGCACCGGGGACACTCGGTGGCCCGCGCCGTCGAGCAGGAGAGCCCGCACATGCCGATCCACATCGCCGGCCGTCGCCGTACGGCGGCCGCACTGACCGCCGCGTTCCCCGGCGCGGAGATCATCGACGTCACCTCCAGGGCGCCGGACCCGTGGGTGCGGCTGAGCCCGTTCTACCCGCACGGCGGCATCCCGGTCCCCTACGGCGACGGCGCGACCAGCCAGTCCGTGGAGGGGATCTGGCAGGCCCTCAAGGTCTTCCGGGACGCCGATGTCGACCCCGCGAAGCTGCACGTCACCTCGATGAAGGGCCTCAAGCGGACGGTGCGCCGCTTCGGCCCCGTCCAGGGCCACCGGACCGGCCTGCACGGCGACCGGCTCCTGTCCTACGAGACGGCCCGCCGCCGGATCTACCTGCCGACCTACCGATGGGTCCTCGAACACCGCGCCGCCGACCTGGTCGAGCGGCTCCGGGAGAAGGACGAGGTCGTGCTCCTGGACTACACCACCAACGGCGACGTCGCCGACCCCAGCAGCCCGCTCTCCCACGCCGCGCTCGTCCGGCTGTACGCGGAGGGCCGCTGGCCCGCCGAGGACGGCACGGACCCGCACGCCGAGCAACCCCGGGGTGGGCGGTGGGGCACCGAAGCCGTGCCGCCGGAGGGTGGGCTGATGATCATTCACTGAGTAGGGTGAATCACCGGACCGTGGGCAGCCGTTCGCACGCCGCCCTCGCGCGTCCGCAGGTGACCGCCGGCGCCTGCCACGCACGAAGCAGTCCCCGCGGCCGGCCAGTGCGGCGCAGGGGACCGGAAAGTGAGCAGTAGACAGATGCAACCCACCTTCGTCCTGGTCCACGGGGCTTTCGCGAACTCCTTCTCCTTCGCGCCGCTCCAGGCCGAACTCGGCCTCCTCGGACACCGTTCCGTCGCCGTCGACCTCCCCGGCCACGGCTTCGCCGCGACGTACCCCCGGGCCTACCAGGCGCCGCAGGACCTCGAAGGGCTCGCCACCGCGCCCGGCGCCATCAAGGGCGTCACACTCGCCGACAACGTCGCGCACCTCATCGGGATACTGGAGCGGGCCAAGCGGAACGGGCCCGTCGTCCTCGTCTCCCACAGCCGCGGCGGCCTGACGGCCACCGCCGCGGCCAACCAGCGGCCCGACCTGGTCGACCGCATCGTCTACGTCTCCGCCTGGTGCCCCGTCGACCTCGACATCAACGCCTACTACGCCGAGCCCGAGATGGCCACGGCCGACGCCGCGGGGCTGATGGCGGCGCTGGTCGGGAACCCGGCCGAACTCGGCCTGCTGCGCATCAACTTCCGCACCGCCGACCCCGGCGTCCTCGCCTCCTTCAAGGCGTCCTTCCTCGCCGACGGCACGGACGACGAGTTCATGCTCTTCCTCAACACCTTCCAGCCCGACGAGAACCTCGACACCGGCACCCCCGACGACCGGGCCCGGCCCGACACCTGGGGGCGGATCCCCAGGTCGTACGTCCGGCTGGCCGAGGACGCCGGCATCCCGCTCGCCATGCAGGACCGCATGATCCGCGAGGGCGACGCGCTGACCCCGGAGAACCCCTTCGACGTCCACACGCTCCCCGGCAGCCACCTGAAGTGGCTGGTCGACCCGGCGCCGGCGGCCCGGCTCCTGGAGGACATCGCCGCGCTGCTGCCCGCCGCGTCCTGACCGGAGCCGGAGGCCGTCCGCCGCGTCGATCCCGGCGTGGGCGGACGGCCTCGCGGCCCCGACCCGCTCCGGCCCCACCCCGAGGAGGACGATGAACCCCGACGGCCCGCGGAACATCCTGGAGGTCGGCTCCCCCACCTCCGCCGCCCACCCGCCGTACGACGGGGTCCGCGCCACCGACCCGGTCCGCCTGATCCCCTACGGCTGGGTACGGCAGACCAGGCCCGGCGGCACCGTCTCTGCCGTCCTCGGCACCTGGCAGGAGGGCGCCGGCCGGGTCGAGCTCACCGTGCTCCCCGACGGCACCGCCGAGGGCCGGATCACCGGCCGGGCCGCCGTCCCGCGCCCGTCCCGCCCGCCGTTCCTGCCCGGCTGGTCCGGCGCCGACGACACCGGGCGTCCGACCGACACCTCCCCCACCCTCCTCAACGACCCAACGCCCGCCTTCCTCGTCCAACTCGCCTTCCCCGAGGCGTGGTTCTGGGTCACCACGGGCGAGGACCTGGAGTCGGTCTACTGCCTCTCCGTCCCCGGCGCCTCCGCCCAGATCCAGGACGACACCTACGGCTGGACGGTCCACCAGGGCGGCCGGCCCGCCCTCTGGGACGAGATCGAGCAGCTCCTCGCCGCCTGGCAGGAGGCCGGGCGCCCCGACCTCACCGCCGTCCGGCTCCGCGTCACGGCGGACACCCAGACGGCGTGGGTACCCGGACACCCCGCCCTGCGGTGGGAAAAGCGGTTGGTCTGACCGCGCCACCGGGCTGACAATCGCCGGATGACCGACGACCAGAGTGAGTTCCACCGGCGCCGCGCGGCCCGCATGACCTGCGAGCGCTTCCTCTCCACCGACCGCGTCCTCAGCATCCGCGAACGCCTCGCCCAACTCTCCGCCCTGGACGATCTGGACGTCCTCCCCGACTTCTACGGCAGCGACGGGCCGGTGCGGCAGCTGGAGGAGCGGACCGCCGCACTGCTCGGAAAAGAGGACGCGGTCTTCTTCCCCACCGGGACGATGGCCCAGCAGGTCGCCCTCCGCCACCACGCCGAACGCACCGGCAACCCGGCCGTGGCGCTGCACCCGCTCAGCCACATCGAGCGGCACGAGCGGCACGCCCACACCCAGCTCACCGGCCTGCGCGGCCTCTGGCCCACCACCGAACGGCGCCAGCCGACCCCCGGGGAACTCCACGCGGTCGGCGAGCCCTTCGGCACCCTCGTCGTCGAACTCCCGCTGCGCGACCCCGGCTACCTCCTCCCCACCTGGGACGAGCTGACCGCCCTCGTCGCCGCGGCCCGCGAGACCGGCGCCCGGGTGCACTTCGACGGCGCCCGGCTCTGGAACACCACGGTCCACTTCGACAAGCGGCTCGACGAGATCGCCGCCCTCGCCGACAGCGTCTACGTGTCCTACTACAAGGACCTCGGCGGCATCAGCGGCGCCGCCCTCGCCGGCGACAAGGCCCTCACCGCCTACGCCCGCACCTGGCGCCACCGCTACGGCGGCCAGCTCTCCCAGCAGTGGCCGGCCGCCCTCGCCGCCCTCCACGGCCTGGACACCGCCCTCCCCCGCATCCCCGCCCACATCCACCACGCCGCCACCGCCCTCACCCCGGCCCTGGCCGCCCTCCCCGGCGCTCGCCTGTACCCCGAGGTGCCGCCCACCCACGAGTACCAACTCTGGCTCCCCCACCCGGCCGAGGCCCTCAACGCCGCCCACCTGGCACTGGCCGAGGAGGAGGGCATCTGGTTCGTCTCCCACTGGGAGGACGCCGCCCCCGGCCTCGCCGTGGCCGAAGTCAGCCTCGGCGAACCGGCCCTGGGATGGACGGCGGACGAGGTGACGGAGGTCGGCCTGCGCTTCCTGGACATGGCCGCCAAGGCCTGACCGGGGAAGTCTCGCCGGGTCACCACCCCGAGGGTGATTCACCGCGAAACGGTTCGCGGCACCCACCCCTTCATGTCAGACTGACGATATGAGCGAGATGCACGTGGGGGACCTGTCCACCGTCCGCAGCCGCGAGGAGTTGGCCGTGGCGATGGCCGACGGGGTGCGGCCGAAGTGGGTGATGTTCTGGGGGCACACCGAGCGCAAGGGCGGCGGGACCCGGCAGGAGTGCCTGAGCCAGTGGTGGCCCGGCGAGTTCACCGTCGACGGGGTCGCGTACGCCTCCGCCGAGCACTGGATGATGGCCGGCAAGGCCCGGATGTTCGGTGACGAGGAGATCGTGCGGCAGGTGCTGGCGGCCCGCACGCCCGCCGAGGCGAAGAAGCTGGGGCGGCTGGTCAAGGACTTCGACGAGAAGGCCTGGGTGGACGGCCGGTTCGAGCTGGTGGTGGCGGGCAACGTCGCGAAGTTCGGGCAGGACGAGGCGCTGCGCAGCTACCTGCTGGGCACGGGTGACCGGGTGCTGGTCGAGGCCAGCCCGGTGGACCGGATCTGGGGCATCGGGCTCGCCGCCGACGACATCCGGGCCCAACAGCCCGCCGAGTGGCGCGGGTTGAACCTGCTCGGCTTCGCCCTGATGGAGGCGCGGGCGCGACTGGCCGCATGAGCGGGATCGCTCCGCTGCTGGACGGGACGGTCGTGGCCTCGGCCGCCGCCGCCCTGTTCCTGGCGCCGCGGGTGCTGCGGCGGGAGGCCGGGCCCGCGCGGCGCGGGCGCTCGTACGGGCCGGAGCCGGTGCTGGCGGCCGTCGTCGCGCTGATCTACCTCAACCAGGTGCTCGTCGCGGTCTACGTGAACCGCGTCCACCACGGCGACGTCTCCTTCATCACCCGCTACCTCCAGCCCGGCTGGTTCGACGTGCCCCGCCTCGACGCCCTCGCCGCCCGCTTCCCTGCCCCGGAGCTCCTCGCCCCGTCCGCCCTGCGGGTCCAGGCGTTCCTCGAACTGCCGCTGGTACTGCTGGCGTTCGTCGCCGTCGTCCGCCGGCTGGACCGCGCGCTGTACGTCCGGCTGGCCCGCTCGCCGCTGGTCCCGCTGGCCGCCGCCTCGTACACGGTGGCGTTCTGCGCGGTGGAGTGGGACCTGCGGAACCCGTACACCGTGGACGACCTCGTCCTGCGTACGCTCGCGGCCTGCCTCACCCCTCCCCTGATCGCCTGGCTGGCCCGACGCGAAGCCGGAGCCGAACCCGGAGCCGGAGCCGAGCCCGGCGCCGAGGCCACACCCGCACCCGCGCCCACCCGCAACCTGTTCCGCTTCGCCCTCGACCTGTGGGCGTACGGCCAGCTGATGCTGGTGCTGTACGACACCGCGCTGCTCTACAACCTCGCCCGGCTCGGCGACCATCTCCCGTCCGCCGCGGCCGCGTTGGCGGTGCTCGTCGCCACCCGCACCGTCCCACCCCGAGGCCCGCACCCGCGCCCGCAACCCGGCCCGTACACCACCACCCTCGCGGGGACGATCGGTCGGGCGCTCGCGCTGTTCCTCGTCCCCGCCCTGTCGATCCGCTACGCGGAGTCCTTCGGCACTCCCGAACTCGCCGCCCTGGCAGGGCTCCTGGTGATCGGCGCGGCGGCCCGCCGGGACGCGCCGCGGCTCCTGCTGCCCGCCCTGGCGGGCGCGGTGGTCGGATACGCCGTCGCGGCCCTCGCGCCCGGCCCGTACTACGAGGCGACCCTCCTGCGGAGCGCGACCGGCGCACTTCTCGCAACGACCGCCCTCTGCGCGCTCCTTGACACCACTCGGGCACGACTGGTCGTGCGCTCGTAACTCCCCAGCCACATACTGTCGCCAAGATGTCACGCAGTCAGGGTCCGGATGGACAGGTTGGGGCGATCATGCGCATGCGGCCGACGGAACAACCCGCGGGCGGGCAGCCGGAGGGCGAGCTGCAGGCCGCCGAACTCCGCGCGGAGCTGGACGAATTACTCCGCGCGAGCCGCTACGCGAGCCAACGCGAACGGCGCCTGAACGAGGCGATCCGAGCCACCCCGGGCCGTCAGCGGCCGGACGGGGAGCTGCTGCGCCAGCTCGCCCAGGCCCGGACCCTGCGCGAGGGCCTGGGCGCCCGCTGCCTCCAACTCAGCGACCAGCTGGAGGCGTTGGAGAGCCGGATCCGCCACCAGCACCAGCCGCCACCGCCACCGCCACCGCAGCAGCACCAGCACCCCCAGCAGCAACAGCCGGCCCCGCAACCGCCGCGACAGCACCACCAGCCACCCCGGCACCAGGCCCCGCCGCCGCCCGTCCGCCCCGACCTCGGCGCCCTCACCGAGCGGATCACCGCCCTCCACCGGGCCGGCTCCCTCGCCGAGGCCACCGAGGTGATCGACACGGCCGCCGCCCGCCTCACCTCCGCCGACGCGGCGCTGCTGGTCGGCATGCTGGCCCGGTACGGCCCGACCGGCGGCTCGCTCCACCTCGCCCGCAGCATCGCCCGGACCGCGCCCGACCACTCCGTCGCCGTGCTCGCCGAGCTGCGCGAACTGGGCCTGGCCGAGGAGGCGGCCGAGGTGTTCCACGCCTTCTGGGGCTACCCGGCCGCCTCCGTGCCCGGCCTGCTCTCCGCGCTGGACCAGGCCGGACTGGCCGCCGACAGCGCGACCCTGCTCTGGGAGTGGGGGTCGGCGCCGATGCCCGAGCTGACCTCCCTGGCCGCCTGCCTCCAGCAGCACGGCCGCGCCGACGACGTCCGGACGCTGCTGCGCCAGGCCGCCGGCCGCTCCACCGCCGACCTCGCCGCCCTCGCAACCGGACTGCCGCCCGCACTCGCCACCCTCCTGCTGGGCGAACTGGCCGTCCTGCGCCCGCCCGCCGAGGTGGTCGGGCTGGCCACCGCCCTGGACGGCGCGGGCAACTCCGAGCTGTACGCGCAGCTGCTGGCCGCGCTGCTCGCCGACGAGGCCCGCCACCGCACCACCCTCGCCGCCCTGCGCACCGCCGGCCTGCCGACCCGCCCGCCCGCGGCCCCGCGCTCCCGCTGGGGACGCCGGTAGCGGCAGCACCGGCAGGCGGCCCGAGGACAGGGCCGAGGGCAGGCCCGAGGGCAGGAACAGGAGGCGCACCAAGGGCCCCGAAGCCCCTCGAACAGCAAGGAGCCCCCGCCCGCCCCACCAGGGCGGACGAGGGCTCCCCGAGCGAAGCTCGGCCACCCGCTGCTAGCAGCCGATCAGCCGCGCGCCCAGGTACGCCTTGACCTGGTCCAGCGACACGCGCTCCTGCGACATGGTGTCGCGGTCGCGGACGGTCACCGCGTTGTCCTCGAGGGTGTCGAAGTCGACCGTGACGCAGAACGGCGTGCCGATCTCGTCCTGGCGGCGGTAGCGCTTGCCGATGGCGCCGGCGTCGTCGAACTCGACGTTCCACGCGGTGCGCAGGTCGGCGGCGAGGCCGCGGGCCTTCGGGGACAGGTCGGCGTTGCGCGACAGCGGCAGGACGGCGACCTTGACCGGGGCCAGGCGCGGGTCGAGCCGCATGCCGACGCGCTTCTCCATGACGCCCTTGGCGTTCGGCGCCTCGTCCTCGAAGTAGGCGTCGATCAGGAAGGCCAGCATGGCGCGGTTGAGGCCCGCCGCCGGCTCGATGACGTACGGGAAGTACCGCTCGCCGGACTCCTGGTCGAAGTACTTCAGGTCCTGGCCGGAGGCCTCGCTGTGCACCCGGAGGTCGTAGTCGGTGCGGTTGGCGACGCCCTCCAGCTCGGAGAACTCGCTACCGCCGAAGTTGAAGCGGTACTCGATGTCCACCGTGCGCTTGGCGTAGTGGGAGAGCTTCTCCTTCGGGTGCTCGAAGAAGCGCATGTTCTCGGTGCGCAGGCCGAGGCCGACGTACCAGTCCCAGCGCTGCTGGAGCCAGTACTCGTGCCACTGCTCGTCCTCGCCCGGCTTGACGAAGAACTCCATCTCCATCTGCTCGAACTCGCGGGTCCGGAAGATGAAGTTGCCGGGGGTGATCTCGTTGCGGAAGCTCTTGCCGGTCTGGGCGATGCCGAACGGCGGCTTCTTGCGCGAAGTGGTCTGGACGGCCTTGAAGTTGGTGAAGATGCCCTGGGCGGTCTCGGGGCGCAGGAACGCCAGGCCGCTCGCCTCCTCGGTGACGCCGAGGTGGGTCTTCAGCATGCCCGAGAAGTCCTTGGGCTCGGTGAACTGGCCCTTGGTGCCGCAGTCGGGGCAGTTGACGTCCTTGAGGCCGTTCGGCGGCGGGAAGCCGTGCTTGGCCTCGTACTTCTCCTCCAGGTGGTCGGCCCGGTGGCGCTTGTGGCAGGAGAGGCACTCGGTCAGCGGGTCGTTGAAGGTGGCGACGTGGCCGGAGGCCTCCCAGACCTCGCGGGCGAGGATCACCGACGAGTCGAGTCCGACGACGTCCTCGCGGGCCTGCACCATCGCGCGCCACCACTGGCGCTTGATGTTCTCCTTGAGCTCGACGCCCAGCGGCCCGTAGTCCCAGGCGGCACGCGTGCCGCCGTAGATCTCGCTGCAGGGGTAGACGAAGCCACGGCGCTTGCTCAGGCTGACGATCGTGTCGATCTTGTCGGCGGCCACAGTGCTCTCTTCAGTACGTACGGCACGGTCAGGGCACGGCTGGTTGCGCGTACCCGAATACCTCAGGTTACCGGCCATACGGGTACGTGATTCAAATCGGTATCGTCCGGCCGCTCCCACCCTCCGTCACCTCTCGTTCACCCGTCCGAGTGATTTGACAATCATTTCCATGTGAGATGAGAATGATTGTCATGATGATCGGACTGCCTCGACTCGGACTCTCCCGCCGCACCCGCCGCTCCATAGCCCTCGGCACCACCGCGCTCGCCGCCTCCCTCGCCCTCACCGCCTGCGGAGGCAGCAGCAGCGCCGACAGCGGCGGCGGCCGGCTGAAGGTCGTCGCGTCCTTCTACCCGATGGAGTTCCTGGCCCAGCAGATCGGCAAGGAGCACGTCGCGGTCACCGACCTGACCGCCGCCGGCGTCGAGCCGCACGACCTGGAGCTCACCGCCAAGCAGGTCGGCACGGTCCAGAAGGCCGACGCGATCATCTACCTCAAGGGCCTCCAGCCCACCGTCGACCAGGCCGTCGCGCAGTCGTCCAGCAAGCACAAGATCGACGCCACCGCCGCCAGCCCGCTGGTCGACCACCACCTCGACGAGGGCACCGAGGCCGGGGGCGGCGCCGACGGGGCCCACGGGGCCGACGGCCACAAGCACGAGGACACGGCCGGCGACCCGCACATCTGGCTCGACCCGACCCGCTACGCGGCGATCGCCAAGAGCGTCGGCGACGAGTTCGCCAAGGCCGACCCGGCGCACGCCGAGGACTACCGGAAGAACACCGACGAGCTGGTCGGCAAGCTCACCGCGCTCGACCAGGAGTTCCGGGACGGGCTGAAGGACGCCGGGACCCGGACCTTCGTCACCAGCCACGCCGCCTTCGGCTACCTCGCCGACCACTACGGCCTCACCCAGGTCGCCATCAACGGCGTCGACCCGGAGTCCGAGCCCACCCCGGCCCGCCTCGCCGCCGTGCAGAAGGCCGCCAGGGACAACGGCGTCACCACCGTCTTCTTCGAGACCCTGGTCAGCCCCAAGCTCGCCGACACCGTCGCCAAGGACCTCGGCCTCAAGACCGCCGTCCTGGACCCGCTGGAGGGCGTCAAGGACCCCGCCAAGGACGACTACCTGACCGTCATGAAGCAGAACCTGGCCAACCTCCAGGCCGCCCTCGGCGCCCCGGCCGGAACCGCCCCGGCCGCCACCACCCCTGCCCCCGCCCCCGCGAACTGACGGGACCGAGCACCATGACCGACCCGATACCCCCAGCCGTCCGCCTCCGTGACGCCGTCGCCTCGCGCGGCGGCCGGCCGGTGCTGCGCGGCGTCGACCTCACCGTCCGCCCCGGCGAGGTCGTCGCCCTGCTGGGCGCCAACGGCTCCGGCAAGTCGACCACCGTCAAGGCCGTGATCGGCTCCGTCCCGCTGGAGCGGGGCACCCTGGAGCTGTTCGGCACCCCGTACGGCTCCTTCCGCGCCTGGCACCGGATCGGGTACGTCCCGCAGCGCACCACCGCCGCCTCCGGCGTCCCCGCCACAGTCCGCGAGGTGGTCTCCACCGGACGGCTGCCGCAGCACCGGCTGCTGCCCTTCCGCCGCCGGGACCGCGAGGCGGTGGACCGCGCGCTGGCCGCCGTCGGCATGCTGGAGCGCGCCGGGGACGGCGTGGCCGACCTGTCCGGCGGCCAGCAGCAGCGGGTGCTGATCGCCCGCGCCCTGGTCGGCACCCCCGACCTGCTGATCATGGACGAGCCGATGGCCGGCGTGGACGCCGCCAGCCAGCAGGTGCTCGCGGACACCCTGCGCGCCGAGGTCGGCCGCGGCGCCTCCGTCCTCCTCGTGCTGCACGAACTCGGGCCGCTGGAGCCGCTGATCGACCGCGCCGTGGTGCTGCGGGACGGCTGCGTCGCCCACGACGGCCCGCCCGTGCCCAACACCGGGCTGCACGCGCTGCCCGGCCACGACCACGTCCACCCGCACGCCGACCTGACCCCGCCGAGGCTGCTGGCATGACCGAGATGCTCTCCTACGACTTCATGCAGCGGGCCCTGCTCGCCGCCGTCCTGGTCGGGATCACCGCCCCGGCCGTCGGCATCTACCTGGTGCAGCGCCGCCAGGCGCTGATGGGCGACGGCATGGGCCACGTCGCGATGACCGGCGTCGGCCTCGGCTTCATCTTCCAGACCAGCCCGGTCTGGATGGCCGTGCTGGTATGCGTGCTCGGCGCCGTCACCATGGAGCTGGTCCGCTCGCGCGGCAACCAGCGCGGCGACATCGCCCTCGCGATGCTCTTCTACGGCGGCATGGCCTGCGGCAAGCTGCTGGTCTCGATGTCCGCCCAGGCCGGGGCCGGCTCGCTGGAGAGCTACCTGTGGGGCTCGATCCTCACCGTCGCCCCCGCCGACCTGGCCACCATCGCGGTGCTCGGCGCGGTGGTCGTCGCGGTCACCGTGGGCCTGCGCCGCCAGCTCTTCGCGATCTGCCAGGACGAGGACTTCGCCCGGGTCACCGGTGTGCCGGTGCGCACCCTCAACCTGCTGCTCGCGGTGATGGCCGCGGTCACCGTCACGGTCGCCATGCGCGTCGTCGGGCTGCTGCTGGTCAGCGCGCTGATGGTGGTCCCGGTGGTCGCCGCCCAGCAGCTCACCCGGTCCTTCGCCGCCACCCAGGCCGCCTCGATCGCGCTCGGCGTGGTCGTCTCGCTGGCCGGCGTCACCGGCTCCTACCACCTGGACGTGCCCTCCGGCCCGGCCATCGTGCTGCTCGCCATCGCGGTCTTCGCGGTGTTCAGCCTGCTCGCCGCGCCGCTCGCCCGGCGGCGCCACCGCGGCACCGGCGAACACGGGCCGAAGGTGTGCGACGTCGAACTGCCGGAACAGGCCTCCGGCGAACCGTCCGGCACGACCACACCTGAGGGGCGGGCGGGGCTGGCACAATGATGTGCGAGACGCCCACGACCCCAGGAGGACCCACGGTGACCACCGCAGGCCCGTCGCCGCGCGCCCGCTCGACCCGGCAGCGAGCCGCCGTCTCGGCGGCCCTGGACGAGATCGCGGACTTCCGCAGCGCGCAGGAGCTCCACGACCTGCTCAAGCACCGCGGGGACTCCGTCGGTCTGACCACGGTCTACCGCACGCTCCAGTCGCTCGCGGACGCCGGCGAGGTGGACGTGCTGCGCACCGCCGACGGCGAGGCGGTCTACCGCCGCTGCAGCAGCGGGCACCACCACCACCTGGTCTGCCGGCACTGCGGCGCGACCGTCGAGGTGGAGGGTCCCGCGGTGGAGCGCTGGGCCAACTCGGTCGCCGCCGAGCACGGCTTCAGCGACATCGCGCACACCCTGGAGATCTTCGGGACCTGCGCGGAGTGCGCCAAGAAGGTCTGAGGCTCGTCCGCGCGCGCGTACGGCGAAGGGGACCCACCGGGCAGATCCCGGTAGGTCCCCTCCGTCGTATGCGCCCGTCAGCGCGGGGACGGCACCGGCGCGCCGACCTCGTTCGGGATCGCCCCGCCGAAGCGCCGGTCGCGCATCGCGTACTGCTCGCAGGCGCGCCACAGGTCGCGGCGGTCGAAGTCCGGCCAGAGCACGTCCTGGAACACGAACTCGGCGTAAGCCGACTGCCAGAGCAGGAAGTTGGAGGTGCGCTGCTCCCCGCTGGGGCGCAGGAACAGGTCCACGTCCGGCATGTCCGGGTGGTACATGTACTTGGCGAGGGTCTTCTCGCTGACCTTCTTCGGGTCGAGCTTCCCGGCCGCGACGTCCAGGGCGAGCGCCTGCGCCGCGTCGGCGAGTTCGGCCCGGCCGCCGTAGTTGACGCACATGTAGAGCGTGACGGCGTCGTTGTCCTTGGTCTGCTCCTCGGCGACCTGGAGCTCCTGGACGACGCTCTTCCACAGCTTGGGCATCCGGCCGGCCCAGCGGATCCGCACGCCCATCGCGTCCATCTCGTCGCGGCGGCGGCGGATGACGTCCCGGTTGAAGTTCATCAGGAACTTCACCTCGTCGGGCGAGCGCTTCCAGTTCTCGGTGGAGAACGCGTACAGCGAGATGTTCCTGACCCCGAGCTCGATCGCGCCCTTGAGGACGTCCAGCACCACGGACTCGCCGACCTTGTGGCCCTCGGTGCGGGGCAGTCCGCGCTCCTTGGCCCAACGGCCGTTGCCGTCCATCACGATGGCGACGTGGTCGGGGACCAGCTCGCCGGGGATCTTCGGGGGCTGTGCGCCGCTGGGGTGGGGGGTCGGGGGGACGTACGTCCTCTGCTTGCCGCCGCCGAAGAGCCGTCGCGCTGCCATGTGCTCACTTCTCCACGTATCTCATCGAGCGGATGCCCCGCTCCAGGTGCCACTGCAGATAGGCCGCGACCAGGCCGCTGCCCTCCCGCCAGTACCGCGGCTCGCAGGCGTCGGCCGTCTGCCAGTCCCCTGACAGCAGCGCCCCGAGCAGTACCAGTGTCTCAGGGGAGGGTACGGCACATCCGGGCACTCGGCAGTCGCCGCAGAGCACCCCGCCCGCGGGGAGGGAGAAGAAACGGTTCGGCCCCTCCAGGCCGCATTTGGCGCAGTCGGTGAAGCTCGCGCCGTACCCGTTCACCGCGAGCGAGCGCAGCAGGAAGGCGTCCAGCACCAGGTGCGACTCGTGCACCCCGGCCGCCAGCGTGCGCAGCCCGCCGACCAGCAGCAGGTACTGCTGGACGGCCGGTTCGCCCTCGTTCTCGGCGAACCGCTCGGCCGTCTCCAGCATCGCGGTGCCGGCCGTGTAGCGGCCGTAGTCGGTGACGATCGAGCCGCCGTACGGGGCGATCGTCTCCACCTGGGTGCAGAGCGGCAATCCCCGGCCGAACAGCTCACTCCCCCGGCTGAAGAACTGCACGTCCACGTGCGAGAACGGCTCCAGCCGGGCGCCGAACTTGGACTTGGTCTTCCGCACCCCGCGCGCGACCGCCCGCACCTTGCCGTGCTGGCGGGTCAGCAGGGTGATGATCCGATCGGCCTCGCCGAGCTTCTGCGCCCGCAGCACGACGCCGTCGTCCCGGAAAAGACTCATGGGGACCATTCTCCCCCACCCGCCCCCGGCTCCGGACGGCCCCGCCCGCCCGCACCGGGCTCCGGACAGCCGTGTTGCCCGCACCGGCGGTCGTGGGGGAGACCACGGCGGTGCGGGTCACGGCGGGCCCGGGGTGGGGAGGCCAGGCCCGTTGTGGGGGATTCCGAGGTGGTCTGAGGTGGTCCGCGGATCTTCGGAGGTGGACGGTACGGAGAGGCGGTCGCTACTGGTACGGCGTCCTGGTCGCCGCCTCCAGCAGCGCCCCGACCCGGGACCGCGGCAGGTCCAGGCAGCGCCCGACCGCGGCCAGCGCCTCGCGCTCCTGCGGCAGGTAGCGGCCGTCCGCCAGCGCGATCGCCGCGCCCTGCAGCAGCAGCCGCTCGCGGCCGGAGTGGGCCAGGTGCGGGGTGAGCGGTTCGACCACGGCGTGCAGTTCGACGGCCAGGCCGCCGGCCTCCGCCAGCCCCCGGCCGGGCGGCGCCTCCAGGTCGTGGGCGTGGTAGAGCTCGCCGCCGAGCCCGGAGAGCGCGGCGAGCGCGGCCAGCACCTGGGCCTCGCCGCAGTCCTCGAACCCGGCCTCGCGGACCGCCGCGCAGGCCGCCTCGCGGGCCGCCCGGTGGGCGGTGCCGCCGGCCGCGAGCATGGCCAGCGCGATGGTGTACTGGGCGTCCCGCAGCATCGCGCCGAGGCGCACGCAGGTGGGCTGCTCCAGGCTCTCGACGCCGTACCGGCCGTGGCAGCTGGTGCACTGCACGCTGCCGAGCACCGGCCCGAGCGGGACCACCGGGGTCCCCAGCAACCGCAGCCACCGCCGGCCGTGCTGCCGGCGGTAGTTGCGGTCCCCGCCGCAGCCCGGGCAGAAGAAGTCACCGAGAACGTCAGTCCGCCACCGCGGGCGAACACCCCACAACCTGGTCACGGCGCCACTCCCCAGACATGGCAGGCGGCCTGCTCGACTATGGGCAGGTCACGCGACCGGACACCGAGGCCGTCCCACCGACCCGGCTTTCCGGTGGATCGATGTTGCCACGGTTACCGGCACGTGTCAGTACCTCGAACGGCTTCCGATTCGAAAAAATGTGGCGCAGGCCACAATCCGGGGCGGGGACGACGAAGGGCCGCCCCGTGGGACGGCCCTTCGCATACCACCCGTTCGAATTAGCCGCGCTGCGAGCGGTTGACGGCGCTGATCATGGCCTTCAGCGAGGCCAGCACGGTGTTGCCGTCGATGCCCACGCCCCACAGCACCTTGCCGTCCACCGCGCACTCCACGTACGCGGCGGCCTGGGCGTCGCCGCCCTCGCTCAGCGCGTGCTCGGCGTAGTCCAGGACGCGTACGTCCACGCCGATCCGGGCCAGCGCGTCGGCGAAGGCCGAGACCGGGCCGTTGCCGGTACCGGTCAGGGTCACCGGGGCGCCGTCCAGCCGGGCCTCGGCGGTCAGCGCGTCCCGGCCGTCCTCGGTGGTCAGGGTGCGCGAACCGCTCAGCGAGATCCGGCCCCACGGGTTGCCGGTGGTCGGCAGGTACTCGTCCTCGAAGACCCGCCAGATCTCGGCCGGGCTGACCTCGCCGCCCTCGGCGTCGGTCTTGGCCTGGATGATCCGGGAGAACTCGATCTGCATCCGGCGCGGCAGGTCCAGCTTGTGGTCGTTCTTCAGCACGTACGCCACGCCGCCCTTGCCGGACTGGCTGTTGACCCGGATGACCGCCTCGTAGGTGCGGCCGACGTCCTTCGGGTCGATCGGCAGGTACGGCACGCCCCAGGTGTGCTCCTCCAGCGGCACCCCGGCCGCCTTCGCGTCCGCCTCCAGGGCGTCGAAGCCCTTCTTGATGGCGTCCTGGTGCGAGCCCGAGAAGGAGGTGTACACCAGGTCGCCGGCGTACGGGTGGCGCGGGTGCACCTCCATCTGGTTGCAGTACTCGGCGGTGCGGCGCACCTCGTCGATGTCGGAGAAGTCGATCTGCGGGTCGATGCCCTGCGAGAACAGGTTCATCCCCAGCGTCACCAGGTCGACGTTGCCGGTCCGCTCGCCCTGCCCGAACAGGCAGCCCTCGATCCGGTCCGCGCCCGCCATGTAGGCCAGCTCGGCGGAGGCGACGGCGGTGCCGCGGTCGTTGTGCGGGTGCACCGACAGGCAGACGAACTCGCGGCGGGACAGGTGGCGCGACATCCACTCGAACTGGTCGGCCTGGACGTTCGGGGTGGCCCGCTCGACGGTGGCGGGCAGGTTCAGGATGATCTCGCGGCCCTCGCCCGGCTGCCAGACGTCCATGACGCCCTCGCAGACCTCCAGCGCGAAGTCCAGCTCGGTGTCGACGAAGATCTCCGGCGAGTACTGGTAGCCGAAGACGGTGTCGTCGCCCAGCAGCTTCTCCGCGTACTCCATCACCAGCCGGGTGCCCTCGGTGGCGATCGCCTTGGTGGCCGCCCGGTCGTTGCGGAACACCACCCGGCGGAACAGCGGCGCGGTCGCGGCGTACAGGTGGACGGTCGCCCGCGGGGCGCCGACCAGCGCCTCCACGGTCTTCTCGATCAGGTCCTCGCGGGCCTGGGTCAGCACCGAGACGGTGACGTCCTCGGGGATCGCCCCCTCCTCGATCAGCGACCGTACGAAGGCGTGGTCGGTGGCCCCGGAGGCGGGGAAGCCGACCTCGATCTCCTTGTAGCCCATGGCCACCAGCAGGTCGAACATCTTGCGCTTGCGGGCCGGCGACATCGGGTCGATCAGCGCCTGGTTGCCGTCCCGCAGGTCGGTGGACAGCCAGCGCGGCGCCTTGGTGATCACCTTCTCCGGCCAGGTGCGGTCCGGCAGGTCGACGGTGCCGAACGGCAGGTAGCGCCCGTGCCGCATGCCCGAGGGCTGCTGGCGCACCGAGGCGGCGGTGATCGGGGTGGGGCGGTCGACGAAGGGGCGGCCGGCGGGGACGGACGCGGCGGAGTTCTGCTCGGTCATGGAGGTGACTCGGCTTCCTGTGATGCGTGGTGCGGGCGGGTCGGGGGTGGTCAACACCTGGTCAACACCGACTGGCCGGCCTCTGCTGCCGCTCGCGATACACCCTTGGATCGCCGATTGCGCGCACAGCACGTTCCCCGCGGCGAGGGTGCCGGCCCCAGTGGACTACAGGCCCTCGACGCGGCAGCTAAGAAGAAGCAGCCCGTTGCGCATGATGGGCCCAGCGTAACCCAGCACCGCGCGCCCCCGAAGTGATCCGGGCCACCGTTCCACTCCTTGAGACGCCGACCGGTCCTGCCGGAGGTGGTGACAACCGGTCATCGAGGCCTCACCCTGGGCAACATGACCGCAGCAGCACCGTTCTGCACGATCGTCCCGCCGTTCGTCCTGGACCGCCTCGCCGAGGCCGGCCACGAACCCGCCGTCCACTCCCTGGCCCTCGACGCGGCGCACCGCGCGGCCCGCCTCTCCCCGGCCCCGCCCGTCGCCGCCCCCGGTCTCAACCGGGTCGTCTACGACGCCGGCCACGGCCAGCGGCTGCCCGGCCGCTCCGTGCGCACCGAGGGCCGCGCGGCCTCCTCCGACAGCTCCGTCAACCACGCCTACGACGGCCTCGGCGCCACCTTCGCGCTCTACGCCGACGTCTTCGGCCGGCACTCGATCGACGACCGCGACCTGCGGCTGGACGCCAGCGTCCACTACGGCCGCGACTACGACAACGCCTTCTGGAACGGCCACCAGATGGTGTTCGGCGACGGCGACAACGTGGTGTTCGGCGACTTCACCGCCTGCGTCGACGTCATCGGCCACGAACTCACCCACGGCGTCACCCAGTTCACCGCCGGACTGGACTACCAGGACCAGCCCGGCGCGCTCAACGAGTCGGTCTCCGACGTCTTCGGCTCGCTGGTCAAGCAGTACGCGCTGCGCCAGGCCGCCGCCGACGCCGACTGGCTGATCGGCGCCGGACTGCTCGCCCCGGGCGTCCAGGGCGTGGCGCTGCGCTCGATGAAGGCGCCCGGCACCGCCTACGACGACCCGCGGCTCGGCAAGGACCCGCAGCCCGCGCACATGCGGGACTACGTGGACACCTCCCAGGACAACGGCGGGGTGCACATCAACTCCGGCATCCCCAACCACGCGTTCTACCTGCTGGCCACCGCGCTCGGCGGCTCGGCCTGGGAGCGCGCGGGCCGGATCTGGTACGACGCGCTGACCGGGCGCACGCTGCCCGCCGACGCCGACTTCACCGCCTTCGCCCGGGCCACCGTGGCCGCCGCCAGGTCCCGCTACCCCGACGACCGGTCGGTCGTGGACACCGTCACGGCCTCCTGGGCGCAGGTCGGGGTCAGCCCGGGGTGAGCGGGGCCGCGGACGGCCCCGGGAGTACGCCTGAAGGGTGGTTGAGACCGGGTTGAGGCGGGCTTAAGGTCACGGTCCGGGAAAAGCCCGGCAAACCCCCTCCCCGGGTAGCACCATGGACACCATGCGTATCCAGGTGACCCGGACCGGCGGCTTCGCGGGGATCGTCCGCCAGGCGGAGATCGACACCGCCGACCGCACGGACGCCCCGCACGTGCACGCACTCGCCCGCGAGGCCGTCGCGGGCGGGCTGCGCGCGCCCTCGTACGGGGTGCCGGACGGCTTCCACTACGAGATCACCGTCGACGGCCGGTCGGTGTACTGCGCCGACCCGAAGCTCACCGACTCGCAGCGCGAGCTGGTCTCCCTGGTGCTGCGCGAGGGCGCGTAGCACCAGGGAGCCCGCGGTCGGGGCCTTACAGGGCCTGTCGGGCGGCGGCCCCCGGACTCAGAGCCAGCCGTCGAGCGCCGCCAGGAAGCCGGCCGGGTCGTCCCGGTGGACGGTGTGGCCCGTGCCGGGGACGGTGCGCACCTCGAAGCCGCGGGCAGTGAGCTCCTCGGCGCTCGCCGCGTCCACCAGCATGCTGCCGTCGGCCAGGACCACCAGCGAGGGCACCGCCGGCCCGGCCGGCAGGTCCGAGCGCTGGTCGGCCAGGGCCAGCGCCGAGTCCTCGTCCCAGGCGGCCGCGGCGGCGATCTCGTCGTCCACGTCGGCCGGCTCCCAGGTCGGGCTGAGCGCCACGACCTGCTCCCGGGTGAGGTGCCGCAGCTGCGCCATCACCCGCGGGTCCATCCCGGTCTGGACGAACCGCCAGGCCGGGTCGACGTACACCGCGCGAGCCGGCTTCAGCCGCTCGACCGCGTCCGCCAGGACGATCCCGCCCAGCGAGTGGCCGATCGCGAGCTCGACACCGGCCGGCAGGCTCTCCAGCAGGTCCTCGGCGTACGCCGCCAGGGGGTAACGCTCCAGCGCGGTGGCGCCGGTGCCGCGCGGGCTGGCGCCGTGCCCGCGCAGGTCCACGGCGAGCACCCGGTAGCCCCTCCCCGCCAGGGCCGGGCCGACCAGCCGCCAGGTGCGGTGGTCGGACATGATGCCGTGCACCAGCACGGCCAGCCGGTCCCCGCTGCCCCACTCTCGGGTGTGCAACTCCATCGCGGTGTAACCCTTCTGACGTCGCGTACGGCCGGACCACGGCGAAGGCCCGCCCGGACGCACAACGTCCGAACGGGCCCCAGGCCTCCCGGCGGCCCGAACTCCCTCGTCGGGAGCCCGGGTTCAGAAGCCGAGCTTGCGCAGCTGCTTGGGGTCGCGCTGCCAGTCCTTGGCGACCTTGACGTGCAGGTCCAGGTAGACCGGCGTGCCGAGCAGCGCCTCGATGTGCTTGCGGGCGGTGGTGCCGACGTGCTTGAGCCGCGCGCCCTTGGCGCCGATCACGATCGCCTTCTGGCTCTGCCGCTCGATGTAGACGTTGGCGTGGATGTCCAGCAGCGGGCGGTCCGCCGGGCGGCCCTCGCGCGGGAGCATCTCCTCGACCACCACGGCCAGCGAGTGCGGCAGTTCGTCGCGCACGCCCTCCAGCGCGGCCTCGCGGATCAGTTCGGCGACCATGATCTGCTCGGGCTCGTCGGTGAGGTCGCCCGCCGGGTAGAGCTGGTCGCCCTCCGGCAGCAGCTTGGTGAGCAGGTCGGCGACCAGTTCGACCTGCTTGTCGCCGACGGCGGAGACCGGGATGATCTCGGCCCACTCGAAGCCCAGCTCGATGCCGAGCTGGTGGATGGCGATGAGCTGCTCGGCCAGGCGCTTGGAGTCGACCAGGTCGGTCTTGGTGACGATGGCGACCTTCGGGGTCTTCTTGATCCCGGCGATCTCCTTGGCGATGAACTTGTCGCCGGGGCCGATCTTCTGGTCGGCGGGCAGGCAGAAGCCGATCACGTCGACCTCGGCCCAGGTGGTGCGGACCAGGTCGTTGAGGCGCTCGCCGAGCAGGGTGCGCGGCTTGTGCAGACCGGGGGTGTCGACCAGCACGAGCTGGGCGTCCGGGCGGTGCACGATGCCGCGCACGGTGTGCCGGGTGGTCTGCGGGCGATCGGAGGTGATCGCGACCTTCGTCCCCACCAGGGCGTTGGTCAGGGTCGACTTGCCCGCGTTGGGCCGGCCGACGAAGCACGCGAACCCGGAGCGGTACGAGGAGGAAGGGGCATTCATGGGCTCCATTCTCCCTGATCACCGGAGCCCCGCCGTCCGGGCCCACCCCGCGGGGGTGTCCGGGGCGCGCTCAGCCCTTCTTCCCGGCCTTCCCGCCCTTGCCGGAGGTGGGGATCAGCGAGACCACCACCAGCACCAGCAGGAAGCCGAGCGAGCCGTACAGCCAGAGCTCGGACCCGGTCTCCTGCCATTTGCCCAGCCCCATCACGAACAGCACCAGCCCGGCGAAGAACGCCACCGCCCCCATGCCCCAGTCCCCTCACCGAGTCCACTCCCCCGGTGAGATTATCTGCAAGGCCTGGGCTCCAAGACCATGCCGTCCGACAGCGTCGTACGGGGCACGCGGCGGGGCCGCCGAAGGCCCGCCAACGGCCCCCGGCGGCCCCGTACGGGCCCCTCGACGGGCCTCAGCGCGCCTCGGCGGACACCCGCAGCGTCCCGTCCGGCCCGGCCAGCAGCACGGGCGTCCCGGCCCCGCCCAGGTCCCGTACGGCCGCCAGGTCCGTCTCGGCCGGCTGCTCCGCCTCGCTCACCACGGCCGCCGCCTCCAGCGACCGGGCACCGCTGGCCACCGCCATCGCCACCGCCGTCTGCAGGGCGCTCAGCCGCAGCGACTCCAGCGCGACCGTCCCGGCCACGTAGGTGCGCCCGGTCTCGTCACGCACCGCGGCCCCCTCGGCCACGCCGTTGCGGGCGCGGACCGAGCGGGCCAGGGTGATGATCTTCTTGTCTTCGGGGTCGAGCTCGACGATGTCACTCATGCCGCCGAGCATAGGCACCCGGCGCCGTTCAGTGGCCGACCGGGTGGGTGGGCCCCGGGTTCGGCTTGAGGACCTTGACGAAGGTCTTCGCGGCGCCGCTCGGCCGAGCCTCCTCGCGCTCGATCCGCTGCCGCCAGTACGGGTTGTCGTGCGGCAGGTGGCCGCTCACCCGGCCGTACATGCCGAAGGTCGTCAGGACGATGCCGAAGACGAACGCGAACAGCACGTTCGACATCCGGAAGTTGAGGATGTTGGCGTCCGGCCGCCCGAGCACCGTCAGGCCGTAGAAGCCCGACAGGACGAACAGCACGCCCACCGCCATGTTGAGGTTGGACGCGAAGTTCCCGCCGACCACCGCCCCCAGCACCAGGACCGCGCCCGCCACGATGGACAGGATGCTCAGCGCCCCGTTGGTCGACAGCCCGGCGATCCGGTCGCCGTGGGTGGCCAGGAAGCCCGGCTCGCCGGCCAGCCCCAGACACCCGAACACGATCAGGAAGACCCCCCCGAGCCCCGCCCCGACCCGCCACACCATGGCGAGCCGACGGTCGACGGTGGGCAGTTCGTCTTGCAGCTTCATGGCGACCTCCAGAGCTCGGCCATGGTCCAGCCGGGTGCCTAGCTGTAGGGATGGCTCCCCTGCATGTGCGGCACCTCGTGCATGTAGAGCGAGCCGCACTGCTGGCAGCAGCGCAACCCGGTGCCCCACTCCTCCTCGGGCCGCGTCTCGGCGTCGTCGGACATGGTCCGGCCGCAGAGCGCCACCGACAGGTCCTCGTCCCGCACCACGTGCCAGGACTTGACTCCGCCGGCCGCCCCCTGCGGGCCGTACTCCGCGCGAAGTTTGTGCGTCATGCCCTCCATGGTCGCTCGGCGACCGCCCACCCGCTACTCGCCCGCCGGCTCCTCGGCGTCCTCGGTGCGGCGGACGGGGGCGGCGACCATCGAGCCGATCCGGTTGCGGCGGCCCGCCGAGGACTCGGCGGTCAGCAGGATGCCGGACAGGCCGCCCTCCACCGGGTCGGGCAGCGGGATCTCGCAGGAGGAGCCGGGGATCGGCACCCGGCCCAGGTGCTTGGCCAGCAGGCCGCCGACGGTCTCGACGTCCTCGTCCTCCAGCTCGATGCCGAACAGCTCGCCCAGGTCCTCCACCAGCAGCCGGGCGGTGATCCGGTACGAGCCGTCCCCGAGGTCCTCCACCGGGGCGATCTCCCGGTCGTACTCGTCGGTGATCTCGCCGACGATCTCCTCCAGGACGTCCTCGATGGTGACCAGGCCGGCCGTGCCGCCGTACTCGTCGATCACGATCGCCACGTGCGAACGGCGCTGCTGCATCTCGCGCAGCAGGTCGCCGGCCGGCTTGGAGTCCGGGACGAAGACGGCCGGCCGTATCACCGCGCCGACCTCCTCGGACTCCGCCTCCCGGTTGATGTGGGTGCGCCGCACCAGGTCCTTGAGGTAGACGATGCCGACCACGTCGTCCTCGTTGTCGCCGACCACCGGGATCCGCGAGAAGCCCGAGCGCAGCGCCAGGGTCAGCGCCTGCCGGACGGTCTTGTGCCGCTCGATCATCACCAGGTCGGTGCGCGGCACCATCACCTCGCGCACGATGGTGTCGCCCAGCTCGAAGACCGAGTGCACCATCCGGCGCTCCTCGTCCTCGATCAGGTCGTCCTTCTCGGCGAGGTCCACCAGGGCCCGCAGCTCCGCCTCCGAGGCGAACGGACCCTCCCGGTAGCCCTTGCCCGGGGTCAGCGCGTTGCCGAGCAGGATCAGCAGCCGCGGGATCGGGCCCAGCACCGCGGCCAGCGGCAGCAGCACGAAGGAGGCCGCCGTCGCGGTGGTGAGCGGGTGCTGGCGCCCGATCGTGCGCGGCGAGACCCCCACCGCGACGAAGGACACCAGCACCATCACGCCGAACGCCAGCAGGACGGCCTGCCAGGTGGGCGTCACGTTGCGCACGCACACCACGGTGACCAGGACCGCCGCCGCCATCTCGCTGGCCACCCGGATCAGGGTGGCCAGGTTGAGGTAGCGGATCGGGTCGGAGGCGACGGTCAGCAGCCGCGCGGAGCCGCGCCGACCGCTGCGCACCGCCTCCTCCGCCCGGAACCGGGAGACCCGGGAGATGCCCGCCTCGGCGCACGCGGCCAGCCAGCCGAGCACGACCAGCAGCACGGCACCGAGGATGAAGCTCGTACTCTCACCACTCACAGGGGTTCGGGCTCCGCGCTCAGTGGGTGGTGGGGGCCGGGGAGATGCCGCCGAGGCCCCGGCCCGTCCGCCAGTCGTCCAGGATGCGCTTCTGGAGGGCGAACATCTCCTCCTCTTCCTCCGGCTCCTCGTGGTCGTAGCCGAGGACGTGCAGCACGCCGTGCACGGTGAGCAGTTGCAGCTCCTCGTCCATCGAGTGCTTGGAGGGGGCCGCCAGGCCCTGCTGCTCGGCGACCTCGGGGCAGAGCACGATGTCGCCGAGCAGGCCCTGCGGCAGCTCGTCGCCCTCCTTGCCGGGACGCAGCTCGTCCATCGGGAACGACATCACGTCGGTCGGGCCGGGCAGGTCCATCCACTGGATGTGCAGCTCCTCCATCGCCGCACTGTCCACCAGGATCACGGACAGTTCGGACTGCGGGTGGATCCGCATCTTGTCCAGTGCGAAGCGGGCGACGTCGAGGATGGCTTCCTCGTCGGCCTCCCAACCGGACTCGTTGGCGATGTCGATCGACATGACGGGCTGTGTGCTCAGCTTTCGGTGCGATGGGACTGGCGGGGTGCGCGGGGCGCCGTGGCCTTGCCGGGGCGCCGCTGGGCGGGCTTGCGGTCCGCCGGGGCGGCCTCCTCCGCCTCCTGGCGGGCGTCCCAGCGCTCGTAGGCGTCCACGATCCGGCCGACCAGCTTGTGGCGGACCACGTCGGTGCTGGTGAGGACGGAGAAGTGGATGTCGGGCACGTCGGCCAGGATGTCCTGGACGACCTTGAGACCGCTGCGGGTGCCGCCCGGGAGGTCGATCTGGCTGGTGTCGCCGGTGACCACCACCCGGGAGTTGAACCCGAGGCGGGTGAGGAACATCTTCATCTGCTCGGGCGAGGTGTTCTGGGCCTCGTCGAGGATGATGAAGGCGTCGTTGAGGGTGCGGCCGCGCATGTACGCGAGCGGGGCGACCTCGATGGTGCCGGCCGCCATCAGGCGCGGGATGGAGTCCGGGTCCATCATGTCGTGCAGCGCGTCGTACAGCGGGCGCAGGTACGGGTCGATCTTCTCGTAGAGGGTGCCGGGCAGGAAGCCCAGCCGCTCCCCCGCCTCGACCGCCGGGCGGGTCAGGATGATCCGGTTGACCTCCTTGGCCTGGAGGGCCTGGACGGCCTTGGCCATCGCCAGGTAGGTCTTGCCGGTGCCCGCCGGGCCTAGGCCGAAGACGATCGTGTGCTTGTCGATCGCGTCGACGTAGCGCTGCTGGTTGAGGGTCTTCGGGCGGATCGTCCGGCCCCGGTTGGACAGGATGTTCGCGGTGAACACCTGCGACGGCGCCGGGCTGTCCGGGTCCTGGCTGCGGATCATGGCGATGGAGCGCTCCACGGAGTCCTCCGTCAGCGGCTGGCCGGTGCGCAGCACCAGCATCATCTCGGTGAAGAGCCGCTGCACGAGGGCGACCTCGGCCCGGTCCCCGGTGGCGGTCACCTCGTTGCCGCGGACGTGGATGTCCGCGGCGGGGAAGCCCTGCTCGATCACGCGCAGCAGCGAGTCCGCGGTGCCGAGCAGGGTGACCATCGGGTGCTTCTCGGGGATCACGATCCGGGCGCTCACACGGCCGTCGTCGGTCGTTTCGGGGCGCGACTGTCCGTTGGTACGGGTCTGCGATGTGTCACTCATAGGTCGGCGCTGGGGCCTGCCTCATCCCATCCGTGGTCTCGGGTGCCGCTGGGTGTCTCCGGGGCACCAGGGTACGCCGCGAGCGTGATCGCCGTGGCGGGCGGCGGGGCCGCACCCGACGATGCTCCGGCAGATCGCAGGCCGGCGCGAGCCCATTTTTTTCACCGGGGACACTGCCGGGACTCTCCCGTGCCGCTCCGGTTCCCCGGGCCGGTCACGACGGGCGGCGGGCCGGCACCGGTACCCGGTCGAGGTCGGCGGCCAGCACCAGCTCCCCGTCGAAGTGCTTGCGGGCGTCGGCCAGGTGCTGGCCGAGGTCCGGGTAGCGCTGCGAGAAGTGGGTCAGCACCAGGGTGCGCACCCCGGCCTCGGCGGCGGCCTTGGCGGCCTGCCCGGCGGTGAGGTGGCCGTGCTCCTCGGCGAGCCGGGCGTCGGCGTCGGTGAAGGTCGCCTCGACGACCAGCAGGTCGGCGCCCTCGGCGAGCGCGTACACGCCCTCGCACAGCCGGGTGTCCATCACGAAGGCGAACTTCTGGCCCGGCCGCGGCTCGCTGACCTCGGCCAGGGTGACGGTACGGCCGTCCACCTCGATCGCGCCCTCGTGCTGGAGCCGGCCCACCGCCGGGCCGCGCACGCCGAGGGCGGCCAGCCGCTCCGGCACCAGCCGCCGACCGTCCGGCTCGGAGAGCCGGTAGCCGAAGGACTCCACCGGGTGGTCCAGCCGGACGGCGTCCAGCGCGAAGCGGGCGCCGGGCGCGGGCAGCGGTCCGGGCTCGTCGATCGGCCGGGGCCGCAGCACGGCCGTCTCGTGGTAGGCGGTGGAGTGCCGCAGCCGCTCGAAGTAGACCTCGCCGGAGGCCGGGAAGTAGACGTCGACCGGGTGCGGGACCCGGTCGAGGTTGATCCGCTGGATCACCCCGGCGAGGCCCAGGCAGTGGTCCCCGTGGAAGTGGGTGACCGCGATCCTGGTGATCTGGGTGGCCGTCACCCCGGCGTGCAGCATCTGGCGCTGGGTGCCCTCGCCGGGGTCGAACAGCAGGCCCTCGCCGTCCCAGCGCAGCAGGTAGCCGTTGTGGTTGCGGTGCCGGGTGGGCACCTGGCTGGCGGTGCCGAGGACGACGAGTTCGCGCTGGGACACCTGCGGTCAGACCATGCGCTCGGTCATCGACATGCCGCCGAGCACGTGGACGTGCGCGTGGAAGACGGTCTGCCCCGCGCCGGCACCGGTGTTGAAGATCAGCCGGTAGTCCTCGATGCCCTCGTCCGCGGCCACCGCGCCCGCCTCGGCGAGCAGTTCGCCGGCGGTCTCCGGCTCGGCGGCGGCCAGCGCGGCCGCGTTCGGGTAGTGCGCGTGCGGGATCACCAGCACGTGCACGGGAGCCTTGGGGGCGATGTCGCGGAAGGCGAGGGTGCGCTCGGTCTTGCGCACCACGGTCGCCGGGATCTCGCCCGCCACGATCTTGCAGAACAGGCAGTCGGGCTGCGGCTCGCCGGCCATGGCTCTCTCCTCGGGATCGGTGTGTCGGGTGGTGGGGCCGTACGGGCGCAGCCTAGCCGAGCCGGGCGACGGCCTGCTGGCGCTTCCGGCGCCCCGGGGCCGCACCCGCGGGGCGGGACGCCGGACCGGCCGGCGTCCCGCCCCGGAGCCGCTACGCCCAGGGCAGCGGCGGCGCGGTACGCGCCGGGGCCCCGGCGAGCTTCGCCAGGGCGAGCCGGACGCCCTCGGACAGCTGCGGGTCCTCGCCGGCCGCCCAGTGGTGCGGGGCGAACGGCACCTCGACGTCCGGGTCGACGCCGTGGTTCTCCAGGCCCCAGCCGTACTTCTCCAGCCACAGCGCGTACTTGGGCTGGGTGACGAGGGTGCCGTCGACCAACCGGTAGCGGCTGTCGATGCCGATCACCCCGCCCCAGGTGCGGGTGCCGACCACCGGGCCGATGCCGAGCACCTGGATGGCGGCGCTGACCACGTCGCCGTCCGAGCCGGTGAACTCGTCGGCGAGCGCGACCACCGGGCCGCGCGGGGCGTCCGCCGGGTAGGGCACCGGGTGGTCGGTGTCCCGGATGACGTCCCAGCCGATGATCCGGCGGGCCAGCTTCTCGATCACCAGCTGCGAGGTGTGGCCGCCCCGGTTCCCCCGGACGTCGACGACCAGGCCCTCCCGGGCCATCTCGGTGCTCAGGTCGCGGTGCAGCTGGGCCCAGCCGGCCGTCTGCATGTCGGGGATGTGCAGGTAGCCCAGCCGCCCGCCGGACAGCTCGCGCACCGCGGCCCGCCGCCCGGCCACCCAGTCGTGGTAGCGCAGCGCCTCCTCGTCGGCGAGCGGGACGACCACCGGGTGGCGCCGGTCGGTGCCGTCCTTCCCGGCCACCGTCAGCTCGACCGGCTGCCCGGCGGTGCCGGCCAGCAGCGGGGCCGGGCCGGTGACCGGGTCCACCGGGCGGCCGTTGACGGCGAGCACCGCGTCGCCCGGGCGGATCGCCGCGCCGGGCGCGGCCAGCGGCGAGCGGGCCCTGGGGTCGGAGGACTCCCCGGGCAGGATCCGGCCGATCCGCCAGTGCCCGCCGTCCCGGACGAGGTCGGCGCCGAGCAGGCCCTGGCGCCGGGCGGGCTCGGTGTACCGGCCGTACGGCATCACGTAGGCGTGCGAGGTGCCGAGTTCGCCGTGCACCTCCCAGAGCAGGTCGACCAGTTCGTCGTGCGAGCCGACCCGCTCGACCAGCGGCCGGTAGCGCTCCAGCACCCCGTCCCAGTCGACGCCGGAGAGGTCGGGGCGCCAGAAGTTGTCCCGCATCAGCCGGCCGTTCTCGGCGTACATCTGCCGCCACTCGGCGGCCGGGTCGACGGTGATCCGCAGCCGGGCGAGGTCGACGGCGGCCTCCTCGTCGTCGCCGCCCTTGTGGTCCGCCGGGACGACCCTCAGCTCGCCCTGGTCCAGCACGGCGACCCGGGTGCCGTCCGCGCTGACCGAGAAGTCGTCCACGCCGTGCACCAGCTGCTCGACCCGGCGCTTGCGCAGGTCGAAGCGCTCCAGCACCGGACGGGGCCGGTCGTCGTCCAACGAGGCGGCCTCGTCGCCGAGTTCGCCCGTCAGCGGGGCCCTGGTCCAGAGCACGCCGTCCTTCGCGGCGGCCAGCTCCTCGAAGCGGCCGCCCTCGACCGGGAAGGGGATGATCCGGTCGGCGATGCCGTCCAGGTCCACCCTGGTCACCGGCGCGGCGTCGGCGGCCGCCGCCTCGCCGTCCGCCTTCCGGGCCTTCGGCTCGTCCTCCTCCCCGCCGAGCGGGCGCCCGGCCCGCTGCGGCCCGAACGGGGAGGGCGTGTCGGCGGCCAGCGTGACCAGGTAGGGGCGGCAGCCGTTCGGGAAGGACAGGTCGAACACGTGCGCGTCGTAGACCGGGTCGAAGTTGCGCACCGACAGGAAGGCCAGGTAGCGGCCGTCCGCGGTGAAGGAGGGCGAGGTGTCCACGAAGCGCGGCTGGGTGACCTCGCCGACCGTCCGGGTCGCCAGGTCGGCCAGCACGATCTGGCGCAGCGAGTGCGGGCCCATCCCGCGCACCGGGCGCGACCAGGCCAGCCAGGCCGAGTCCGGGCTGAAGGCCGGGGTGCCGGGCTCGCCGTCGGCGCTGCGGTCCAGCTCGTGCACGGCGCCGTCGGCGAGCGTCACCAGCAGCACCCGGCCGTCGTGCGCGCCGAGCGCGGCCTGCTTGCCGTCCGGGGAGACCGTCAGCGCGTTGACCCGGCCGAGCCGCCCCGCGGCCAGCCGGCGGCGCTCGGCACCGTGCAGGTCGGGGGCGAACTCCAGGGCGTCCCCGCCCTCGGCGTCGGACACCCAGAGCACGCCCTGGGCGCCGTCCTCGCCGGGCACCACCCGGGCCAGCCGCCCGCGCACGCCCGGGGTCTCGTCCAGCACCCGGGCCGGGCCCTCGCGGTGGGTCAGCCAGTGCACACCGCCGCGCACCACCACGGCGCTGCCCCGGCCGGTGCGGTCGGGGGCGACGGAGTCCAGCCAGTGCGCGGCGGGCACCGGGCGGGGGCGGCGCCCGGCCCGCGGGCCGGCCAGCCGGACGTCCAGCCGGCGCGGCTCGGCACCCGCCAGGTCGTCCAGCAGCCAGAGGTCCCCGGCCCGGTGGAAGACCACCCGGGTGCCGTCGGTGCCGGCGCCCCGGGCGTAGAAGCCGTCCGGGTCGGTGCTGTGGCGGCGCAGGTCGGTGCCGTCCGGGCGGCTGGACCACAGCTCGCCGACGCCCTCGTGGTCGGACAGGAAGGCGATCCGGTCCCCGACCCACAGCGGGGAGTCCAGCTGCCCGTCCAGCTCCGCGTGGACCCGGGCGAACTCCTCCCGGCCGAGCCACAGCTTTCCGGCCCGCCCGCCCCGGTACCGCTTCCACCAGGCCGGATCGCGGCCGTTGACACTGCTCAGCAGCACCCGGTCACCACCCGGCTCGAAGGCGAGCCCGCCGACCGGCCCGTACGGCAGCCGCTGCGGCTCGCCGCCGTCCAGCGGCACGGCGTGCGCCCAGGTGCGGCGCAAGCTGGCCTCGCCGGCCCCGGTGGCGGCGATCGGACGGCCGTCGGCGGTCCAGCCCAGCACCCGGGTCTGGTGGCTGCCCCAGTGGGTGAGCCGGCGCGAGGGGCCGCCGTCCACCGGCACCACGTGCACCTCGGGGGCGCCGTCCCGGGTGGAGGTGAAGGCGAGGTGCCGCCCGTCCGGGGAGAACCTCGGGTGGTGGACCGGCAGGTGGTCCGCCGTCAGCCGCCAGGCCCGGCCGCCGTCCAGCGGGGCGAGCCAGAGGTCGTCCTCGGCGACGAAGGCGAGCAGGTCGCCGTGCAGGTGGGGATGGCGAAGGTAGGCGCCCGCCGAGGAGTTCGGGGAGGTGCTCTGGGAGTCCGTCACCCGGCCAGCCTAGGCAGGTACACGGACCGTCCGCGCCGTTTTTCCCAGACTCCCGGCACCGTCCGCGGGCGGCCGTGCCGCGGTCGCCGCCGGGGTGTACGGGGGCGCGCCGAGGGGCGCGCCGACGGCCTGCCGGGGGTGCGCCCGGGGTACTACGACCAGCGGCCGGTGCGCCCGAGCAGCAGCGCGCCGGCGGCCACCCCGGCGGTGGAGGTGCGCAGCACCGAGGGGCCCAGCCGGTACGGCCCGGCGCCCGCCCCGGCGAAGGCCGCCAGCTCCTCCGGGGAGACCCCGCCCTCCGGGCCGACCACCAGGACGATGTCCCCGCCCTCCGGCAGCACGGCGTGCGCCAGCGGTTCGGCGCCCTCCTCGTGCAGCACGGCGGCGAACGCGGCCCCCGCCAGGACGGGCGCCAGCTGCCGGGTGGTCATCGGCTCGCGGACCTCGGGGAAGCGCAGCCGGCGGGACTGCTTGCCCGCCTCCCGCGCGGTGGCCCGCCACTTGGCGAGCGCCTTGGCGCCGCGCTCGCCCTTCCACTGGGTGATGCAGCGCGAGGCGGCCCACGGGATCACCACGTCCACGCCGACCTCGGTCATGGTCTCCACGGCCAGCTCGCCGCGGTCGCCCTTGGGCAGCGCCTGGACGACGACGATCCGCGGCGCGGGCTCCGGCTCGCGGCGCACGGCGGCGACCCGCACGTCGATCGCGTCCTTGCCGAGCACCTCGGCGACCGTGCCGTCCACGCCGAGCCCCTGCCCGTCGGCCAGGGTCACCGCCTCGCCCGGCTCCAGCCGCTTCACCGCGGCCGCGTGCCGCCCCTCCGGGCCGTCCAGGCGCACCACGGCCCCGGGCGCGGCGGCGGCGATCCGCTCGGTCTCGACGACGAAGACGGGCGCGGTCATGACGGGGAACCTCTTTCGTGCGGAAGTGGGACGGACACGCGAAAGGGGTGCCGGGGTCATTGCCCCCCGGCACCCCTCCGCGGACGGCTACCGGCCGTTGAAGGCGTCCTTCAGCCGGGAGAAGAGGCCCTGCTGGCCCGGCGCGAACTGGCCGGACGGCCGCTCCTCGCCGCGCAGCACCGCGAGGCGGCGCAGCAGCTCCTCCTGCTCGGGGTCGAGCTTGCTGGGCGTCTTCACCTCGACGTGCACTATCAGGTCGCCACGGCCGCCGCCGCGCAGGTGGGTGATGCCCCGGCCGTGCAGCGGGATCGACTGGCCGGACTGGGTGCCGGGCCGGATGTCGACCTCCTCCAGGCCGTCCAGGGTCTGCAGCGGCACCTGGGTGCCGAGCGCGGCCGCCGTCATCGGGATGGTGACGGTGCAGTGCAGGTCGTCCCCGCGCCGCTGGAAGATCGTGTGGGTGGTCTCGGCGATCTCGACGTACAGGTCGCCGGCCGGGCCGCCGCCGGGGCCGACCTCGCCCTCGCCGGCCAGCTGGATCCGGGTGCCGTTGTCGACACCGGCCGGGATCTTGACGGTCAGCGTGCGGCGGGCGCGCACCCGGCCGTCGCCGGCGCACTCCGGGCACGGGGTCGGCACGACGGTGCCGAAGCCCTGGCACTGCGGGCAGGGGCGGGAGGTCATGACCTGGCCCAGGAAGGACCGGGTGACCTGGGAGACCTCGCCCTTGCCGCGGCACATGTCACAGGTCTGCGCCGAGGTGCCGGGGGCCGCGCCCTCGCCGCTGCACGTGGTGCAGGTGACGGCGGTGTCGACCTGGAGCTCCTTGGTGGTGCCGAAAGCAGCCTCCTCCAGGGTGATCTCCAGCCGGATCATGGCGTCCTGGCCCCGGCGGGTGCGCGAGCGCGGGCCGCGCTGGCCGGCCGCGGCGCCGAAGAAGGCGTCCATGATGTCGGAGAAGCCGAAGCCCGCCGCGCCGGCACCGAAGCCGCCCGCGCCGCCG
The DNA here is from genome assembly GCF_042883725.1 of Kitasatospora sp. NPDC058184. Lineage (NCBI taxonomy): Bacteria > Bacillati > Actinomycetota > Actinomycetes > Kitasatosporales > Streptomycetaceae > Kitasatospora > Kitasatospora sp. NPDC058184. Next base: position 126,066 of record NZ_JBHVVE010000013.1, read on the forward strand.
CCCGGGGACAGCGGGTCCCCGCCGAGGTCGTAGACCTGGCGCTTCTGCGGATCGGAGAGCACCTCGTAAGCGGCGTTGATCTCCTTGAACCGCTCCTGCGTCTTCGGGTCCGGGTTGACGTCCGGGTGCAGTTCGCGCGCCAGGCGCCGGAACGCCTTCTTGATCTCGTCCTGCCCCGCATCCCGTCGGACGCCGAGTACCGCGTAGTAGTCCGTGGCCACCAAATGCTCCGCTTGTTCCGCCTGTAGTAGTGCTGCGACTGGTCACCGCCGTCGGATTTCCGACGGCGGCCTTTGCTAGGACTCGGCCAGGATCTGGCCCACGTACCGCGCCACCGCTCGCACCGCCCCCATTGTGCCCGGGTAGTCCATCCGGGTCGGACCGATCACACCCAGTTTCGCCACGCTCTCGTCGCCCGAACCGTAGCCGACCGAGACGATGGACGTGGAAGTCAGCCCCTCGTAGGTGTTCTCCCGCCCGATCCGGACCGTCATCGCGGCGTCCGCGGTCTCACCCAGGAGGCGGAGCAGGACGACCTGCTCCTCCAGGGCCTCCAGCACCGGCTGGATGCTGAGCGGGAAGTCGTGCCCGAAGCGGGTCAGGTTGGCCGTGCCGGCCAGCATGATCCGCTCCTCGTTCTGCTCGGCGAGCGTCTCGAACAGGGTCGCCAGGACCGTGCTGACGGTCGGCCGCTCGGCCGGTTCGAACTGCGCCGGCAGCTCCTCCAGCAGCCCCGGGACCTCCGGGAGGCGCCGGCCGGCGGCCCTCGCGTTGATCCGGGCCCGCAGGTCCGCCAGCACCGTCTCGCCGACCGGGCCCGGGCAGTCGACCATCCGCTGCTCGACCCGGCCGGTGTTGGTGATCAGCACCAGCATCACCTTGGCCGGGGCCAGCGCCACCAGCTCGATGTGCCGGACGGTGGAGCGCGTCAGCGAGGGGTACTGCACCACCGCGACCTGCCGGGTCAGCTGGGCGAGCAGCCGCACGGTGCGCGCGACCACGTCGTCCAGGTCGACCGCGCCGTCCAGGAAGTGCCGGATGGCCCGGCGCTCGGGGGCGCTCATCGGCTTGATCTCGGCGAGCTTGTCGACGAAGAGGCGGTACCCCTTGTCGGTCGGGATGCGGCCGGCGCTGGTGTGCGGCTGGTGGATGTAGCCCTCCTCCTCCAGCGCCGCCATGTCGTTGCGGACGGTCGCCGGCGAGACCCCGAGGTTGTGCCGTTCCACCAGGGCCTTGGAGCCGACCGGCTCCTCGGTGCCCACGTAGTCCTGCACGATCGCGCGGAGCACGGCGAGCTTGCGTTCGTCCAGCTGGCGGACCTCACCGGCCATGGGGCACGCACCTCCGTCTTCGCACGTTGTCCGACTGTGTCCCTTGCTGCTGCGGGCCGCTCCGAAGACCCTTGCCCTGGCACTCTGAACACGCGAGTGCCAAAACCGTACCTGCCAGTGTAAGGCCCGGGTCCTACGGCAGGAACGGCCGGACCGGGGTGATCCTCCCCGCAGTTCCGCTCACGGCCCGCGGGGCCCCGGCGGTTCGATCCTCCCGGCGCCGGGGTGGTGCCGAGAGGCCGTCCGGGTGGCAGCATCGAAAGCGACGGCGAATGGAGGAGCAAGCGATGTCGAGCTCGGGCCAGCACACCCGTTTCGCGCCGGACCGCGGCCTGACCGGCCGCATGGTCGCGACGATGTTCGTGATCGGGCTGCTGTACGTCGGTTTCACCGGCCTGCTGATCGCGCTGCTGCGCGGCGCCTGGCCACTGATCGTCCTGATCTCCGGCGGGCTGTTCGTGGCCCAGTTCTGGTTCAGCGACAAGATCACCGAACGGGCGATGGGCGCCCGCCAGGTGTCCCCGGAGCAGTTCCCCCAGCTGCACGGCACCATCGACCGGCTCTGCGCCCTGGCCGACATGCCCAAACCCCGCGTGGCGGTCGCCGACAACGACATGCCGAACGCCTTCGCCACCGGCCGCAACCCGCAGAACGCGGTGGTCTGCGTGACCACCGGGCTGCTGCGCCGGCTGGAGCCCGAGGAACTGGAGGGCGTCCTCGCCCACGAGCTGTCGCACGTCGCCCACCGGGACGTCGCGGTGATGACGATCGCCGGCTTCCTCGGCGTCCTCGCCGGGGCGATGACCCGGATCGCGATGTACGGCGGGTTCATGGGCGGCGGGCGCAACAACAACGACCAGAACGCGGCCGTGCTGGCGCTGATCATCCCGCTGGTGTCGGTCGTCGTCTACGCGATCAGCTTCCTGCTCACCCGGCTGCTGTCCCGCTACCGCGAACTCGCCGCCGACCGGGCCGCCGCCCAGCTCACCGGGCATCCCAGCGCCCTCGCCTCGGCGCTCACCAAGGTGACCGGGCAGATCGCGGCCATCCCCAGCAAGGACCTGCGCCAGGCCCAGCCGTACAACGCCTTCTACTTCGCCCCCGCGCTGAGCGCCCGGGAGGCCGCCTCGCAGCTGTTCTCCACCCACCCGAGCCTGGAGAAGCGGCTGGAGCAGCTGGCGAAGATCTCCGAGCAGCTCGGCCGCTGAGTCTCAGTTTTCGACCCGAGAGGACCGCCGTGGGAATCCTGGACGCCCTGTTCGGCCGCACCAAGCCCGTCAAGCCCGACCTCGACCAGCTGTTCGGCGTGCCGTCCGCCGCGCTCACCCTGGAGGCCGGGGCCGGGTTCACCCCCACCGGGCTCGGCTCGGTCTGCTTCGCGGCCGTCGAGGGCGCCGCCTTCGTCCAGGTCCAGCAGCAGGTCCGGGCGCTGCTGGACGCCGACACCGAGCGCGGCGGCGTCCCCGTGGAGGCCTCCAAGGACGGCTACGGCTATTCCTGGCTGCTCGCCCGGCACCGCCCCGAGGAACTGCCCGAACTGGTCAACGACCTGCACGCGGTCAACAGCGAACTGGAGGCGAACGGCTTCGGGCCGCAGCTGCTCTGCTCGCTCGTCGGCTTCCGCGACCCGGACGGGCGGTCGCTGGCCCTCGTCTACCTCTACAAGCGGGGGACGTTCTACCCCTTCGCCCCGATGCCCGGCGGCGGGGAGCGGCGCGACAGTCCGCTGGAACTGCAGGTCAACGCGATGCTGGGGAACGACCTGCGGCTGGAGAAGGACCTGAGCCGCTGGTTCCCGGTCTGGGGCGCGCCGGGCCTCTGACGCGCCGTCCGCCCTCCCTATGATCACCCGTATGCGCAGCCGCCAGTACGGACCCGACCTGACCCCGCCGTGGAAGAAGCAGGCCCCCGCCCCGGAGGTGCCCGCCGAGCGGGACCTGGTGGTCGAGGAGGCGGCGACCGGCTATTGCGGGGCCGTGGTGCGCTGCGAGAAGACCGCCGAAGGCTTCACCGTCACCCTGGAGGACCGGTTCGGCAAGCACCGGGTGTTCCCCCTGGTGCCGCGCGGCTTCCTGCTGGAGGGCCGGGTCGTCACCCTGGTCCGCCCGGCCGGCCCGGCCCCCGCCCGCACCCCGGGCCGCACCGCCTCCGGCTCCGTCGCCGTCCCCGGCGCCCGCGCCCGGGTCGCCCGCGAGTCCCGCATCTACGTCGAGGGCCGGCACGACGCGGAGCTGGTCGAACGGGTCTGGGGCGACGACCTGCGGATCGAGGGCGTGGTCGTCGAGTACCTGCGCGGCATCGACGACCTGCCCGCGATCGTCGCCGACTTCGCCCCCGGCCCCGGCCGCCGCCTCGGCGTCCTGGTCGACCACCTGCTCCCGGGCACGAAGGAGCACCGCATCGCCGCCCGGGTCACCGGCGACTCGGTGCTGGTCGTCGGCCACCCCTACATCGACATCTGGCAGGCCGTGAAGCCCTCCTCCGTCGGCATCCCCGCCTGGCCCGCCGTCCCTCGGGCCGAGGACTGGAAGGAGGGCACCTGCCGCCGCCTCGGCTGGCCGGTGGACACCCCCGCGGCCTGGAAGCACATCCTCTCGAAGGTCGACTCCTACAAGGACCTGGAGCCCGAACTCCTGGGCCGGGTCGAGGAACTGATCGACTTCACGGCCCTGCCGGAGTGACGGCGGGGAAAGTCGGCAGTCACCAGACTCACACCCATCGGATCCACAGGAACGGCCTCGCCGAAGAGGCTGGTCCGCTCGGAGAGGTGCGCACACGGTAAGCCCTCGGTCAGTCCACCAGGTCACGTACGACGGCGTCGGCCAGGAGGCGGCCCTGGAGGGTGAGGGTGGCGCGGCCCCGGGCGTAGGGGCCGGGGGCGAGGAGGCCGTCGGCGAGGTGGCGGTCGGCGGCCTCGCGGCCGGTGTCGGTGAGGAGGTCGAGGGGGATGCCGTCGACCAGGCGGAGCTCCAGCAGGATGCGTTCGACGCGGCGGTCCTCGTCGGCCAGCACCTCGCGGGCCAGGGCCGGGGTGCGGTGCTCGGCGAGGGCTTGGGCGTAGGCGGCGGGGTGCTTGGCGTTCCACCAGCGGACGCCGCCGACGTGGCTGTGGGCGCCGGGGCCGGCGCCCCACCAGTCGCCGCCGGTCCAGTAGAGCTCGTTGTGGCGGCAGCGGCCCTCGGGGGTGGTGGCCCAGTTGGAGACCTCGTACCAGGAGTAGCCGGCGGCGGCGAGCGCCTCCTCGGCGATCAGGTAGCGGTCGGCGTGCACGTCGTCGTCGATCATCGGCAGTTCGCCGCGCTTGACGCGGGCGGCGAGCCGGGTGCCCTCCTCGACGATCAGCGAGTACGCGGAGACGTGGTCGGGCCCGGCGCCGATGGCGGCGTCCAGGGAGGCCCGCCAGTCGTCGTCGGACTCGCCCGGGGTGCCGTAGATGAGGTCGAGGTTGACGTGTTCGAAGCCGGCCGCGCGGGCCTCGGCCACGCAGGCCTCGGGGCGGCCCGGGGTGTGGTGGCGGTCGAGCAGCTTCAGGACGTGCGGGCGGGCGCTCTGCATGCCGAAGGAGAGCCGGTTGTAGCCGCCCTCGCGCAGTTCGGCCAGGTACGCCGGGTCGACGGACTCCGGGTTGGCCTCGGTGGTGATCTCGGCGCCGTCGGCGAGCCCGAACTCCTCGCGGATCGCGGAGAGCATCTTGACCAGGTCGCGGGCGGGCAGCAGGGTCGGGGTGCCGCCGCCGAGGAAGACGGTGTGCACCGGCAGGTCGGCGGAGCCCAGCACCTTCCGGGCGTGGCGGATCTCGGCGACCACGTTGTCCGCGTAGGTCTCCTGGGAGGCGACGGCCCCGGAGGAGCGCAGCTCGGTGGCGGTGTAGGTGTTGAAGTCGCAGTAGCCGCAGCGGCTGGCGCAGTACGGCACGTGCAGGTAGAAGCCGAACGGCCGGTCGCCCAGCCCGTCGAGGGCGTGTGCGGGCAGGGAACCGTCGGACGGCACCGGATCGCCGTCGGGGAGTGCGGAGGGCATGAGCCCATTGTCCCGTACGGCCCGACCGAACCCGGCGGGCCGTACGGGGGCGGGGCCGGTCAGGCCTCGTTGGCGCCCGCGTACATGGCGGTGACCGCGTCGGCGTAGGTCCGCTCGACCACCGGGCGCTTGATCTTCAGGCTCGGGGTGAGCTCGCCGTGCTCGATGTCGAGGTCGCGCGGCAGCAGGTGGAACTTCTTGATCGTCTGCCAGCGCTGGAGGTCGCCGTTGACCCGCTTGACGAAGCCCTCGATCAGCTCGTGGACGGCCGGCTCGACGGCCAGCTCGGCGTAGGACTTCCCGGCCAGGCCGTGCTCGGCGGCCCACGGCAGCAGGACGGCCTCGTCCAGGCCGATCAGCGCGGTGCAGTAGTTGCGGCCGTTGCCGATCACCAGGATGTTGCTGACGAACGGGCAGACCGCCTTGAACTTGCCCTCGACCTCGCTGGGCGCCACGTACTTGCCGCCGGAGGTCTTGAACAGGTCCTTCTTGCGGTCGGTGATCCGCAGGAAGCCGTCCGGGCTGAGCTCGCCGATGTCCTCGGTGTGGAACCAGCCGTCCGGCTCCAGCACCTCGGCGGTCTTCTCCGGCAGGTTGTGGTAGCCGCGCATGACGCCGGGGCCGCGCAGCAGGATCTCGCCGTCCTCGGCGATCCGCACCTCGGTGCCGGGCAGCGGGCGGCCCACGGTGCCGATCCGCACGTCCTCGGCCCGGTTGACGCAGGAGCCGGCGCTGGTCTCGCTCAGGCCGTAGCCCTCCAGGATCGGCACCCCGGCGCCGATGAAGAAGTAGCCGATCTCCGGGGCGAGCGCGGCGCTGCCGGAGACCGCGCCGCGCAGCCGGCCGCCGAAGGCCGCCCGGATCTTCGCGTACACCAGCTTGTCGGCCAGCGCGTGCTGCACCCGCAGGCCGAGCGGGGCGCTCTCGGTGCCGGTGGCGATGCGGCTCTGCTGGACCGCCCGGGCGTGCTCGCGGGCGACCTTGGCCGCCCACAGGAAGATCTTGTACTTGGCGCCGCCCTCGGCCCGGGCCCGGCCCGCGATGCCGTTGTAGACCTTCTCGAAGATGCGCGGCGCGGAGGCCATGATGGTCGGCCGGATCGCCGGCAGGTTGTGGATGATCCGGTCCACCCGGCCGTCCACCGCCATCACGTGCCCGGTGGCGATCTGCCCGGAGATCAGCGTCTTGCCGAACACGTGGGACAGCGGCAGCCACATGAACTGCACGTCGTCGGGGCCCAGCAGGCCGCTGGCCTCCTGCGCCCGGCCCTCGTACGCCCAGCAGTCGTGCACCAGGCGCACGCCCTTGGGGCGGCCGGTGGTGCCGGAGGTGTAGATGAGGGTGGCCAGCTGCTCCTTGCCGAGCCCGTCGACGCCCTTCTCCACCGCGTCCGGGTGCTCCGCCAGGTACCGGGTGCCGCGCTCCTCCAGCTCGGCGAGGGTGAGCAGGTCCAGGCCGCCGGTCTCGGGGGCCTCGGCGGGCGCGTCGAAGAGGATCACGGTGCGCAGTTCGGGCAGCTGGTCGAGCTGCCCGACGGCCTTGGCCAGTTGGGCCTCGTTCTCGGCGAACAGCGCCCGGGAGCCGGAGTCGGAGAGGATGAACGCGGTCTCGTCCGCGTTGGTGCTGGGGTAGACGGTGGTGATCGCGGCGCCCGCGCACATGGCGCCGAGGTCGGCGACGATCCACTCCAGGCGGGTCGAGGAGGCCAGGGCCACCCGGTCCTCGGGCCGGATGCCGAGCGCCATCAGGCCTGCGGCCACCGCCTTGACCCGGACCGCGGTCTGCGCCCAGGTGAGCGAGCGCCACTGCTCGGCGCCGGGCGCGCCGTCGGCGGCCTGCTCGTCCACCGGCGAGGGGTAGCGGTAGGCCTCGGCGTTCGGGGTCAGGGCGACCCGCTCCAGGAACAGGTGGGCGACGGAGGCGGGGCGCCCGGCGACGAGGTCGGGCCTGCCGGAGTCGATCAGGGACTGCGCGGAACTCAACGAGGACCTCCGGTGGCGGGTGGCCGTCTGAGGGATTGTCGCGGCGTCCGTGGGGGCGGTCGCCGGGCCCCCGGTTCACCTGAGCGGTACCGGTCAGTAACAAAGGGGCAATCAGCAGCCTAGGGGGAAACCGGTCATTCCGTAAGGGGGCGGCGCCCGACGGCACGGCCCCGCGCGACCGGTGCCGCACCCCGCCGTTCGGCAAAGGCCCGGCAAACCTCCGGCTCCCGGACGCCGAATGACCTGTACGACGCTACAGAACACCGAGAATTGGGGTGCGAACCCGACCGGCGACGACAAGAGTGTGCTAGTGCTGATCAGACTGCTGAGGGCGTACCTGCGCCCGTACTCCCGACCGATCACCCTGCTGGTGCTGCTCCAGCTGGTGTCCACCCTCGCGGCGCTCTACCTGCCGACGCTCAACGCCGACATCATCGACGACGGCGTGGTCAAGGGCGACACCGGCTACATCCTGCGCGTCGGCGGGGTGATGATCGCGGTCACCGTCCTCCAGGCCCTCTGCTCCATCGGCGCGGTCTACTACGGCGCCCGCACCGCGATGGCCTTCGGCCGGGACGTCCGCGCCGCCGTCTTCGACCGGGTGCAGAGCTTCTCCGCCCGCGAGGTCGGCCAGTTCGGCGCCCCCTCGCTGATCACCCGCACCACCAACGACGTCCAGCAGGTCCAGATGCTCGCCCTGATGAGCTTCACGCTCATGGTCGCCGCGCCGATCATGTGCGTCGGCGGCATCATCATGGCGCTCAACCAGGACGTCCCGCTGTCCGGCCTGCTGCTCGCCGTCATCCCCGTGCTCGGCGTCGTCGTGGTCCTGCTGGTCCGCGCGCTGCGCCCCAGGTTCCGCAGCATGCAGGTACGGATCGACACCGTGAACCGGGTCCTGCGCGAGCAGATCACCGGCATCCGGGTCATCCGCGCCTTCGTCAAGGACGACCAGGAGCAGGCCCGCTTCGCCGACGCCAACGAGGACCTCACCCAGGTCTCCCGCCAGGTCGGCCGGCTGATGTCCATCATGTTCCCCGCCGTCATGCTGGTGGTGAACGTCTCCAGCGTCGCCGTGCTCTGGTTCGGCGCCCACCGCATCGACAGCGGCGCCATGCAGATCGGCGCGCTCACCGCGTTCCTCTCCTACCTGATGCAGATCCTGATGAGCGTCATGATGGCCACCTTCATGTTCATGATGGTGCCGCGCGCCGAGGTCTGCGCCGAGCGCATCCAGGAGGTCCTCGGCACCGACAGCAGCGTCGTCCCGCCCGCCACCCCGGTCACCGAGGTCCCGCACCGCGGCACCCTGGAACTGCGCGGCGTCGACTTCCGCTACCCCGGCGCCGAGGCCTCGGTGCTGCGCGGCATCGACCTCACCGCCGGCCCCGGCCAGACCACCGCCATCATCGGCTCCACCGGCAGCGGCAAGTCCACCCTGCTCGGCCTCGTCCCCCGGCTCTTCGACGTCACCTCCGGCCGGGTCCTGCTCGACGGCGTCGACGTCCGCGAACTCGCCCCCGCCGCGATCGCCGAGAGCGTCGGCATCGTCCCGCAGAAGCCCTACCTCTTCTCCGGCACCGTCGCCAGCAACCTCCGCTACGGCCGGCCCGACGCCACCGACGAGGAGCTCTGGCACGCCCTGGAGATCGCCCAGGCCAAGGAGTTCGTCGAGAAGCTGCCCGAAGGCCTGGACGCCCCCATCGCCCAGGGCGGCGGCAACGTCTCCGGCGGCCAGCGCCAACGCCTGGCCATCGCCCGGACCCTGGTCCGCCGGCCCTCCGTCTACCTCTTCGACGACTCCTTCTCCGCGCTCGACTACGCCACCGACGCCCGGCTCCGCAAGGCCCTCGCCCGCGAGACCTCCGACGCCACCGTCCTGATCGTCGCCCAGCGGGTGTCCACCATCCGCGACGCCGACCGGATCATCGTCCTCGACGAGGGCGCCGTCGTCGGCAGTGGAACCCACCACGAGCTGATGGCCGACAACCCGACGTACCGGGAGATCGTGCTCTCCCAGCTCACCGAGCAGGAGGCGGCGTGACCACGCCCGGCAACAAGCCCGACCTGACCAAGGGGCCCGCCCCGAGAGGCACCGCTCCCGAGGACACCCCGGTGGACGGCGCCCCGGCGAACGGCGCCCCGAAGGACGCCGCCAAGGACGCCGAACTGCCCAGCGACTCCCAGGCCGCCGCCGCCCGCCGCGGCCCGGCCGGCCCCGGCCGCTTCATGGGCGGCCAGGGCACCGAGAAGTCCATGGACTTCAAGGGCTCCGGCAAGCGCGTCCTCGGCCTGCTGCGCCCCGAACGCAACACCCTGATCGGCGTCCTGGTCCTCGGCGTGCTCGGCATCGGCTGCGCCGTCATCGGCCCCAAGATCCTCGGCGACGCCACCGACCTGATCTTCGCCGGTGTCGTCGGCGCCCGCTTCCAGACCGGGATGTCCAAGGACCAGGTCATCGACGGGCTGCGCGCCCACGGCGAGGGCGGCGTCGCCGACCTGCTCTCCTCCGTCCACTTCACCCCCGGCCAGGGCATGGACTTCGGCGCCATCGGCACCGTCCTGCTCTGGGTGCTCGGCATCTACCTCGCCTCCGCCGTCTTCGGCATCTTCCAGGGCCGGCTCGCCACCCGGGCCATCCAGGCCGCGAGCTACCGGCTGCGCCAGGACGTCGAGGCCAAGCTCGCCCGGCTGCCGCTCAGCTACTTCGACAAGCAGCCGCGCGGCGAGGTGCTCAGCCGGGTCACCAACGACATCGACAACATCGGCCAGTCCATGCAGCAGACCATGGGACAGGTCGTCAACTCGCTGCTCACCGTGGTCGGCGTGCTCGCGATGATGTTCTGGATCTCCCCGCTGCTCGCCGTGATCGCCCTGGTCTCGGTGCCCGTCTCGGTCGTCGTCGCCACCAGGGTCGGCAAGCGGGCCCAGCCGCAGTTCGTCCAGCAGTGGAAGTCCACCGGCCAACTGAACGCCCACATCGAGGAGATGTACACCGGCCACACCCTGGTCAAGGTGTTCGGGCGCCAGCACGAGTCCGCGGAGACCTTCCGGGAGCACAACGAGGCGCTCTACCACGCCAGCTTCAAGGCCCAGTTCATCTCCGGCATCATCCAGCCCGCGATGATGCTGATCGGCAACCTCCAGTACGTGCTGGTCGCCGTCGTCGGCGGTCTGCGGGTCGCCAGCGGCGCGCTGTCCATCGGTGACGTCCAGGCGTTCATCCAGTACTCGCGGCAGTTCAGCCAGCCGCTCACCCAGGTCGCCAGCATGGCCAACCTGGTGCAGTCCGGCGTCGCCTCCGCCGAGCGCGTCTTCGAGCTGCTGGACGCCCCCGAGCAGAGCGCCGAACCGGCCATGCCGGAACGGCCCGACGTGGTGCGCGGCCGGGTCGCCTTCCAGGACGTGACCTTCCGCTACGACCCCGAGAAGCCGCTCATCGACGACCTCTCGCTCAAGGTCGAGCCCGGCCAGACCGTCGCCATCGTCGGCCCCACCGGCGCCGGCAAGACCACCCTGGTCAACCTGCTGATGCGGTTCTACGAGGTCAGCTCCGGACGGATCACCCTCGACGGCGTGGACATCGCCGCGATGTCCCGCGAGGAACTGCGCTCCGGCATCGGCATGGTGCTCCAGGACACCTGGCTGTTCGGCGGCAGCATCGCCGACAACATCGCCTACGGCGCCGAGTCGGCCACCCGCGACCAGGTCGTCGAGGCCGCCAGGGCCGCCCACGTCGACCGCTTCGTGCGCACCCTGCCGGACGGCTACGACACCGTCATCGACGACGAGGGCACCAACGTCAGCGCCGGCGAGAAGCAGCTGATCACCATCGCCCGGGCGTTCCTCGCCCAGCCGTCCATCCTGGTCCTGGACGAGGCGACCAGCTCCGTCGACACCCGCACCGAGGTGCTGATCCAGCGGGCCATGGCCCGGCTGCGCACCGGCCGCACCAGCTTCGTGATCGCCCACCGGCTCTCCACCATCCGGGACGCCGACGTGATCCTGGTGATGGAGAACGGCTCGATCGTCGAGCAGGGCTCGCACGACCACCTGATCGCCGCCGACGGTGCCTACGCCCGGCTCTACCAGGCGCAGTTCGCCGAGGCCGTGGCCGAGGTGGACTGACGCTCCCCCGAAGACCGTCGGAGAACGCGGGAAGGGCCCGGGCTGATGCCCGGGCCCTTCCCGCGTCTCCGAACGCCTGCCGCCGTTACTTCTTCTCCTTCGGCGCCTCGGCGTCGGTGGACAGCGCGGCGATGAAGGCCTCCTGCGGGACCTCCACGCGGCCGACCATCTTCATCCGCTTCTTGCCTTCCTTCTGCTTCTCCAGCAGCTTCCGCTTACGGGAGATGTCACCGCCGTAGCACTTGGCGAGGACGTCCTTGCGGATCGCGCGGACCGTCTCACGGGCGATCACCCGGGAGCCGATGGCCGCCTGGATCGGCACCTCGAACTGCTGGCGGGGGATGAGCTTCTGGAGCTTGCCCGCCATCATCACGCCGTAGCCGTAGGCCTTGTCCTTGTGGACGATCGCGGAGAAGGCGTCCACCGCGTCGCCGTGCAGCAGGATGTCGACCTTCACCAGCTGGGCGGACTGCTCGCCGATGGGCTCGTAGTCCAGCGAGGCGTAGCCACGGGTCTTGGACTTCAGCTGGTCGAAGAAGTCGAAGACGATCTCCGCGAGCGGCAGGGTGTAGCGCAGCTCGACCCGGTCCTCGGACAGGTAGTCCATGCCCTGGAGGTTGCCGCGGCGGGACTGGCAGAGCTCCATGATCGCGCCGACGAACTCGTTGGGCGCGAGGATGGTGCCGCGCACCACCGGCTCGAACACCTCGGCGATCTTGCCGGTGGGGAACTCGCTCGGGTTGGTGACGGTGTGCTCGGTGCCGTCCTCCATGACCACCCGGTAGACCACGTTCGGGGCGGTGGAGATCAGGTCAAGGTTGAACTCGCGCTCCAGGCGCTCCCGGATGATCTCCAGGTGCAGCAGGCCGAGGAAGCCGCAGCGGTAGCCGAAGCCGAGCGCGACCGAGGTCTCCGGCTCGTACACCAGCGCGGCGTCGTTGAGCCGCAGCTTGTCGAGGGCGTCGCGCAGCAGCGGGTAGTCCGAGCCGTCCAGCGGGTAGAGGCCGGAGAACACCATCGGGCGCGGGTCCTTGTAGCCGCCGAGCGCCTCGGTGGCGCCCTTGTGCATCGAGGTGATCGTGTCACCGACCTTGGACTGCCGGACGTCCTTCACACCGGTGATGATGTAGCCCACCTCGCCGACGCCGAGGCCGTCGGCGACCTTCGGCTCGGGCGAGATGACGCCGATCTCCAGCAGCTCGTGGGTCGCGCCGGTGGACATCATCGAGATCCGCTCGCGCTTGGTGAGCTGCCCGTCCACCACACGGACGTAGGTGACCACGCCGCGGTAGGAGTCGTACACCGAGTCGAAGATCATCGCGCGGGCCGGGGCGTCCTTGACGCCGACCGGGGCCGGGACGGTGTTGACGATGTGGTCCAGCAGGTCCTCGACGCCCAGGCCGGTCTTGGCGCTGACCTGGAGCACGTCGGAGGGGTCGCAGCCGATGATGTGGGCGATCTCGGCCGCGTACTTCTCCGGCTGGGCGGCCGGCAGGTCGATCTTGTTGAGGACCGGGACGATCGTGAGGTCGTTCTCCAGCGCCAGGTACAGGTTGGCGAGGGTCTGCGCCTCGATGCCCTGGGCCGCGTCGACCACCAGGATGGTGCCCTCGCACGCGGCGAGGGAGCGGGACACCTCGTACGTGAAGTCCACGTGGCCGGGGGTGTCGATCATGTTGAGGATGTGCGTCGTCCCGGCGTTCGGACCGGTCTTCGGCGCCCACGGAAGGCGGACCGCCTGCGACTTGATGGTGATGCCGCGCTCACGCTCGATGTCCATGCGGTCGAGGTACTGGGCACGCATCTGCCGGGGGTCGACGACGCCGGTGATCTGCAGCATCCGGTCTGCGAGCGTCGACTTGCCGTGGTCGATGTGGGCGATGATGCAGAAGTTGCGGATCAGCGCCGGGTCGGTACGGCTGGGCTCTGGCACATTGCTGGGGGTCGCGGGCACCTTGGTCCGATTCTCCGTTGGTCCGGGGCCGGGGGTGTCCGGGTCATCGCTGACCGGTTTCCCGGGGACCGGACGGGCTCGTCCGATCGAAATAGTCCCTGCCATCTTCCCACGACCGCGGGGCGGGCCGCCGTTCGGGCACCCGGGGCCGTCCGGGGCCGCCCTCGCGAGCGGTCGGGGGCGGCCCTCGCGGGCGCCCGGGTTTGGGGCGGGCAGCGGGCCCCTGGTAGCGTGGGCTGCTGCACCCGGCCTCGGCATGCCCTCTCAGCTGGTCCGACGGCCACCGGGTGCGAACCCGTTCAAATCCTTAGACAAGACTGAGGCTCCTTCGTGGCGAACATCAAGTCCCAGATCAAGCGCAACAAGACCAACGAGAAGGCGCGCCTGCGCAACAAGGCCGTCAAGTCCTCGCTGAAGACCGCTCTGCGCAAGGCCCGTGAGGCCGCTGCCGCCGGCGAGACCGAGAAGGCCACCGAGCTGGCCCGCGCCGCCTCCAAGGCGCTGGACAAGGCCGTGAGCAAGGGCGTCATCCACGCCAACCAGGCCGCCAACAAGAAGTCGGCCATCACCAAGCGCGTCAACACCGCCGTCCAGGCCTGACGCCCCGGGGTCTTTCGACCCCCACCGCTTCGGAGCGACCCGGCCCTCTACCCGGCCCCCCGAGGCGCGCAAGACTCGCACCGCACGCGGCCTGCGTTCGCCACGCGGGTGCGGTGCACAGAAGCAGTGCGACAGGCGTCGCAGCCGGCCTCTCCCCGAGGCCGCTGCGGCGCCTGTCGCGTTCCGCGGCCCGGCGGCTATCGTCGGTCGGGTCCGACCGGGGTGCGGGGAGCACCTCGGCGCCAGGTCCAGGGGGGAACTTCCATGACGACGCCACCGCCGCCGCAGCCACCGAACGGGCCGGGATACGGCTTCCCGCAGCCACCGAACGGACCGGGGTACGGCTTCCCGCAGCAGCCGGGCGGGGGCGCGCAGCCCGTACCGGGCGCTCCCGGCCCCGCGGGCGCCGGCGGCTTCGGACCGCCGCCGGGGCTGCCCACCGCGCCCGGCCTGCCCGCCGCCCCCGCCCCCGGGCGGAGCGGGAACCTGCGGCGCAACGCCGTCTGGGCGTTCGTCGGCGCGGTGACCGTCTCGATCGGCTGGGCCGCCGCCGTGACGGCCGTCCCCGGCCTGGTCAGCAGCGACTCCTCGCCGCGCGACCTGCGCGGCTACCACCTCTCCGACGACTTCTGCGCCACCGGGAAGCCCACGAAGCTCCTGCAGACCTACTCCGTCTCGGACACCTCCAAGCCGACCCACCACACCGACCGGCACCCGGCGCTGGACAGCATGAACTGCTCGATGTCGCTCAAGCGCACCGGCGGCACCAGCGACAGCGAGTCCGCCACCCTCTACATGCGCGTCGACCTGCACAAGGCGGTCAACCCGGCGCCCGAGCTGGAGGCCAACAAGGAGCTCTACCGGGCCCGCGGCTACCAGGTCACCGACATCGCGGGGCTCGGCGAGGAGGCGTACTTCCTGTACAAGGACGACGGCTCGGACCAGTACCACAGCGTCTACGCCGAACTGGACATCCGCGACGGCGGGATGACGTACTACGTCACCTACTCGGCCGGCTACACCGAGGGCAAGGGCAAGCCGCCGACCAAGGAGGAGCTGCGCACCGCCCTCCAGTCCGACGGGCAGGACACCGTGCGGGCCATGAAGAAGTAGCGCCGGGCCCGCGGCGCCGGGCCGTCAGTAGGCGGGCCGGGAACCGGCCCGGGAGGCCCGGGCGACGGCGACCACCGCGCGCTCCAGGGCGTACGCCGGGTCGTCCGAGCCGCCCTTGACGGCGGCGTCGGCCTGGGCGATCGCGGTCAGCGCGGTGGCCACCCCGTCGCCCGTCCAGCCGCGCATCTGCTGGCGGACCCGGTCGACCTTCCACGGCGGCATGCCCAGCTCGCGGGCCAGGTCGCCCGGGCGCATGTTCCGCCCGGCGCTCGCCAGCCGGCCGATGCTGCGCACGCCGGAGGCCAGCGCGTAGGTGATGCCGGTCGGCGGCTGGCCGACGGCCAGCGCCCAGCGCAGCCGCTCCAGCGCCTCCGCGGCCCGGCCGGTGACCGCCAGGTCGGCGACCTCGAAGCCGGTCGCCTCGGCCCGGCCGCTGTAGTAGCGGGCCACCACCGTCTCGTCGATCGTGCCCTCGACGTCGGAGGTCAGCTGGTTGCAGGCGGCCGCCAGCTCGCGCAGGTCGCTGCCCAGCGCGTCCAGCAGCGCCTGGCAGGCCTCCGGGGTCGCGGAGCGGCCCAGGGTGCGGAACTCGCCCTTGACGAAGGCCAGCCGCTCGCTCGCCTTGGCCAGCTTGGGGCAGGCCACCTCGCGCCCGCCGGCCTTGCGCCCGGCGTCCAGCAGGCCCTTGCCCTTGGCGCCGCCGGCGTGCACCAGCACCACGATCACTTCTTCGGCCGGGGCCTCGATGTACGCCTTGACCTCCTTCACGGAGTCGGCGGAGAGGTCCTGCGCGGCCCGGACCACGATCACCTTGCGCTCGGCGAACAGCGACGGCGTGGTCAGCTCGGCCAGGCTGCCGGGCTGCAGGCCGCCGGGCGGCAGGTCCCGTACGTCGGTGTCCGGGTCCGCCGCCTTCGCCGCCGCCACCACCTGGGCGACCGCGCGGTCCAGCAGCAGCTCCTCCTGGCCGACCGCGAGGGTCAGCGGGGCGAGCAGGTCGTCGGGTGCACTCTTCCTGGCCATCGCCTACCAGCATCCCACGGGCCGCGGACACTCCCGCCCGACGGAGCGGGCGGCCCGACCTGGACAATGTCCGGGTGAGCGAGAACCACACCACCGACCTCCCGGCCGTCGACGACCCGTACGCCCGGCAGCTGCTCGTCCTGCCCGACCGCGACACCGCCGAGGAGGCCGCCGAGGAGCTCGGCGCCGCCCAGCCCGACCTCGGCGAGCTCGAAGTCGTCCGCGACGCGCTCGCGGGCGAGGACGACGCCGAGGACGCCCAGTGGCTGGTCGTGGCCGAGGCCCCGGAGAGCGGCTGGACCCCGGCGCTGCTGCACGCCCTCGACCGCCTCGCGGCCGGCTACGAGGGCTGGCGCGAGGAGGCGTGACGGCCTGAGGGCCCCTGATCAGAGGTGCGGGGACTCGGGCGCGCCCCCGAGCCGCAGCTCGCCGACACCGTCCAGGACCTTCTCCGCCGAGGCGACGTGGCGGCCCGCCGTGACGACGTCGCGCAGGCAGCGGTCGAGCGGGGTGCGCTCGGTGTAGACCGCGGCCGATCCCACGGCGTCGTACAGGAGTTGGACCGCCTCCCGGCAGGCCCGGTGGGCGAACCGGCGGGCCAGCGCCGCCGTGCCGCGCTCCGCCGCCAGGCCCGCCGCCTGGGCCGCCCAGGCCTGCTCCAGCGTGCGGTACACGTAGGCGTCCGCCGCGCCGATCAGCGACTCGGCGTGCGCGAGGTCGGCCCGGACCCCCGGGTAGGGCAGCGCGGTGCGCCGGGCGGAGAGCAGCTCCCGGGCGCCGGCCAGCGCGGCCCGGCCGATCCCCAGCGGCACGCCCGCCATCTTGAGGGCGAGGTTGTCGGCGCGCAGGTGGAGCGGCTCCACCCGGGTGCCGGACGGCGCCAGGGCGAAGGTGTGCCGCTCCGGGACGAACAGGTCGGCGACCTCGATGTCGTGCGAGCCGGTGCCGCGCAGCCCGGTGGTGTGCCAGGTGTCCAGCACCCGGACCTGCGCGGCGTCCAGCACGGCGACCCTCGGGGTGCCCTCCGGGGTCAGGAACCCGGCCAGCACCCGGTCGGCGTGGGTGATCCCGCTGACGTGGGTCCAGCGGCCGGTCAGCAGGTGGCCGCCGCCGTGCCGGACCGACCGACCGGCCGGCGGCAGCACCGTCGCGGTGATCAGGTCCGGGTCCGGGAACAGCTCGGCGAAGACGACCTCGGGCAGCGAGACCACGGCCAGCGAGGCGTTCAGCGCGACGGACGCGCACCAGGCGACCGAGGCGTCGCCCTCGGCCAGCAGGTCGATCGCCCGGGTGGTCTCCGGCACGGTCAGCTCGACCCCGCCCAGCCGCGGCGGCAGGGCGGCCCGCAGCAGCCCGGTGGCCTTCAGGCCCGCCAGGACGTCACCGGGGATCCGGCCCAGCCGTTCGGTCTCCGGCGCGGTGGCCGGCAGGCCGGCGGCGTAGCTCCGTACCCGGTCCAGGACCGAGGCGGCGGTGCGGGCCGTCCCGGTGCGGGACGTACCGGTCCGGGGCGTCCCGGTCCGGGGCGGCAGTTCGAGGGTGGTCATCCGGTCCTCCTGGTTCGGCGGGTGCGGTGGGGTTCTCCGGGGCGGCGGGTCACAGGTCGTTCAACGCCTTGTCGAGCTCGGCCGCCAGGGTCGGGAGGTACGGGGCGCGCATGACGCTGTAGTGGTCGCCGGGCACGTCGACGCTCTCCGCCCGGTCGCCGAGCAGCTCCAGCCACCGCCGGGTGGTGGCCGTGCTGGCCCCGTCCATCGCCCGCAGCAGCCGGACCCGGCCCCGGTACGGGACGGGCCGGTGCTCGGCCAGCGCCCGGCTGAGGCGCAGGAACCGGCCCGCGAGCCGCTCCAGGGTGGCGCCGTCGATCTCCTCCGGCAGGACGCCGGCCCGCCGGGCCCGGGTCAGCAGCTCCTCGACCGGGGAGCCGCCGTCGACCGGCTCGAACTCCTCCGGCCCGGGGTTCCAGTCGTGGCCGGCCAGCCCGGCCAGGTCGCGGGCGAACCGGGCCAGCAGCGCCGGCTCGGCGGCGGGCTCGGTGCGGCCGGGCGGTTCGAGCAGGTCCACGGCCGCGACCAGCTCGACCGCCGCGCCCCGGTCGGTGAGCAGCCGGGCGGTCTCCAGGGCGATCACCCCGCCCATCGACCAGCCGCCGAGCCGGTACGGGCCGTCCGGGAACCGCGCGGTGATCGCGTCGGCGTAGTGCGCGGCCAGTTCGGCCACGGTCCGCGGGGCGGTCCGCACCCCGGGGTCCGCTTCGGCGTCCGCTTCGGGGTACTGGAGGGCGTGGACCGGCTGGTCCCCGTCCAGCAGGGCGGCGAGCCCGGCGTAGCAGAGCACGTCGCCGCCGACCGGGTGGACCAGGAACAGCGGCGGCCGGGCCCCGGTGCCCCGGACGGTGACCAGGGCCGCCCGGCCCTCGTCGTCGGCCCGCTCGCGCAGCACCCCGGCGAGCGCCTCGACGGTCGGCCGGGCGAGCAGCGTGGTCACCGGCAGCGAGCGGCCGGTGCACTGCCTGATCCGGGCCATCATCCGCACCGCGAGCATGGAGTCGCCGCCGAGGTCGAAGAAGTTCGCCGTGACGTCGAAACCGGAAGGGTCCGGGGCGGCGACGGCGGGGTCCGGGGCAGTGTCGGCGGTCGCTGCGGGAGTGCCGAAGAACTCGGCCCAGATCCCGGCGAGCAGCCGCTCGGCCGCGTCGCGCGGGGCGACCGCCCCGCCGGGGCGCGGGGCCGCGAGCCCGGGCGAGGGAAGCCGCCGGCGGTCCACCTTGCCGTTGTCGGTCAGCGGCAGCTCCGGCAGCAGGACGATCCGGGCGGGCACCAGGTACCCCGGCAGTTCCCGGCCGAGCGCCGCGCGCAGCTCCTCCTCGGAGGCGTCCGCCACCGCGTAGCCGACGAGCCGTCGCGGGCCGCCGCGCTCGCCCTCGGCCACCACGGCCGCCGCCCGGACGTCCGGCCGGCGCAGCAGCGCCGCCTCGACCTCGCCGAGCTCGATCCGGTGGCCCTGGATCTTCACCTGGAAGTCCGCGCGTCCGAGGAACTCGATGTCGCCGTCCGGCAGGTAGCGGCCGAGGTCGCCGGTGCGGTAGAGCCGCTCCCCCGTCACCGGGTGGCGCGGGAAGGCCGCGCGGGTCTTCTCCTCGTCGCCGAGGTAGCCACGGGCCAGGCCGGTGCCCGCGATGTACAGGTCGCCGGGGACCCAGGCCGGGCGCGGCCGCAGCGCCTCGTCCAGCACATGGAAGCGCTGGTTCCGCATCGGCCGGCCGTACGGGATGCTCGTCCGCTCCGGGTCCACCTCGGTGATCGGGTGCAGGATCGACCAGATCGAGGCCTCGGTCGCACCGCCCAGGCCGACGACCCGCGCGTCCGGCAGGACCGCGGCGACGGCGCCGGGGAGGGTGACGGGGATCCAGTCGCCGCTCATCATCACCAGCCGCAGCGGGAACGGGCCGCCGAGTGCCCGCACGTGCTCGACGAACATCTCCATCAGCGCGGGGACGCTGTTCCAGACCGTCACCCGGTGCCGGGTCACCAGGTCCAGCCAGGCGGCCGGCTCGCGCTGCGCCGGGGCGTCGGGCAGGACCACGGCGCCGCCGACCGCGAGCAGGCCGAACACGTCGTAGACCGAGAGGTCGAAGTTGAACGCCGACAGCGCCAGCACCCGGTCGTCCCCGGTCACGCCGAACCGGTCGTTGACGTCCCGGATCGTGTTGACCGCGCCGGTGTGCTCGATCATCACGCCCTTCGGCACCCCGGTGGAGCCCGAGGTGAAGATGACGTACGCGAGGTCCTCGGGCCGGGCCGGGGAGGGCGGCAGCGGGCCGTCCGCGCCGGTGTCCTCCGGCTCGGTGTCGACGTGCAGCGCGCGGGTGCCGTCCGGCAGGTCGAGCCCGGCCGCGACCGCCGAGCGGGTCAGCACCAGGCCGATCCCGGCGGCCTCCACGATCATCCGCAGGCGCGGGCCGGGCACGGCGGCGTCGACCGGCACGTAGGCGGCCCCGGTCTTGAGGACGGCCAGCGCCGCGACGACCTGCTCCCAGCCCTTGTCCAGCACGATGCCGACCAGCGTGCCCGGGCCGGCGCCGTCCTCGATCAGCCGGCGGGCGATCCGGTCGGACCGGCGGTCCACCTCGCGGTAGCTGAGGGTCCGGGCGGCGGTGATGACGGCGGGCGCGTCCGGCCGGGCCGCGGCCTGCCGCAGGAACGCGTGGTGCAGCAGCTCGGCGGGGACGGGGCCGTCGGTGGCGTTGACGGCCCGGCGGACCGCCAGGTCGGCCTCCGGCGCGAGCACGGCCGGCGGGCGGCGCCACGCGCCCTCCTCGCACAGGCCGCGCACCAGGTCCCGGTAGGCCTCCCACATCCCGTCGACGACGCCCTCGGGGAACACCTCCTCCACCACGTCCCAGTTCAGGACCAGCTCCCCGGCCTCCTCCAGGGCCTGGTGGTCGAGCCACACCTGCGGGGTGCGCACCGAGCTGGAGGCCAGCTCGCCGGCGGTGCCGAGCGCGGTCAGCGCGGTGAGCGCCCCGCGCTGCTCCGGGCCGCCGTCGGCGCCGTCGGCGGTGTTGTCGGTGTTGTCGCCGTCGGCGGTGTTGTCGGCGCCGTCGCTCCGGGCGGAGAAGCCGATCGTGCTGGTGAAGACCACCGGCATGCCCGCCAGGCCCGTCCCGCCGCGGGTGCGGTTGAGTTCGCGCAGCACCTCGACGCCGCTGACGTGGCCGTGTTCGAGGTCGGCCAGCAGCTGGTCCTGGAGGCGCGCGGCGCCCGCGGCGAAGGCCTCGCCGGGGGCGGCGTCGACCTCCAGCAGGGTGGTGGCGCTGAGGTTGCCGACCACCCGGCCGGCGTCCTCGTGCAGCGGCCGCCGGTGGAACGCCAGCAGGTTGAGCGTGAAGCGCGGCGAGGCGCTCCAGGCGCCCAGCACCTGCGCGTACGCGGCGCACAGCGCGGCCGAGGGCGAGAGGCCCGCCGCCGCGGCGTGCTCCTTGAAGCGCCGCCACGCCCCGGCCCCGACCCGGGCCGTGCGGTGGACGAACTCCGGCCGCCGGGGCGCCGGGCCCGGGCGCAGCGGCAGGGCGGGCGCGGGCGGCAGCGAGTCGACGCGGGCCCGCCAGTAGGCGAGCGACCGCTCGCGCCCCTCGGCGTCCGCCCCGGCGGCGGCGAGCACGTAGTCGCGGTAGGTGACGGCCGGGGCGGGGGTCGCGGGCGCCCCGTGGCGATAGGCCTGCGCCCACTCCCGGAACAGCAGCCCGGAGCTGCGGCCGTCGATGATCAGCGCGTCGAAGTTGAGGTGCAGCCGGGTGGTGCGGGCGTCGAGCAGGGTGGCCCGGACGTCGAACAGCGGCCAGGCCTCGGTGTCGAAGACCTGGTCCCGCATCTCCCGGTGGATCGCGGCCAGCCGGCGCTCCCGCTCGGCGGGGTCGCAGGCCCGCAGGTCGACGGTGGCGATCCGGTACTCGGGGACCTCGGCGAGCACCCGCTGGTGCCCGTCCCGGGAGACGACCGCGCGGAGCATGTCGTGCCGGTCGACGAGCTGCCGGAAGGAGGCGGCCAGCCGGTCCGGGTCGGTGTCGGTCAGGTCCACCTCGACCAGGAAGGAGGTGGAGACGTTGCCGAGCTCGAAGGCGTCGGTCCGGCCGACCAGGTAGGCCTGCTGGAGGTCGGTGAGCGGGAACGGCTCGTGGCGGGCCGCCGGGTCGGCGACCAGCGCCGTCCCGGGCCGTCGGGCGTCAGCGCCGCTGCCGCTGCCGTCGTTGTCGCCGCGTGCGGCCCGGACGGCGTCGGCGATCGCGGTGACGCTACGGCCGTCCAGCAGGTCGCGCAGCGGCAGGTCCACGCCGAGCCGCCGGGCGAGGGTCTGCCGGATGTCCATCGCGATCAGCGAGTCGACGGCCAGGCGCCGCAGCGGCAGCTCCCGGTCGTCGCCGGTGACGGCCGCGCCGCGCGCCCGGCCGACGATGCCGGCCACCAGCTCGACGACGTCCTCGGCGGGTCCCTGCGTCGCGGGCGGCTCCGTCGCGGGCGTCTCCGTCGCGGGCGCGGTGGGCGGCAGGGCGTCCGGCACCGCCTCCAGGCGTACGCCGTCGGCGAGCGCCACCGGCGTACCGTCGGGGCCGACCAGCCGTACCTGCGCGACCAGCGACCCCTCCGGTGCCGGCGCCCCGGCGCGGCGCGGGGCGCTGGTCCAGAGCCAGTAGCGCTCACGCTGGAACGGGTACCCGGGCAGGCGCACCGGCGGCCCGGCGGGCTCGCCGTGCACGCGCGCCCAGTCGATCCGCGCGCCCCGGGTGTAGAGCGCGCCGAGGCTGTCGAGGAGGGTGCGCCGGGCGTCCTCCCCCGGGCGCAGCGACGGCAGGACCACGGCGTGCCCGGCCGCCCGGACCTCGTCGAGCAGCGGCGAGGCGGGCCCGAGCTCGACGAAGGTGCGGTGGCCGTCCCGCAGCAGCGCGGCGAGGCCGGCGGCGAACCGCTCCGACCCGGCGGCGTCCGGCCCGGCCGTCTCCGGCGCGGCCGCGTTCCGGACCGTACGGGCCGCCACCAGCGCGTCCTCCGGGCTCATCGTGCCCGTGACGCACGCGGCCACCAGCTCGCCGGTGCCGTGGCCGAGGACGGCGGCGGGCCGCACGCCCCACGAGCGCCACAGCTCGGCGAGCGCGTAGCCGACGGCGAACGGCGAGAGCCGGCCGCCGGGCGCCTCGGCGCACTGGTCCAGGGCGCGGCGGAAGACCGGCTCGGCCTCGGCCAGGACGGCGACCGCCTCGGCGTCCGGCCCGGCCAGGGGGCCGGTGGCGCCGGTGAGGAGGAACACCGGGCCCCGGCCGCCCTCCGGGGTCCGGGTGCCGACCCGGACGCCGGCCGGCGGCTCCTCCTCCCGGCGGGTCCGCAGGAGGAGGTCCCGCAGCTCGGCGGCCGAGGAGGCGACGGCCGTCAGCCGGTGCGGGAAGTGCGCCCGGCCGAGGCCGGTGGCCCGGCAGACCGCCGCCAAGCCGGACCCGCCGGCCGCACCCGGCCCGTCGTCCGCGCCCGGCCCGCCGTCCGCGAGCAACTCGGTGTAGCGGTCGGCGAGTTCGGCGAGCGCGGCCGGCGACTTGGCGGACAGGGTCAGCAGCCGCGGCCCGCCCGGACCGGCCTCCCCGTCCCCGGTCTCCCCCGCCTCCAAGGCGGCCGGGGCCTCCTCGATGATCACGTGGGCGTTGGTGCCGCTGATGCCCTGCGAGGACACCCCGGCCCGCCTGGGCCCGGCCGTCCCCGGCCAGGCGGCCCGCTCGGCGACCAGCTCGACCGCGCCCGCCGACCAGTCGACGTGCGGGGTGGGCTCGTCCGCGTACAGGGTGGCGGGGAGCGTGCCGTGACGCATCGACAGCACCGTCTTGATCACCCCGGCGACGCCCGCCGCCGCCTGGGAGTGCCCGATGTTGGGCTTCAGCGAGCCCAGCCTCAGCGGCCGGTCCCGGTCCTGCCCGTAGGCGGCCAGCAGGGCGCGCGCCTCGATCGGGTCGCCGAGCTCCGTGCCGGTGCTGCTCGCCTCCACCACCTGGACGTCGCCGGGCGACAGCCGGGCGTCCGCCAGCGCCTGCCGGATGACCCGCTGCTGCGCCGACCCGCTCGGCGCGGTGAAGCCGTTGCTGGCGCCGTCCTGGTTCACCGCGCTGCCGCGCACCACGGCCAGCACCGGGTGGCCGTGCCGCCGCGCGTCCGACAGCCGTTCCAGCAGCAGCACGCCCACGCCCTCGGAGAGCCCGCTGCCGCCGGCCCCGGCCGAGAACGGGCGGCACCGGCCGTCCGGCGCCACGCCCTGCATCCTGGTGAACTCGGTGAACAGCTGCGGGGTGGACATGACCGTCGCCCCGCCCGCCAGCGCCATCGCGCACTCGCCGCCGCGCAGCGACCGGACGGCCAGGTGCAGCGCGACCAGCGAGGACGAACAGGCCGTCTCCACGGTGATCGCCGGACCGCGCAGGCCGAGCGTGTACGAGATCCGGCCGGACGCCGCGCCGCCCACCGCCCCGGTGGTCAGGAAGCCCTCGGCCTCCTCGGGCACCTCGCCGCGCCCCAGCCCGTAATCGAGGTTCGACAGGCCGGCGAACACCCCGGTCTCGGTGTCGCGCACCGACTCCGGGTCGATCCCGGCGTCCTCGAAGGCCCGCCAGGCGGTCTCCAGCAGTAGCCGCTGCTGCGGGTCCATGGCCAGCGCCTCGCGCGGGCTGATCCCGAAGAAGCCGGCGTCGAACTCGGCCGCGTCGTACAGGAATCCGCCGGAACCGGTCAGGCTCCGGCCGCCGCCCTCGGGGTCGTACAGCCCCTCCTCCCAGCCCCGGTCACGGGGGAACGCGCCGACGCTCTCCCCGCCCTCGGCCAGCAGCCGCCACAGCGCGTCGGGCGAGTCGACCCCGCCCGGGTACCGGCACGCCATGCCGACGATCGCGATCGGCTCCCGCTCCCCCTCCTCCAGCTCGCGCAGGCGCCCGCGCGCCTCGTGCAGGTCGAGGGTGAGGCGCTTGAGGTATCCGAGCAGCTTCTCGTCCGATGCTGATGCCATGACGGATCGGTCCTCCGTGGGGATCTGGTGGGCTCGTGGTCGTAGGGGGTGGGGGGTGGGGCGGCGGACCGGGGTCAGATGAGCTCGCGGTCGATGAAGTCGAGGAGCTCCTCGGCGGTCGCGGCCTCGACGAGGGCCGCCACGTCCTCGTCGAGGGCCGTCGCGTCCGGGTCGCACTCCCCTGCGGCCGGCTCGGGCCCGGTTCCCTGAGCCGGCCCGGTCTCGTGGACGGGCGGGGCGATCCCGGCGTCCAGGACGGCGACCAGCTCGGGCAGCGTCGGCGCCTCGAACAGCAGGGTGAGCGGGAGCTTCAGCCCCGTCGCCGTGCCGAGGCGGTTGCGGAACTCGACCGAGGTGAGCGAGTCGAAGCCGAGCTCGCCGAACGGCCGGTCGTCCGGGATCGCCTCGGGCCGGGAGCCCAGGACGGCGGCCATGTGGGTCCGGACCAGGTCGGCCAGGGCGTCGGCGCGTTCACCGGCGGTCAGGCCGCCCAGCTCCTCGCGCAGCGGGCGGTGCCGCCGTGGCGTCGGGCCGTTCCCGCCCCGCCCCGCCCCGGCGGCCGCCACCACCTCGCGCAGCACCGGCGGGAGGTCCGGTCCGAGGTCGCGCAGGACCTCGCGGTCGAGTCGGGCGGGCACCAGGACGGCGTGCGGTGACGGCAGCGCCGCGTCCAGGAGGGCCAGGCCGTGCCCGGGGTCGATCTCCACCAGCCCGGCCCGGGCGAAGCGGGCGCGGTCGGCGTCGCCGAGGGCGCCCAGCATGCCGTCCGGGTCGCCCCACAGGCCCCAGGCCAGCGCGAGGGCGGGCAGGCCCTGGGCGCGGCGGTGCCGGGCGAGCCCGTCGAGGAAGGCGTTGGCGGCGGTGTAGCCGCCCTGGCCGGCGCCGCCGAGCGTCCCCATCACCGAGGAGACCAGGACGAAGGCGGTGAGCGGGTGACCGGCGGTCAGCTCGTGCAGGTGCCAGGCGCCGTCGGCCTTGACCCGCATCACCCGGTCGATCCGCGCGGGGGTGAGCGAGGCGACGGGCGCGTCGTCCACCACGCCGGCGGCGTGGATCACGGCGGTCAGCGGGTGCCGGGCGGGGACCGCCGCGATCATCGCGGCGACGGCGGCCCGGTCGGCGACGTCCACGGCCGCGAACGCCACCTCGGCGCCGAGCGCGGTCAGTTCGGCCGCCAGCTCGGCGGCCCCCGGCGCATCGCCTCCCCGGCGGCCGGCCAGCAGCAGCCGCCGGGCGCCGTGCCCGGTGACCAGGTGCCGCGCCACGGCCCGGCCGATGGCGCCCGTCCCGCCGGTGATCAGGACGGTTCCGTCCGGGTCGAGGACCGGCGGGACGGTGAGCACGACCTTGCCGACGTGGATGCCCTGGCGCAGCAGCCCGAAGGCCTCGGGCGCCCGCCGGACGTCCAGGTCGGTGACGGCGGGCCAGCCGAACGCGCCCCGGGCGAACAGCTCGACCGTCCGCTCCAGCAGGCGGGCGAGGTGCTCGGGCGGCAGCTGGAGCAGGTTGAACGCCCGGTAGCGCACGCCGGGGTGCGCGGCGGCCACCTCGGCGGGGTCGCGCTGTTCGGTCCGGCCGAGCTCGACCAGGAGCCCGCCGGGACGCAGCAGCCGCAGCGACTCGTCGACGAGCTCGCCGGTCAGCGAGTTCAGGACGAGCGCCATCCCCCGGTCGCCCGCGTCGGGGCCGGCACCCGGGCCCGCACCCGGGCCGGCACTCGGGCCGGCACTCGGGCCGGCACCGAAGCGGGCGCCGAAGCCGGGCTCGCGGGAGGAGGCGAGGTGGTCGTCGTCGAGGCCGAGGGCGCGCAGCGCGGGCCACTTGGCGGGGCTCGCGGTCGCGAAGACCTCCGCGCCCAGGTGCCGGGCCAGCTGGACGGCGGCCAGGCCGACGCCGCCCGCCCCGGCGTGGACCAGCACCCGGTCCCCCTCACCCACGCCGCCCAGTTCGACCAGGGCGTGCAGGGCGGTCAGGTGGGCGACCGGCACGGCGGCGGCCCGGGTGAAGGACCAGTCGTCCGGGATCCTGACCAGGGTGCGCTGGTCGGCCTGGGCCACCGTGCCGAACGCGGCCGGGAACAGGCCCGTCACCCGGTCGCCGACGGCCAGGCCGGTGACCCCGGGCCCGGTCGCGGTGACCACGCCCGCGCCCTCCAGGCCGAGCGGGCCCGGATCGCCGGGGTGCATGTCGAGCGCGCCCAGGACGTCGTGGAAGTTCAGCCCGGCGGCGCGGACCGCGACCCGGACCCGGCCGGGACCGGGCTCGGCGGCGGCCTCGGGGCAGGGGCGCAGCTCCAGGCCGGTGAGGGTGCCGCGCTCGGGAATGTCCAGATGCCAGGCCGCCGCGTCCTCGGGGGGCCGCAGCGCGGGATCGCCCACGGCGGACACCAGCCGGGGCACCAGGACGGCGCCGTCGCGGACGGCCAGCTGGTTCTCCTCCGGGGTCAGTACGGCGGCCGGGACCTCGGGGGCGCCTTCGGTCGCGGGAGTGCTTTCGGGCACGGTGGTGCCGGGGGCCAGGTCGACCAGGGTGAACCGGCCCGGGTGCTCGACCTGGGCGGTGCGCACCAGGCCCCAGACCGCCGCCTGGGCGAGGTCCCGGACGGTCTCGCCGGGCCGTACGGCGACCGCGCCCCGGGTGACCAGCACCAGGCGGGACCCGGCGAGCCGGTCCTCGGCGAGCCACCGGGCGAGCAGGTCCCGGGTGCGGTGGACGGCGGTCCTGGCCGCCGTCGCCGGGTCGGTGGCGTCCTGCTGTCCGTACGGTCCGTGCGGTCCGTGCGGTCCGGTCGGGCAGTCCACCACGGTGGGCGTGTCCGGGTCGGCCGCCGCGAGCAGCGCGTCCGGGTCGAGGGCGTCCCACGGGACGACCGGCACCGGGCCGGCCGGCGACGTCACCGGCTCCGACTCCCGCAGCGGTTCCCAGCCGAGGGCGAACAGCGAGTCGCGCGCGGCGGCGGCCGGGTCGGGGTGCCCCGCCGCGACCGGGCGCAGCTCCACCGCCTCGACCAGCCCCACCGGCTCCCCCGAGGCGTCGAGCAGGGCCAGCGGGAGGCCGCCGTCCGAGGCGGGCCCGGCCTGCACCCGCAGGGACGTCCGGCCGCCGGCCGGAGCGGCCGTCAGGGACACTCCGCGCCAGCGCACCGGCTGTACGGGCCGCCCCTCGTGGCCCGGGGCGGCGGCGATCAGACCGTGCAGGGAGGCGTCGAGCAGGGCGGGGTGCAGCCGGTAGGACCCGGCGTCGGCCTCCGCCGGCTCGGGCAGGACGGCCTCGGCGTACTGCTCGCCGCCGGCGCCCCGCCAGGCGGCCCGCAGGCCCTGGAAGGCCGGCCCGGGCTGGTGGCCGCGCAGGGCGAGGTCCTCGTACATCCGGGTCGCCGGCACCGGCGTCGCGCCGGTCGGCGGCCAATCGGTGGCGGCCCGGTTCCGGAGCGGGGCCGGGGCCTGGGCAGGGATGTGGTCGGCGCTCAGGGTGCCGGTGGCGTGCTCGATCCACTCGCCGCCGCCGGTCGCCCGGCCCGAGATCCGGCAGGTCCGCAGCCCGTCGACGTCCGCGCCGGACACCCGTACGCGCAGGTCGACGGCGCCGTCCGCGGGCAGCTCCATCGGGGTGGCGACGGTCAGTTCCTCGATCCGCGCCGTCCCGGCCTTCGCTCCCGCGTGCAGGGCCAGCTCCAGGAACGCGGTGCCCGGCACGACGACCGTCCCGGCCAGGACGTGGTCGGCCAGCCAGGGGTGGCTGCGGGCCGACAGCCGTCCGGTGAACACCGTCTCGCCGTCGCCGAGTTCGACGGCCGCGCCGAGCAGGGGGTGCTCGGCCGGCGCCTGGCCGAGGTCGGCCGTGCCGGTCGGCCCGGCCGCTCCGGTGAGCCAGTAGCGGCGGCCCTGGAAGGGGTAGGTGGGCAGGTCGACGTGGCCGGCCGCCGCACCGGTGAGGCGCTCCCAGGCGACGGGCAGACCGCGGACGTGGGCCTCGGCGGCGGAGGTGAGGAAGCGGCGCAGGCCGCCGTCGTCGCGGCGCAGCGAGCCGGTGACGATCCCGTCGACGCCGGCCTCCTCCAGGATCTGGCCGATGCTGCCGCCCAGCACCGGGTGCGGGCCGACCTCGACGAAGGTGGTGTGGCCGGAGGCGACGAGCGCCTGGACGGCCTCCTGGAAGCGCACGGTGTGCCGCAGGTTCCGGTACCAGTAGGCCGCGTCCAGCCCGGCGCCGTCCTGCCAGTCGGCGGTGACCGAGGACATCAGCGCGATCCCGCCGCCGCGCGGCGTCAGCGGCGCCAGCCCGGCCAGGAGCTCGTCCCGGATCGGTTCGACCGCCGGGCAGTGCGAGGCGAAGGCCGCCGGGATCACCCGGGCGTTGACGCCCTCGGCCCGGTACCCGTCGACCAGGGCGGCGATCGCGTCCGGGGCGCCGGCCACGGCGGTGACGGCCGGTCCGTTGACCGCGGCGATGCTCAGCGCGCCGAGGCGCTCCCGCACCCGCGCGGCGGGCAGCGGGACGACGGCCATCGCCCCCCGGCCCATCAGGTCGACGGCCAGGCGGCTGCGCAGCGCGATGGCGCGGGCGCCGTCCTCCAGGGAGAGCGCCCCGGCCACCACGGCGGCGGCGAGCTCGCCCTGGGAGTGGCCGACCACGGCGTCCGGGACGACCCCGGCCTCCCGCCACAGCTCGGCCAGCGACACCATCACCGCCCACAGCGCGGGCTGCACGACGTCGATCCGGTCGAGCGGGGACGCGCCGGTCCGGGAGTCGGTCAGGGAGTCGGTCCGGGCGTCGGACGCGGCGTCCGTCCGGGCTTCGGCCGGGGCGTCCGTCCGGGTTTCGGCCCGGCCATCGGCCAGGACGTCGGCCAACGACCAGTCGACGTACGGCGCGAGCGCCCGCTCGCACTCGGCCAGGCGGGCCGCGAACACCGGGCTCTCGGCGGCGAGTCGCGCCGCCATCCCGCGCCACTGGCCGCCCTGGCCGGGGAAGACTAGGACGGTCCGGCCGGGCTCGCCGGCCCGGCCGGTGACCAGGACGGGAGCCTCCTCGGCGCGGGCCAGCGCCGCCAGCGCCCGCTCCGCCTCCGGCCGGTCGGCGGCGACCACCACGGCACGCTCGTCCCAGGAGGTCCGGGCGGTCAGGGCCGGCGCGGCGGCGACCGGGTCGAGCGGCCCGTCGGCCAGCCCGCGGGCCCGCTCCCGCAGCGCCTCCGGGGTGCGGGCCGACAGCACGACCGGCACCACGGGCGGTGCCGGCGGTCCCCCCGCCGCCCCGGGCCCGGTCGGCTGCCCGGCCGGCGGCTCGGTCAGGATCACGTGCGCGTTGGTGCCGCTGATCCCGAACGAGGAGACGCCGCCGCGCCGGGGCTCCCCGGTCTCCGGCCAGGGCCGGGCCCGGTCGAGCAGGGCCACCGAGCCGGCCGTCCAGTCGACGTGCGGGGACGGCTCGTCGGCGTGCAGCGTGGCGGGCAGCGCGCCCCACCGGAGCGCCTGGACCATCTTGATCACGCCGCCGACGCCCGCCGCGGCCTGGGCGTGCCCGATGTTGGACTTGAGGGACCCGAGCCACAGCGGCCGCTCCCGGCCCTGCCCGTACGCGGCCAGCAGGGCGTTGGCCTCGATCGGGTCGCCCAGGGCGGTGCCGGTCCCGTGCGCCTCCACGGCGTCGACCTGCCGCGGCGCGAGCCCGGCGTCGGCGAGCGCGTCCTCGATCACGCGCTGCTGGGCGACCCCGCTGGGCGCGGACAGCCCGTTGGAGGCGCCGTCCGAGTTGACGGCGCTGCCGGCCACGACCGCCAGCACCGGGTGGCCGTGGCGGCGGGCGTCCGAGAGCCGCTCGACCACGACCATGCCCGCGCCCTCGCCCCAGCCGGTGCCGTCCGCCCCGGCGGAGAACGCCTTGCAGCGGCCGTCGGCGGCCAGCACCCGCTGGCGGGACAGCTCCACGAACATGCCGGGCGTCGCCATGACGGTGACCCCGCCGGCCAGGGCGAGCGAGCACTCCCCGGACCGGACCGACCGCACCGCCTGGTGCAGCGCGACCAGCGACGCCGAGCACGCGGTGTCCACCGTCAGCGCGGGCCCGTTCAGCCCGAGGACGTACGCAATCCGCCCGGAGACCACGCTCACACTGGTGCCGGTCAGCAGGTGCCCAGCGACGCCGGGCCCGGCCGCCTCCATGCTCGGCCCGTAGCCGGAGTGCATCGCCCCGGCGAACACGCCGGTCCGGCTGCCCTTCAGCGCGGTGGGGTCGATCCCGGCGCGCTCCAGCGCCTCCCAGGCGACCTCCAGCAGGAGCCGCTGCTGCGGGTCCATGGCGAGGGCCTCGCGCGGGCTGATCCCGAAGAACTCCGCGTCGAAGTCCGGGACGTCCCGGACGAAGCCGCCCCGGCGGACGTAGGAGGTGCCGGCCCGGTCCGGGTCCGGGTGGTGGAGCGCCGCCAGGTCCCAGCCCCGGTCGTCGGGGAAGTCGCCGATGGCGTCGGTGCCGGCGTCGACCAGGTCCCACAGGTCCTCGGGCGAGCGCACCCCGCCGGGGAAGCGGCAGGCCATGCCGACGATGACCACGGGGTCGTCGGCCTCGTCGTCGTTTCCGGTCTTGCCGTCGCTTTCGGCCTCCGGCTCGGCCTCGTCGTTCGCCCTCAGCGCGCCGATCGCGGCGGCCAGGGCGGCCGGGCTCGGGTGGTCGTACAGGACGGTGCTCTCCAGGTTCAGCCCCGTCGCGGCCGCCAGCCGGTCGCGCAGTTCGAGCGTCATGGCCGAGTCCAGGCCCATCTCGCGGAACGTCCGCCCGGGCCGGACGTCGGCGGCCGAGCCCGCGCCCAGCACGACGGCGGTCAGGCTCCGGACCAGCTCCAGGACCGACCGCCCGTCCAGGGCCGGAACCGGCGCCGGCGCCCGCGTCCCCTCGTCCGCCCGCTCGCTCCCGGTGGCCCCCGGCATCCCGGACGGCCAGTAGGAACGGCGCTGGAACGGGTAGGTCGGCAGGTCGGCGAGCGGCGCCGAGGCGGGCAGCAGCGCGGACCAGTCGACCGGGACGCCCCGGACGAAGGCCTCGGCCGCCGCCGTGAGGAACCGCCGGCGGCCGCCGTGGCCGCGCCGGAGCGTGCTCAGCGCGGCGCCGTCCCCGCCGTGCAGGTCGATCGCCTGCCGGACGCCCATCGCCAGCACCGGATGCGGGCTGATCTCCAGGAAGGTCGAGTGGCCCGCGTCCAGCAGGCGTTCGACGACCGGCCCGAACCGGACCGGCTCGCGCAGGTTGCGGAACCAGTACCCGGGGCCCAGCTCGGCGGTGTCGACCGGTCCGGCGGTGACGGTCGAGTGGAACGGCACGCCGGTGGAGCGCGGGGCGATCCCGGCGAAGGCGGCGAGCAGGCCGTCCCGCAGCTCCTCGACGGCCGCGCTGTGCGAGGCGTAGTCGATCGGGATCCGCCGGGTGCGCACCCGCTGCCCGTAGTGGGCGGCCAGCGCGTCGAGCGCGGCCGCCGGCCCCGCCACCACCGTGTGCGCCGGGCCGTTGACCGCCGCGACCGACAGCCCGGGGCCGCCGGCCGCCGCGCGGTCGACTCCCGCGGGCTCGAGCGCCGCGAGGTCCCGCTCCACCCGCTCGGCCGGGAGGTCCACCGACAACAGGCCGCCACCGCCCGCGATCCGGTTCAGCACCCGGCTGCGCAGGGCCACGATCCGCGCACCGTCCCGGAGCGACAGCGCGCCCACGGCGGTGGCGGCGGCGATCTCGCCCTGCGAGTGCCCCACCACGGCGGCCGGCTCCACCCCGGCCGAGCGCCACAGCGCGGCCAGCGACACCATCACCGCCCACAGCGCGGGCTGGACCACCTCGTCGCCCTCCAGCGGCGGCGCACCGGAGGCCCCGCGCAGGACATCGGCCAACGACCAGTCCACGTACGGGCGGAGGGCCTCGGCGCACTCGTCGATCCGCTCGGCGAAGAACGGGGAGGTCTCGATCAGCTCCGCCGCCATGCCCGTCCACTGCGAGCCCTGGCCGGGGAAGACGAAGACCGGCCGCACCGGCGGCCCCTCGTGCCGGCCCTCCACCACGGCCGCCGACGGCCGCCCGGCCGCCCGGTCCGCGAGTTCGGCGAGGAAGCCGTCCCGGCCGTCCGCGACGACCACGCAGCGGTGCTCGAACGCGGTGCGGGTGACGGCCAGCGACCGGCCCACCGAGGCCGCCCCGAGCGCCGGACGCGCCGCCACATGGGCGCGCAGCCGTTCGGCCTGCTCCCGCAGTGCGGGCTCGTCCCGCCCGGACAGGACCCAGGGCAGCGCCCCGGCCTCCTCCTTCTCCTCGGGGGCCGTGTCGGCTGCGTCCACGCCCGGCCAATCCGACAGGATCACATGACAGTTGGTGCCGCCGATCCCGAACGAGCTGACTCCGGCGACCAGTTGACCGTGCGGCGAGGGCCAGGCACCGGCCTCGGTGTTCACCCGCAGCCGCAGCTCGTCGAGCGGAACCCGCTCGCCGGGCCCGACGTGGTTCAGGCTGGGCACGAGCTCGCGCTCGGCGAGGCACAGGACGGTCTTGATGAACCCGGCGATCCCCGCCGCGCCCTCCAGATGGCCGATGTTCGTCTTCACCGATCCGACCAGCAGCGGATCGCCCTCGCCGCGCACCGAGCCCAGCGCCACACCGAGCGCCGCGGCCTCGACCGGGTCGCCGGCCCGCGTCCCCGAACCGTGCAGCTCGACGTACTGGACCTCGCCCGGCTCGACGCCCGCGTCGACGCAGGCCTCCAGGAGCACCCGCTCCTGCGACGCCCGGCCCGGGGTCGGCAGCGTCTGCGTCGCGCCGTCGTTGTTCAGCGCGCTGCCGCGGATGACGGCGTGGATGCGGTCGCCGTCCCGGACAGCGGCCTCCAGCAGCTTGAGCACCACCACCCCGCCGCCCTCGCCCCGGACGTAGCCGTTGGCGCGGGCGTCGAAGGTGAAGCAGCGTCCGTCCGGCGACAGCGTTCCGGCCCGCTCCAGCACCCGGGTGCTCTCCGGCGCGAGGACCAGGCTCACCCCGCCGGCCAGCGCCAGCTCGGACTCGCCGCTGCGCAGGCTCGCGCACGCCAGGTGCACGGCGGCCAGCGAGGACGACTGGCCGGTGTCCACCACCAGGCTCGGACCGTGCAGGCCCAGCGTGTACGAGATCCGGTTGGCGGTCACCCCGCGCTGCAGCCCGGTCAGAGTGTGCCCGGTCACCGCGTCGGGGCCCAGCCCGTGCAGCAGCGTCGCGTAGTCGTCCGCGATCACCCCCAGGAACACGCCCGTCCGGCTGCCCTCCAGGGCGCCCGGCAGGGTCCTGGCGTCCTCCAGCGCCTCCCACGCCAGTTCGAGGGCCAGCCGCTGCTGCGGGTCCATCGCCACGGCCTCACGCCGCGAGATGCCGAAGAACTCGGGGTCGAACCCGTCCACCCCGTCCAGGAACCCCCCGCGCGCCGGGCCCCGGCCGCCCCGCCGCCCGACCACCGCGTCACCACCGCCGCGCAGCAGCCGCCAGAACGCCTCCGGCCCGTCCGCCTGCGGAAAGCGGCAGCCGACCCCGACCACCGCGACCGCACGCGCCGGGAGCTCACGCCCGCCACGACAACCAGCACTGTCCATCATCGATGCCCCCCGCAGTGAGAATCAGACGGCCGACCACCGGAAGGCCCCGACGGACCACCGGGTCGTCGCCCCGGGTCCGCCCTTGAACCGGCGAGTTCGGTCGCGGGAGATCCCGGCCGCCACCTCGACGCCGATGCCCGCCCCACGAGGATGCGCCCGCCCGCACACCACCGGAACCCGTCCCGGGGGTTCATGATCGTGCGTTGCTGAACCCCGAAGGGGCCCGCACATACCCGACATACCGGGCACCTCGCGGCGAGCCGCCCGGAGGACCGTCCGAAGCCTCCGAGCCACGACCATCCACGGGCGGACACCCGCGGACCACCACTCCGGCACGCTCCGGGTCGACCCCGGACCGTGCCGCAACAGCGCCGGGCGGCCGCCCGGCG
Source organism: Kitasatospora sp. NPDC058184 (assembly GCF_042883725.1). Taxonomy (NCBI): domain Bacteria; kingdom Bacillati; phylum Actinomycetota; class Actinomycetes; order Kitasatosporales; family Streptomycetaceae; genus Kitasatospora; species Kitasatospora sp. NPDC058184. Next base: position 160,734 of record NZ_JBHVVE010000013.1, read on the forward strand.
ACCACGCAGGGCCGGGCCACGACCTCGGAGGAGGCCACAACAGCCAAGTACTGCACAGGGGTTGAGGAACATCCAGACCGGATCGCGACTGGTGCGCGACTGACAGGCCGTCGCCGAGGCGACCGGCCCGCTCGCACCGGGGGGCGCGCGGCACACCCGGCGGTTCAGTCCTGGAGAGAGGCGAGCCAGGCGGTCAGCAGACGGTTGACCTCCTCGGGGCGCTCCTGCTGGATCCAGTGCCCGCAGCCGTCCAGGATGTGGGTGGAGGCCAGGCCGGGGAGGGTGGTCGGGTAGGCCTCGATCGCGTCGGCCATCCAGGTCGTGGAAGCGTCCAGGGCGCCGCCGATGAACAGGGACGGCTGCCTGATCGGGGCTCCGGCGTACCGGGCGAGGTCCTCCCAGTCGCGGTCCATGGCGCGGTAGCGGTTGAGGGCCCCGGTCATGCCGGTGCGCTCGAACTCCCCGGCGTACACGTCGAGATCGTCCTCGGTCAGCCAGGCGGGCAGCCTGCCGCCGGGGAAGCGATCGCGCAGCCGGCCGCCGGCGCGGGCCACGAAGTGCGGGTCGGGCTCGCCCCGGGCGGGCATGGTGTCGGCGGACATGGCCGCGTAGAAGCCCGCGAGCCAGCCCCGGAGGTCGGGCTCCATCTCCGCTTCGGCCCGGCCGGGCTCCTGGAAGTACGAGACGTAGAACTCCTGGTCGCCGCCCATCCGCGCGAAGACGTCGGTGGGGCGGGGGCCGCCGGGCGGCGCGTAGGGGACGCTCAGCAGTGCGACGGCGCGGAAGACCTCGGGGTGGAGCAGGGCGGAGGCCGCCGCGATGCTGGAGCCCCAGTCGTGCCCGACGACCACCGCCCTCTCCTCGCCCAGGGCGCGCACCAGGGCGACGTTGTCCTCCACCAGGTCGAGCATCCGGTAGGCGTCCGTCGCGGCCGGCTTGGAGGAGCGGCCGTAGCCGCGTACGTCGAGCGCCACGGCCCGGTACCCCGCCGCCGCGAGGGCCGGGAGTTGGCGGCGCCAGGAGTACCAGGACTCGGGGAAGCCGTGGACGAGCAGGACCAGTGGTCCGGTGCCCTGCTCGACCAGGTGCAGGCGCCCGGCGGGTGCCTCGATGGTGCGGTGGCGCAGGTCGGTGGACGGCGCGGGCTGGTGCATCGCTTCTCCTCGGTTCACGGGCGGCCGCGGGTACCCGCCGATCATGCGGCGCGGCGGCCGCGCGACGCGAAAACCCTTGCCATCGTGGCAAACTGGCAGGACAAGGGCGGTGAAGGCGGCACGGCCGCAGGGAGCGGGGCGACGGTGACGGACGACGGCACAGCCGACACGCTGGCGGCCATGGGCCCCCGGCTGCGGACCGCGCGCGAGCGGCACGGCGCCACACTCACCGGCATCAGCCGCGCGACCGGCATCTCGCTGAGCACGCTGTCGCGGATCGAGACCGGCCGGCGCAAGCCGACCCTGGAGGTGCTGCTGCAACTCGCGAAGGCGTACGGCGTCTCCCTGGACGAGCTGGCCGGCACCGCACCCGCGGCGACCGGACCGCGAGCCCCGGCGCCGCGGCGCTCCGGCGGCGACAAGGCGGTGCTACCGCTGACCCGCTACGTCGGGGGCCTGCACGCCCACAAGCACGTCCTCCCCGCCGTCGACGCACCCCCGGCGCGGCCGCGGCAGGTCTCCCACGACGGGTACGAATGGCTGTGCGTCCTGTACGGCCGACTGTGGCTGGCACTCGGCGAACAGGACCTCGTCCTGAGCGCCGGGGACGTGGCCGAGTTCGACACCCGCACCGCCCACGGAGTCGCGAACGCCGGCCCCGGCGGACCGGTCGAATACCTGATCATGTTCGGACCGCAGGGAGAGCGCCTACGACCGCGCACCCCAACCCCCGACCGCGGCGCCCGGTAATCCGGAGCACAGCATCCGGGCCCCGCAGTAGTCACACAGGGAGCTGAAAGGAGCACCGGCCGAGCAGCTTGATGTGGCTCCGCACGAACGGTGAGAGCCGAACCACGCCCTCGTCACGGACGTCGAAAGCACGCCCTCCCAGGGCCGCCCGACCCGGCCCAGGTCGATCCGGCCGGCAACGGAGTCCTTGCGGTGACCCTGTTGACCGCAGGCCTTCAGACCGAACGCCCTGCGAGGAACAAGGCGGCCCGCTCGTCCAGTTCCGTAGCGCCGTGGACGGTCCGAATGCGCGCAAGGCGGGCGCGCATGTCCGTCACGGCGTCGTCCACCTTCACCGATCGGAGGCCTTCGGCCAGCACGAGGAACTCACACCACGTCGACAGGGCGGCTCCGTAGTTCTCCTGGCGGACCTGCACCGCCCCCAGGTCGGCCAGAACGATCGCATGGCTACGGCGCCGGTCGAGACCGTGAACGTCCAGGGCGACTTGGAGATGCTCCTGGGCCGTTTCGTAGTCGCCGAGTTGGGCGAGGATCATCCCCGAATGGTGAGCCCAGCGACCGATGCTGAAGTGGCTCGCCCAGGAGTCGCCGGGCGTCGGCGAGGATCGCTCGATGTGCCGCTGGGACGTGCCGAGGAAGCGGGTGGCCGTGGTCCGATCACCGTCCTGGGCCGCGGCGTCGGCGAGGGTGGTCTCGTAGTAGGCGAGGGCTTTCGGGTCGTCCAGGCGTTTCGCCTGGTCAACGCACTCCTCCGCGATCCGCACAGCGGCGGCCCGGTAGCCGAGATCGATGGCCTGCACGGCCAGGCCGCGGAGCGCGGTGGCCGCGAGTTCCGCGTCGCCGGCCTCGGCGGCCAGCCGGTACGAATGCGCGTAGTACTTCTGGGCGACGCCATGGTTGCCCTCGTCCTGAGCCATCCATCCGATGAGGTGGGTCAACTGGGCGGCCCCGGCGAAGAGTCCGCGCCCGACGGACTCGGACCAGGCGCCGTCCAGCCATGGACTGACGTTCTCCACGAGGTACTGGACGGCAAGGTGCCGCGCATGACCGCCGCCGAGTTCCGCCGCCGCGTCACCGAGCGACTTGACCATCTGCCGGACAGCAAGGACTTCACCCTGGCCGACCCGGACCGTCGCACCGGAGTTGGCCGTCACCCTGCGGGTGATGCTGTCCAGATCGGGCAGGCCAAGGGCCGCGAGCGCATAGCCGCTGGAGGAGGCCATGAATTCCCGGCGAAGCACTTCGCTCCTTCCCAGCGCGAGGACTGAGCTCACGGTATCGCCCACACCACCCTCGGGCACGTCAACCTGCGCCGCAGGCGCATCATCAGATGAGCCGAACCCAAGCACCTCACAGAGAAACGGCCACCAGTACTTCGGTGCCCGCCCCTGCTTCTCCCATCGGTAAACCTGTCCGCGGCCCGGCCCCTTCTCTCCTCTGCCCTCGACCTTTCCCAGTTCGATGGCGAGACGCTCCTGCGACCAGCCCCTTGCGCTACGTGCCCTTTTGATCATCTCGCCAGTGGAGACATCTTCCGACACGGCGCCCCTTCCCTGGACTACAAGTCGGCCTACAACTGGCTCACAAGCGGCATACAGGCTGGCACCTATTCGCGGACGGTGACGCGGCATTGACTGTACGTCAGCCGTCCAGGGCCGAAAGCCCTGGCTGGGTGGCTCTTCCCAGGTTCAAACACGGCCATGCCATCGATCCCCGCCCGAGGTGTTGCGTCATGAGCGTGCGTTTCCGCCGATTCGCCCTGCCCCGTGTCAACGAGTCGGTTCCCAAGAGCAGGGACCTGGTCGGCCACACGATCCGGGCCTGGATCTCCATGAGCGAAGAGGCGCACGACAACTTGAACCTGATCACCTCCGAGTTGGTTACGAACGCCGTCGAGCACACCACCGCGGACACCATCGTGCTCACCCTCCAGCTGAACACCCGGACCCGGATGGTGACCGTCGGGGTCCAGGACAGCAGTGCGGCCCTGCCGTCCGGCCGTCACGCGGCGCCCGACGACCAGTCCGGACGCGGCCTGTGGCTCATCGCCGCACTGGCGAACCGGCACGGAGCCCAGCTCACCTCAACCGGCAAGTGGGTCTGGGCCGAGGTCGCCCTCCAGCCCCTGGCCCGCGAACAGACCCGCCGCAACGTGCTGCGGCAGATCATCTCGGTCAACAAGGTCCGCCCGCTCATCCGGGCGCGGATCCTCTCGGCCGCCTAACCCCCCTCCTTCTCAACCCGCACGGAACATCCCCGTGCCGGGCCGATCCGTCACGCCTCCGTGACCCTCATCCCGCCGACTCCGGAGAGAGACACCAGTGACCACCCGCGTCGAACGCACGACACGCCCTCAGATCGATCGCCTGCGCGAAGCCCTGCAGCTCGCCGCGCCCGAGGCCCCGACTGTCTCGGCGACCGAGACCGACCGGCTTCTCGTGAACCCCGTCGAGCTCCGCGACCACCTCACCCAACACCTCGGCGACCACGCCAGCCGGGTCCTCGTGGCCGGGACTCTCGACAGGCGGCTCGTGCTGATCGAACAGCCGGACGCCCGCTGGGTCGTCGCCGACCTCTCGGGCCATAACCACGACACCCGCTACTGGCCGACCTGGATCACCGGGCACATCGAGATGGACACGCCGGACTCCTGGCTGTCCCTGGCCAACCTCGACGACGCCGCGGTCCATCGCTTCACCAAGCCGACCGTCCTGCTCGCCGCGCTCTACCACCCCGAGCACTTCCCGCTGCCCCGCTTCCCTCTCGGTGTCAGCGACGTGGCCAGGGCCGCCCGGTCCACGCTCACCGGGGAGGTCTCCCTCCTCGACATGCAGCTCGGCACCACGCTGAGCGGCCTCATCATGGCGGTGGCCGAGAACCGGCCGGACATCCTGGGGATCAGCGCGACCTTCGGCCAGCACGACCTCATGACCGAGCTGCTGGACGCCGCCTACTCCCTCGAATCCCAGCCGATGGTGATCGCCGGGGGCAGCCTCACCGCCCGCAACGAAGCCCTCCTCCTGGAGCGCTACCCCAAGCTCCTGGTCGCCCGGGGAGCCGGCGAGCCCACGATCAAAGACCTCCTCGCCCACTGGCACGGTGACATCCCGCTGAACAAGGTCCACGGCATCGGTTACAACGGAGCCGCACGCGGCGAGGGCACTCTGATCATCAGCCGCCGCCGCACCGCCAAACCGGTCAGCAACTCGCAGGACGACATCTTCCCCGAGCTGGACCTCCTGCCAGCCACTTTCGAGCACAAGGGCGTTGCCCAGGCCGAGGGCTCTCGCGGCTGCACCAACTACTGCTCGTTCTGTCCGCGCGGCCACAAGGGGACCTGGTTCGGAAGCCACCCGGAAGCCTTCCCGTGGCTCCTCGAGGAGATGGGGCACATCTTCGACAGGTACCCGCACGTCTCCCGGACGCTCTACCTGGTGGACGAGGAGTTCATCGGCCGCGACGATGGCGCGGTGCCCCGCGCCCTGAACATGGGCTCCACCCTCCACGACGCGGGCTTCACATGGGAGACCAGCTGCCGCGTCGACCAGGTCGTCCGCCTCGACCAGGACACCGCCTGGCACCGCGAGCGCGCCGACATGTGGCGCCGGCTCGTGCAACACGGCCTTCGACGCTGCCTGTTCGGCGTCGAGTCCGGAGTCGACTCGATCCTGGAGCGGTTCAACAAGGAGACCACCGGCGAGCAGATTGCCGTCGCCATCCGCACTCTGTCGGCGCTCGGTGTCCCCACCAGGTTCACGTACATCAGCTTCGACCAGCTCATGACGTTCGAGGAGCTGAAAGCCACCTACGCCTACCAGGGTCGGACCGACCTCCTCCTACGACCGATGCCCAACCTGCCGATCCGGGAGATCGTCGAAGGCGTCCAGGACCCGGAGTGGGTGGCCTGGGCATCCTCCGGCAGGCCCCTGCACAGCGGCATCTCCTACATGCTCGTCAGCATGGAGTGCCTGGTCGGGGCCGCCTACACCAAGCGGGCCCAGGCTGCCGGGCTCACCGGCGAGGTTCGGCCGTCCATGGGCCGGGTCGACTCCCGGTTCGCCGACTGGCGGATCGGCGTCGCCAGCCAGTGGGCCCAGCTCTGGGTCGACAGGAACTTCGCTTTGGACTACACCTTCAAGTCGCTGGAGAAGATGCTCGACGGCGACCCCCGCAGCATCGTCCGAGCCGCCCGGATCGTCCTCAAGTACGCCGCCTACCAGGTCTTCGGCCGCATGATCGACGCGATCGAGCAGACCCCGCCGGTGCCCGGCGAGAAAGGTGCGGAAGCGGCCCTCGGCGCCCGTGTGCGCACCGAACTGGAAGACGAGTTCAAGGCCCTCTCGAAGAAGATGGCCGGCGGCGTCGAGCACGTCCTGCGCAACATCCCCAAGGACTTCGCCGCCATCCTCGACAAGGAGTACCTGCGCTGGGAGCAGACCTCCGAGTGGCGCTCCATCAACGCCTCGGACCCCTGCGGAACCTGAGGAGACGACCATGAAGAAGCGCTACGTGCCCGGCCTCGGCCATGTCTCGGCGATCGGCGCCGGATGCTGGACCATCGGCGGCCTCGCTACCAACGACGGCGTCCCGGTCGGCTGGACCGGAGTGGACGAGGACGAGGCGTACAGTGCCCTCGTCCGCGCCCACGACCTCGGCATCACCCTCTACGACACCGCCGGCGCCTATGGCCTCGGCCAGTCCGAGCGCCTGGTCGGCAGGCTCCTGACTACTGCCAACCGCGACCGGCTCACCGTCTCCAGCAAGGTGGGCTATGTCCGCGGAAATGCCGCTCACCCGTACGAGCGAGACCAGATCCTCCGGCAGTTCGACGCCACCCTGGACAACCTCGGCACCGACTACCTCGACCTGTACTCCCTCCACAGCTCCGACTTCGGCCCCGACCATCGCTACCTCGGCGAGGCCGCCAAGACCCTCCGGGAACTGCGCGATCAGGGCCTGATCAAGGCCATCGGCATGCGAGCCCCGCACGAGTTCTGCCTGGCATGGGCCGAGGACGTCAGCCACCCGCGCTGTGCGGAGGCATCCGCGTTCATGCTGAGGTTCGCCGTCGTCCAGCCCGACGTGCTGACCGTCCGCTACAACATGCTCAGTCCCCTGTACGAGCCCATGGACGCCGACATCTTCGACCTCGCCAACGAGTGCGGCGTCGGCGTTCTCATCAAGCAGGCACTCGGGCAGGGGCTGTTGGTCGGCGCCCACCGCACGGATCTCCCGCGCACCTTCCCACTGGGCGACCACCGCCGAGGCGACCCGAAGTTCAGCCCGGCAGCCGTGGGGGCTGTGCGGCACGGTCTGAGGCAACTCGGAGCGGACTTCGGCTACACCCGGGCCGACCTGACCCGCATGGCTCTCCAATACGCCCTCCAGCGATCCGAAAACGCCTCCTTGCTCGTCGGTTTCCGCACCGCCCAGCAGATCAGCGTCAACGTCGCCGCAGTCGGCGATCCGCTCACAGCCCCCGAGATCGACCAGATCCAATCCGTCATGGCCCCCGTCCGCGAGACCATCGCCTCGCTGACCGACACTCAGGAGAAAAGTCCGTGAAGTACACCGAAGTCGAACAGAAGTTCAAGCTCCTCAGCGACCCCCAGGAGCTGAAGGACCAGCTCACCGCCCGGGGCGGCAAAGCCGGCCGGCCGACCCGCCAGGTCGACCACTACTACAACGCCCCCCACAAGGACTTCCTCTCCGGAGACGTGATCTCCGAGTGGCTCCGGATCCGCATCGAGGACGGCATCTCCTCCCTGAACTTCAAGCGGTGGTACCCGCTGGAGCGGAAGATCAAGACCCACTGCGACGAGTTCGAGAGCACCGTCTCCGACGCCACCGCTGTCCAGCACATCCTGGACTCCCTCGACTTCACCAAGCTCACCACGGTCGACAAGACTCGCGAAGAGTGGTTCATCGACAGCATCGCCGTCGCCTTTGACAGTATGGGCGACCTCGGAGACTTCATCGAGTTCGAGTACAAGGGTGAGGCCGAAACCGTTGAGGAGGCCACCGAGAAGATCGAATCCTTCATCGCCGGCCTCGACATCAAGCTCGGCGACCGCATCCACGCCGGCTACCCCCATCTCACCCTCGGGCTGGCCTGACGAACGGGCGCACGACCGTACCGATATACCTGCACCGGACCCTTTGGCGCCGTGCGGATGTTGCGGTGTTCTGCTCTTTACCTCCGATTGGTGAGGCTTTTTTCGCGGCGTGCTCCAGGCCTGCCTGGAGCACGCCGCAACCGCATTTCCAGGCCTTTGCACGCTCCTGCGAAACCTCTCTGCGGGCCACGTTGCCTCCGTGCTTGCGGCATTTCTCCGGCGCGCTCCGGGCCGGGCCCGGAGCGCGCCGGAACGTTTCTGCTGGCTTTGCGCCGCTCCTCCTCCCACCACCCCCCTTCTACTTTCCATGCCCCCACGTTGATTGGTGGAAGGAGGAGAGCGCGGGGGTCAGGTGGGCGGGGCCCGCGGGGCGCCCGGGGTCCGCTCCGGGTGGGCGTGGGGTGCGGGGCCGTGCCCGTCGGCCCCACCGGTTCCGCCGGCGCCGCCGGGCCTGGCGTTGCCGCTGGAGTGGCGGGCCGCGTGGGCGGGTTGGGGGTGGACGGCCGCGCCGAGGGTGGCCGGGGAGTCGCCCGTCACCGCGATGTCCCCCTCCCGGTCGGTGCGCAGAACGGTGGCGCCGAGTGCGCGCAGGTGGTCGACCGTCTTCGGGGACGGGTGACCGTACGGGTTGCCCTCACCGCAGGAGACGAGGGCCAGCCGGGGCCGCAGCGCACCGGCCAAGTCCCAGTCCTGGTGGGCCGATCCGTGGTGCGCCACCTTCACGACGTCGACCTTCCCCAGCCGGCCCAGCAGGGCCGACTGGGCCTGCGGTTCGAGATCTCCGAGCAGTGCCATCCGTAGTCCTCCTGTCAGTGACACCATCAATGCGACGCTTGCGTTGTTCGGTCCGGGCGCCTCGGCAGCCGCACCGGGGACGGGCCACACCACGTCCCAGGCCAACTCCGCTCCGACGGAGCGCCGTTCACCCCGACCCGCTCTCAGCAACGGCAGGCCGGCCCCTGCGGCCCAGCCCGTCACCCGGGCCGCCTCACCCGGCGGATCGTCCAGCGTGGTGCCCTCGACGGCGCCGACCCGGCGGCCCCGCAACACGCCCGGCACGCCCTCGACGTGGTCGGCGTGGAAATGCGTCAGCAGGAGTAAGGGGACGGTCGTGACGCCGAGGTCGCGCAGGCATCTGTCAGCGGCGTTCGGGTCCGGCCCGGCGTCGATCACCACCGCGCTGTCCGGCTCCCCCGTCGCCAGGGCCAGCATGTCCCCCTGCCCGATGTCGCACATCACCAGTCGCCACCCCGGCGGCGGCCAGCCGGTGGCGATCCGGATGAGCTGCGGCGGGCGGAGCAGCACGGCCAGCAGGACCATCATCAGCACTGCCGTCACCAGCGCCCGCGCCCAGCTCCGCCGGGCGGGCACCGGCACCGGACTGCCCGGCTCCCGCCGTCGGGGCAGCAGGAGCGGCGCCGCCCAGCAGGCCGCCAGGACGGCCAGCGCGACCGTCGCCGTACCGAACCACCCGCCGGGCCAGGTCAGTTGGCCACCCGGCACCTCGGCGCCGCGCCGTGCGACCAGGGCCAGCCAGCCGGCCGGCAGCCCGGCCGGTTCCGCAAGCAGGCGGGCCAGGGCCGGAAGGAGCGGCTGAAGGGCGAGCACCCCGAAGCCGAGCAGCGTCGCCGGGGCCACCGCCAGCTCTGCCAGCAGGTTGCAGGGGATGCCGACCAGGCTGATGTGCCCGGACAGCACCACCGTCACCGGCGCGCACAGCGCCTGGGCGGCCGCCGTCGCGGCGAACGCGCCTGCCAGGTGGTGCGGCCAGCGGCGGGCCCGCAGGGCTTCGGCCCAGTGCGGCCCCAGGACGAGCAGCCCGGCGGTGGCGAGCACGGAGAGCAGGAAGCCGAACGAGCGCGCCAGGAACGGGTCCAGCAGGACCAGCACCAGGACGGCCCCGGCGAGCGCGGGCACGGCCTTGCGGGGACGGCCGGTGGCCAGGGCCAGCATGCCGATCAGTCCCGTCCCGGCCGCCCGCAGCACGCTGGGCTCGGGCCGGCAGACGGTGACGAAGGCCAGCGTCAGAGCCGTGCCGAGCAGCGCGCCGGTGCGCAATGACAGCCCCAGCACCGCGGCCAGCCCGCGCCGTTCCGGGGTGCCGGCCTGCCCGGGTGCTCCCAGCAGCGCACCGAGGACGATCGCCAGGTTGGCCCCGCTGACCGCCACCAGGTGGACCAGGTCGGTGGCCCGGAAGGCGTCGTCGAGGTCGTCGGGCAGTCGCGAGGTGTCGCCGACGACCAGCCCCGGGAGCAGCCCGCGCGCGTCCGCGGGCAGTCCGTCGGTGGCCGTGCGGAGGCCTTCACGGAGCCGCCCGGCGATCCGCTGCGGCAGGCTCGGCGGCGCCAGCTGCCGGGGCGCCCCGTGGACGACCAGCAGCGCGGCGGACTCGGTGTCGTGCCCCTCCCCCGCCGGCCGCACCTCGGCCTCCACGGCCAGCCGCTGGGACGGGAGCAGCCGCTGCCAGGGCTCGCCCTCCGCCCCTCGGGCCATGACGGTCACCGGCGTACGCGTGCGGGTGCTCCGCCCGTCCGGGAGCGGGGTGACACGGTCGGCCACCGCGTCCACGGTGAGGAGTGCCTGCCCGCCGACGGTGCCGCCCCGGGAGGTGTGGACCTTCGGGTCCCCCACGACGGTCAGCTCCACCTCCACCACCGGGGAGGGCTCGCCCGGCGCTCGCGGACCGGCGGCCGCGGACGCACGGGCGAGCTCCGGCAGCGGCCCCCGGTGCAGGTCGGCGGTGTGCAGCGGGGTGGCGATCGCGGCCGCCGCACCGGTGAGCAGGACGGCGGCCAGCGTCGCCGAGGCCCCGCGCCGGCGCAGGACCCCCGGCCGGGTGAGCAGCAGGACGGCCGCGAGCGCGGCGACGCCCGCCGCGGTGAGGACGAGGGCCGCGTACCCCGGCTCCAAGCGCAGGAGTGCCGCCGTGACCGCCCAGGCCGAGGCGGCGGGCAGCAGCAGCCGGAAGTCGGCGCCCGGAGAACGGGACGCAACGGCCGGACCGAACGGCACGGTGGCGACGGACATGGTGGTACCTCCCTTCGAAGGCCGGGCATGCGGGTGGGGGAAGCGGATAAGGGGAACGGGCAGGGACAGCGGCAGGGCAGGGCGTCAGAGGGTGAGCAGCGGACGGAGCTCCGCGTACGTACGGGCGCCGATGCCGCTGACCTGCCGGAGTTGGTCGAGGGAGCGGAAGGAGCCGTGCGAGGTGCGGTAGGCGAGGATGCGCTGGGCGAGGGTGGGGCCGACGCCGGGAAGGCTGTCGAGCTGTTCGAGCGTCGCGCGGTTGAGGCTGACGGGCGGCCGGGGCACGACGGCGCCCGGAGGGCCGCTCCCGCTTCCGACCACCGGGCCGGGGGCGGGCGCCTGCTCGCCGACCAGGATCTGCTCACCGTCCGTCAGGATGCGGGCCAGGTTGAGGTTCCTGGTGTCCGTCTCCGGCAACGGACCGCCCGCCGCCCGCAGGGCATCGGCTACCCGGGAGCCGCCGGGCAGGGTGTGCAGGCCCGGGAGGTGGACCCGGCCGCCGATGTCCACCACGACAGCCGGCCCGGTGCCGGACACGGCCTCGGCACCGGCGCCGGGCCCGGCCCTGGAAGGAGCGGAGTCGGCGGGGACGGACGGCTCCGCCCCCGACGGTGCCGCGACCGCCGCGAGCGCGGGTACGGCGACCGCCTCCGGCCGGGCCAGCCAGAAGTGCTGCACGGCGTAACCGACCGCGAACAGCAGCAGGATGGCCAATCCGGCCACCGCGCGCCGATCGAGTGCCAGCACCGAGGCGAACGAGGGCATCGAGGAGGATGTGGAGAACCGCGAACGCGCCCCGGCCTCCGGCGGACCCATGTCGGCGTCGCCCGGATCCGACGCAACACCCGCATCCGGCGGGACCGGCGTCGCATCCGACAGCACCGGCACCGGCATCGCAACCGGCGACGGCGGCGGGGCCGGCCCCGAAGGGCCCCCTCCCGTACCGCTCTCCGGCTCGTCATCCATCGGCAGCAGCGCGGCCATCCGCAGCCGCACCGTCTCGTTGATCGCATGGCGCTTCGCCGCGCCCAGGCCCATGGTCGTCATGCCGAGGACGGTAGGAGTCCTCCGGCGAACGTGCGGAAATTAGCGAAACCCTGTGGATAACCCGGGGGTTGTGGATAAAAAGCGTCACTCACAAGAGTGGGTATGGCCGCCTGAGGTTGACCGAGCGGCCAGCGAACCACCCACCGGACCGCCCGCCCAGCGAACCGCCCAACGAACCACCCACCGGACCGCCCGCCCCCTCAGCGCGGCGCGACCACCACCGCCAGCAGCCCCGGCCCGACGTGCGCCCCGATCACCGCCCCCACCTCGCCCACGTACAGCTCCCGCAGCCCCGGCACCCGGGCCCGCAGCCGCTCCGCGAGCGGTTCGGCCCGCTCCTCGGCCGCCAGGTGGTGCACGGTGATGTCGACGTCCTGCTCCCCCGACCGCTCGACCGCGATCTCCTCCAGCCGCGCGATCGCCCGCGACGCCGTCCGCACCTTCTCCAGCGGCTCGATCCGCCCGCCGTCCAGGTGCAGCAGCGGCTTGACCGCCAGGGCCGAACCGAGCAGCGCCCGCGCCGCCCCGATCCGTCCGCCCCGGCGCAGGTGTTCCAGGGTGTCGACGTAGAAGAACCCGCTGGTCCCGGCCGCCCGCCGGCCGGCCGCCTCGGCCGCCTCGGCCAGGCCCTGCCCGGCCACGATCGCCTCGGCCGCCGCCAGCACCCCGTACCCGAGCGCCATCCCGACCAGTCGGCTGTCCACCACCCGCACCGGTACGGGCGCCTCGGCGGCGGCCAGCCGGGCGGCCTCGACGGTGCCGGACAGTTCGCCGGAGATGTGCACCGAGACGATGCCCTTCGCCCCGGACTCGGCAGCCGCCCGGTAGGCGGCGGCGAAGGTCTCCGGGTTCGGCCGGGAGGTGGTCACCCGCTGCTTGCCGCGCAGCGCCTCGGCGACGTCCTTAGGGGAGATCTCGACGCCCTCGCTCAGCACCGAGTCGCCGACCGCGACGCTCAGCGGGACCACCGTGATCCCGTACCGGTCGAGGGCGTCCTGCGGCAGATAGGCCGTGGAATCGGTGACAAGTGCGAGGTCGGAGGGCATGAGCCGGAGGTTACCCCCCGTCGCTCCGGGAGGACAGCGCCCGGTCCGGGCCCCCTCAGGAGGTCCCGTGACGCGCGACCGGCTCAGCCCGTCGGAGCCCCCGTGACGCCCGACCGGCTCAGCCCGCCGAGGGCCCCGTCGAGGGCTTGCGCAGCCGCTGCGCCAGCTTGGCCAGCGGATCGGCGAGCCCGAGCAGCTCCTCCGCGCTCGGCCGTCCCTTCCCGTCGGTCAGCCCGGCCCGAGCCGCACCCCCGGACCGCGCCGCACCCCCGGTCGCCCCCGCGGAACCACCAGACCCCGCAGCAGCACCACCGACCCCCGCGGAACCACCGGACCCCGGGGCTCCACCCGCCCCCGCGGAACCGGCAGCCCCCGAAGCACCCTCCGCGACATCCCAGTGCCGCAGCGCCCCCGCCTCGCTCTCGCACTCCTGGCTCAGCCGGCTCAGCTCGTCGTCCGCGAACCGGTGCATCCGGTCCTGCGCCGCCCAGCGCATGGTCTCCGCCGAGTGCGTGATCCGCTCCGCCCGCTCGCGCAGCTCCGGCAGCTTGGCGGCGATCCGCGCGGTGTCCGGCTCGCGCTCCAGCATCCGCAGCTCGCCGTCGAGTTCGGCGGCGTGCGTGTCGAGCCGGTCGAGCAGGGCGAGCGACTCGCCGAGCTGGCTGTCCTGCGAGAGGCCGCCCTCCAGTACCTGCCGGGTGCCGTCGAGCGAGGTCCGCAGGCCCAGCCGGACCGTGGCGATCTGCGCGGGCGGGCCGACCCTGGTGTACGTCTTCGCCTTGAGGGTGGCGGTCTCCACGGCGCGCCGGGCGTTGGCCTCGTGCTTCTCGATCTTCGCGCCGACGGCCTTGGCGGCCTTGACCGTGCCGATCACGGCCAGGACCATCGCCGCGACCCCGAAGAGCAGGACCAGCCCGATCATCACGCCGAACACGTCCATCGCGCGCCACCTTCCGCCGTCGTTCCGGCCCCCACCGGGCCCAACGCGGGCCGCATTGCCGAGGGTTCCACGGTAGCCGCCGGAACCCGCCCGGGGGCAGCCGAGAGGGCCCTGGCGGACGGAGATCAGGGTCAGATCCGGGATCTCCCCGAGGGCCCCCGACCACCCTGGAAGCCCCCCGCAAGCGCCCCTCAAGACGCCCAGCCGGCACCGAACCCGAAAACGCCGACTCCCGAAAGCACCGAGCCCCGAGACTCCCCGAAGCGCCCCCCGAAACGCCCCGAAAACGCCGGACGGGCGCCCCGAAGGACGCCCGCCCGACCGCTCACGCAACCGCTCACGCGACCGCTCACGCGATCACCCCGCGGTCACTTCCGCACCAAGAACACTCAGCCGGTGACGATGTTCACCAGCTTCGGCGCCCGCGCGATCACCTTCCGCACCTCGGCCCCGCCGATCGCCGCGACGACGGCCGGCTCCGCCAGCGCCAGCGCCTCCAGCTCGGCGTCCGAGATGCCCGGCGCGACCTCCAGCCGCGCCTTGACCTTGCCCTTGATCTGGACCACGCAGGTCACCGTCTCGTCCACCACGTACGCCGGGTCGGCGACCGGGTAGTCGGTGTGCGCCAGCGACTCGCCGTGGCCCAGTCGGCGCCACAGCTCCTCGGCGACGTGCGGGGCCAGCGGCGCGACCATCAGCACCAGCTGCTCGGCCACCGCCCGCGGCGTGGAGCCGCGCTTGACCAGGTAGTTGTTCAGCTCGATGGCCTTGGCGACGGCCGTGTTGAAGCGCAGCCCGGCCATGTCCCCGCGGATGCCGTCGATGGCCTTGTGCAGGGCGCGCAGCGTCGCCTCGTCCGGCTCCTCCTCGGTGACGACCAGTTCGCCGGTGGTCTCCGAGACGACGTTGCGCCACAGGCGCTGCAGGAAGCGGTACGAGCCGACGACGGCGCGGGTGTCCCACGGGCGGGAGACGTCCAGCGGGCCCATCGACATCTCGTACAGGCGCAGCGTGTCGGCGCCGTACTCGTCGGCGATGTCGTCCGGCGCGACGGCGTTCTTCAGGGACTTGCCCATCTTCCCGGCCTCGCGCTTGACCGGCTCGCCGTCCCAGAAGTACTGGCCGTCGCGCTCCTCGACCTCGGCGGCGGGCACCGGGAAGCCGCGCTCGTCGCGGTAGACGTCGGCGGTGATCATGCCCTGGTTGAACAGCTTGTGGAACGGCTCGACGGACGAGACGTGGCCCAGGTCGTGCAGCACCTTGTGCCAGAAGCGCGCGTACAGCAGGTGCAGCACGGCGTGCTCGGCGCCGCCGACGTACAGGTCGGCGCCGCCGGCGGGCTTGGTCTCCGTCGGGCCCAGCCAGTACTTCTCGTTGGCCGGGTCGACGACCGCCTCGGAGTTGGACGGGTCGACGTAGCGCAGCTCGTACCAGCAGGAGCCGGCCCAGTTGGGCATGGTGTTGGTCTCGCGGCGGTACTTCCTGACGCCGTCGCCCAGGTCCAGTTCGACGTTGACCCAGGCCTCGTTGCGCGACAGCGGGGTCTCCGGCGAGGAGGCGGCGTCGTACGCGTCGTAGGTGCGCGGCGAGTAGTCGTCGACCTCGGGGACCTCGACCGGCAGCATCGACTCGGGCAGCGCGTGCATCACGCCGTCCTCGTCGTAGACGATCGGGAAGGGCTCGCCCCAGTACCGCTGGCGGCTGAACAGCCAGTCGCGCAGGCGGTAGTTGACGGTGCCCTCGCCGATGCCGCGCTCGGCCAGCCAGGCGGTGACGGCGGCCTTGGCCTCGACGACGCTCAGCCCGTCCAGGGACAGCGACACGTCGCCCTCGGTGCGGGCGGAGTTGACGATGACGGAGTCGTAGGTGTCGAACGCGTCGTCCCACTCGGCCGGGTCCTGGCCCCGCCCGTCGGTGGGCTCGACGACGCAGCGCATCGGCAGCGCGAAGGCGCGGGCGAAGGCGAAGTCGCGGTGGTCGTGGGCGGGGACGGCCATGATGGCGCCGGTGCCGTAGCCCATCAGCACGTAGTCGGCGATGAACACCGGGACGGACTCGCCGCTGACCGGGTTGACGGCGTGGGCGCCGGTGAAGACACCGGTCTTGACCTTGGCCTCGACCTGCCGCTCGACGTCCGACTTGGCGGCGGCCGTGGCGCGGTAGGCGGCGACGGCCTCGGCGGGGGTCGCGGCACCGCCGGTCCACTCGGCGGGCACGCCCTCGGGCCAGGCGGCGGGGACGATCGAGTCGACCAGGGCGTGCTCGGGGGCCAGCACCATGTAGGTGGCGCCGAACAGGGTGTCGGGCCGGGTGGTGAAGACGGTGATCTTCTGGTCGCCGGGGGCCGCGAAGTCGACCCGGGCGCCCTCGGAGCGCCCGATCCAGTTGCGCTGCTGCAGCTTGATGGCCTCGGGCCAGTCCAGCAGGTCCAGGTCCTCGATCAGCCGGTCCGAGTACGCGGTGATGCGCATCATCCACTGGCGCAGGTTGGACTTGAACACCGGGAAGTTGCCGCGCTCGGAGCGGCCGTCCGCGGTGACCTCCTCGTTGGCCAGGACGGTGCCCAGGCCCGGGCACCAGTTGACCGGCACCTCCTTGGCGTAGGCCAGGCGGTACTCGCCCAGCACCTCGTCGCGCTCGGCGACGGTCAGCCCGGCCCAGGCGCGCCCGTCCGGCAGCTCACGCGCGCCGGACTCGAAGTCGGCGACCAGCTCGGCGATCGGGCGGGCCTTGCGAGCGTCCGCGTCGTACCAGGAGTTGAAGATCTGCAGGAAGATCCACTGGGTCCAGCGGTAGTAGTCCGGGTCGATCGTGGAGATCGAGCGGCGCGGGTCGTGGCCCAGGCCCAGCCGGCGCAGCTGCTGGCGCATGTTGGCGATGTTGGCCTCGGTGGAGACCCGCGGGTGGGTGCCGGTCTGCACCGCGTACTGCTCGGCGGGCAGGCCGAAGGCGTCGTAGCCCAGCGTGTGCAGCACGTTGTGGCCGGTCATCCGCTGGTAGCGGGCGAAGACGTCGGTGGCGATGTAGCCCAGCGGGTGGCCGACGTGCAGGCCCGCGCCCGAGGGGTACGGGAACATGTCCATGATGAAGCTGTGCGGCTTCGCGGCGACGTCGCCGGCCGCCGGGTCGGCCAGCGCACCGGTGGGGTTGGGGGCGTGGAAGGTGCCCTCCTTCTCCCAGATGTCCTGCCAGCGGGACTCGATCTCGGCCGCCAGCGCAGCGCTGTACCGGAACGGCTCGGTCGCGGTCTCGGCCGCGCCGGACGCAGGGGTCGTCTCGCTCATGGTCCTTCAAGCTCCATCGGTGTCGGTTGGCGAACCGCGCGGGCGGCCGGCCCGTGGACCCGGCCCGGGACGGGATCGGGGGGCGGAAAACAAAAAATCCCCTCGCAGGAGGGGACGCCACGCCGACTCCGGCACCGCCCGAAGGCTCAGCCGGTCCTGGTCAGCGCGGCCGGCTAAGGAGCAGGCGCACGGTTCGCATGGGCTCAGGGTACCGCAACCGGGTCGACGGGCTGCGGGGTATACCGCCGGGACGGCGGCACGGAGCCGCCCAGGGCCGCACGGGGCCGCATGAGGCCCCGCGGAGCCACCCGGGAGCCGCAGCGAGCCCCGCAGGACCGCACGAGGCCGCACGGAGCCGCGCGGGGCCGAGCCGCCCCCCGCCCTACCGCGCCGCCACCCGCCCCGCCGCGTCGAACTCCCGCAGCGCCTTCGCCACCCGCTCGGACTGCATCCCCGCCGCGAGCGAGCGCGCCAGCGAGGCGGTGCGGGCCGCCTCCCGCTGGTCGCCGAGTCGGCGGTGGGCCTCGGCGAGGCGCACCATCAGCAGCGTCTTGGTGCGGGCCCGTCCCGGTCCGAGACCGGCCACCGCCTCGGCGAGCAGCACCTTGGCGAGCCGGTGCTGGCCGAGCGCCAGCCGCCCCTCCCCCACCATCCCGGAGAGGGCGGCCCGGACCTCCTCGGTGCCGGGCAGGCCGTCCAGTTCGGCGAAGGCCCGGGCGGCGGCGGCCTCGGCCCGTTCGGCCTCGCCCCGGCGGCCGTACGCGCCGGCGAGCCGGCCGTACTGGCGGGCCCGGGCGACGGGGCTGAGCGCGGCGCCGTGGGTGTCCAGGGCGGTCACCAGCGCGGAGACGGCGTCCAGCCCGCGCCCGCCGGTGCCCTGGGTGGCGAGCACGACCAGCGCGCCGAGCACCGCGACGCCGAGCCGGGGGTCGCCGCTGACGTGGGCGGCGCGCAGCGCGGCGACGAAGGCGCGCTGGGCGGCGGCGTCGTGGCCGAGGTCGTACGCGGCCCAGCCGGCCAGCCGGGCGAGTCTGCTGGCCGTGCCGTAGAGCTCGCGGCCGAGCCGTTCGTCGTACGCGCCGAGTTCCAGCAGCTTGGCCAGCATGGCGAGTTCGGCCCGGACGGGGCCGAGGACGAGGCCGCCGCCGCAGGCCCGTTCGAGTTTCTGCTTGCTGCGGTAGGACAGGCCGAGTTCGCCGGCCAGTCCGGGTTCGACGCGCAGCGCGCCCTCGCCGCCGCCGACGGGCGGCGGCGGGGAGTCCAGGCGGGCGGCGGCCTGGTCGAGGTCGGCGCCGCGGAACAGGTCGGTGAGGCGCACCGGGCCGGCGTCGGTGGCGGCCTCGCGCAGCGCGGTCTGGGCGGTGTCGGCGGTCCACGGGTCGGTGAGCAGCCGGGGCGAGAGGATCTTGGCGCCGCGGTGGCCGCCCATCCGGCCCCAGAGCTGTTCGTAGGTGACGGCGATGCCGAGGGTGCGGCTGAGCACCTCGCAGACCGCCTGGTCGTGCGGGCTGCGCGGGACCATGCCGCGGTCGCGCCACTTGTACGGGGCGGTGGAGCTGATGGCGAGGCCCGGCGGCAGGGCGAGGCTCACCTCGCGGGCGAGCCGTTCCGGACTCCATCCGAGCTGGTGGAGTATCCGGGCCAGTTCCTCGTTCCGCCTTCGCTCCAGATCGGCCATGGCACGACGGTAGCGGGATTCCGGCCGCCGGGACCGGCGGCGCGGGCAGAACGGCGAAGAGCCGCCCCCCGTTTCCGGGAGGCGGCTCTCGACTGCTGTGGAGCTATGGGGAATTGAACCCCAGACCTCTTGCATGCCATGCAAGCGCTCTACCAACTGAGCTATAGCCCCTTGACCTGCGTTGTCACCGTGGTTCCCGGTTGTTTCCGGCCGTTTCCCTCGGCGACATCGACTACTTTACACGCTCCGGGGCGTGCTCCTGAAATCCGTTTCCCGAGGTCCGCACCACGCGCCCCGGGAGCCCGCCTCCCGCACTCCGGGCGTACGGCGCCCACCCCCGGCGCCCGCCCTGACGCACACTCCCAGCGCGCACTCCCGACGCACGCGCCCCAGGAGAACCGCGAAGCCGCACCACGCGCCGACCGCGCGCCCACCAGGAGAACCGCGAGGCCGGGCCCGAAACGCCGGAAGGCCGCCACCCCTTGGGTGACGGCCTTCCGAACTACTGTGGAGCTATGGGGAATTGAACCCCAGACCTCTTGCATGCCATGCAAGCGCTCTACCAACTGAGCTATAGCCCCGCGACACGGGCGACCCTGGCTGACCACGACCGCCGATGCGGAGTGGAGCTATGGGGAATTGAACCCCAGACCTCTTGCATGCCATGCAAGCGCTCTACCAACTGAGCTATAGCCCCGCACTCACCGGATCTCCCGCTTCCCTTCCGGGCCGCGTTCCTTCCCTGCGAACGAGGAAGACTCTAGCTGGTCAGGGCCGGAACTGCGAAATCCGCTCCCTCCGGACCCCCGCCGAGGGCCCCGTGAGGGCCCCCGGCACCCGGTGCCGCCCGAGCCGGTACGGCTCGACTCAGGTGTCGTCGCCGATGACCGGCTGCGGGAGGGTGCCCGCGTTGTGCTCCAGCAGGCGCCAGCCGCGCGTGCCCTGGCCGAGCACCGACCAGCAGCAGTTGGACAGTCCGCCGAAGCGCTCCCACTGGTCCGGCTCCATGTCGAGCAGCCGCCCGAGCATGGTGCGGATCGTCCCGCCGTGGCTGACCACCACCAGCGTGCCGTCCTCGGGGAGCTTGCCGACGGCGTCCAGGACCACCGGCACCGAGCGGTCGGCGACCTCGGTGGCCAGCTCGCCGTCACCTCCCCGCCGCACCGGCTCACCGGCCGCCCAGGCCTCGTACTCCTCCGGGAAGCGCTCGCGGATCTCGGCGTTGGTCAGGCCCTGCCAGGAGCCCGCGAAGGTCTCCCGCAGGCCCTCGTGGTGCTGCACGTCGAGCCCGGTGACCTCGGCCAGCTCCGCGGCGGTGCGCCGGGCCCGCTGGAGGTCCGAGGAGATCAGCAGGTCGGGACGGAGCCCGGAGAGCAGCCGGGCCGCCCGCTGGGCCTGCTGGACGCCCTGGCCGGTCAGCTCGATGTCCGTGGTGCCCTGGAAGCGCGATTCGAGGTTCCAGGAGGTCTGGCCGTGCCGCCAGAAGACGATGCGCGGGCCGCGCGGGCCCCGGCTCAGTGCAGGTCCTCGGGCTTGCCGAAGTCGTCGGCGGGGGCGACGACGTTGCCGGCCTCGTCGGTGAACGCGTCCGGACGGTTGCGCGAGGCCAGGGCGTCCTCGGGCAGCGGGAGCTCGGGGCAGTCCTTCCAGAGCCGGTCCAGCGAGTAGAAGGAGCGCTCCTCGGCGTGCTGGACGTGCACGACGATGTCCAGGTAGTCGAGCAGGATCCAGCGGCCGTCGCGCTCGCCCTCGCGGCGCACCGGCTTGATGTCCAGCTGCTCGCGCAGCTGGTCCTCGATCTCCTCGGCGATCGAGCGGACCTGGCGGTCGTTGTTCGCGGAGGCGATCAGGAAGGCGTCGGTGATCGACAGCACCTCGCTGACGTCGAAGGCGATGATGTTGTGCGCGAGCTTGTCGGCCGCCGCCTGCGCGGCGACGGTGATGAGCTGCTGGCTGTGGTCGGTAACGGTCACGGTGTTCTTCCGGCTCGGCGGCTTGGGGGGCGCCCCGGCGCTCGGCCGGGGTCGCCTTCCAGGATCTCACGCCGCCCGGGCGGGCCCGGAACCGTTTTTCCAGGCCCCCGAGACGCCGGGCCCCCAGGCCACGGGCCCACGCCGACTCCGGGCCGACACCGACACCAACGCCGGGCCGACGCCACCGCCGCCCCGGCCCGGATCCCCACCAGGCCCGGACCCCCGTCGGGCCCGGGCCACCGCCCTACTGGGTCTTCGGCGGCTGGTAGTCCTTGCCGAGCACCACCAGCAGGTCCGCGTTCTGGGTGTCGCCGGTCACCTTCTTCACCGCCGTGTCCGGCAGCCCGAGGCTGGTCGCCAGCGACTTCGCCGCGCCCTGCCGGGCGTCGTCGGTGTAGCGGATCTCACTGGTGGCCTGCGGGGCGCCCTTGGCCCCGCCCGGGATGAAGGTCAGACCGGAGTTGACGATCTGGACCTGTACGGCGGCCGCCGCCGCGTCGTTGCCGCTGGAGTCCTGGACCGCGACCCGGACCGGGGCGTCGCCGGCGGCCGCGGACTTCACGGTGCCGCCCAGCACGTCCTTGACCTGCTTGCCCGCGGTCGCCTCGTCCAGGCTGCCGTCCGGCTTGACGGTCAGCGCGGTGGTGCCGAAGTGGCCGTCCTTCGCCTGCTGGGAGAGCTGGACGAGCACCCCGGCGAGGGCGTCCTCGGGCAGCGAGGGGTCGAGCACCGCGTTCATCCGGTGCACGTCGTCCTTGGCGTCCTTGAACTCGGTCGGCATGGCGCGCACCAGCGCGTCCATGACCTGCCCGAACCGGGCCAGCTGGGCGTCCCGGTTCTCGCCGGGGTTCTGCAGCGTGGCGTAGGCGACCGCGGCCTTCCCGCTGAGCATGGTGTTCTTGCCCGCCGCGGACAGCAGCTTGCCGTCCGGCTTGCCGCCCTCGTGGGTCTCGGCGTTGGTGTCCACCCGGACGCCGCCGAGCTGGGAGACCAGCAGCTCCAGGTACGGGGTGTCCAGCCGCCAGGTGCCGGCCACCGGGGCGCCGAGCACGGTGGACAGGCCGTCGCGGGTCGCCGAGGCGCCGATGCCGTCCATGGACTGGCCGACCGTGGTGACCGGCGGGTCCCCCGGGCCGGGCAGCCGCAGGGTGTCGGGCAGCAGCAGCAGCGTGCCCTTCTTCCCGGAGGCGTCGTTGACCAGCAGCGCGCTGGACACCTTGCCCTGGAGGTCGCGCAGGTGGACGACGTTGACCTGGCGCCCGCCGGCGGCGGCGGCCGCGGTCGGCTTGCCGCCGGTGAGGAAGAGGTACCCGCCGACGCCGGCGGCGGCCAGCGCCACCACCGCACCGAGGCCGATCAGCCGGTTGCGCAGCTTGCGGCGGCGCTCGGCGCGCACCTCGCTGCGGGACTCGGCGAACTTCAGCCAGTCGATGACGTCCTCGGTCTCCTCCGCCTCCTCGTCGACGAAGGTGAACTCCCCCGTGGTGTAGCTGTCGTCGGGCGCCTTGCCGCCGCCCTTCCCGCCCTTCCCGGCCTTCCCCGCCTTCCCGGCCCTCGCCCCGGCGACCTGCTCGGACGGCGGCTCGGCCTTGGCCGGCACCGGCTCGGCGGCCGGCCGGGGCACCCGCGGACGCGCCGGTGCGACCGCCGCGGCCGCGGCCGGCTCGGCCTGCACCGGTTCCTGCGCCTGCGACGGCGCCTGCGGTTCGGTCACGACCGGGGCGGCCGCCTGGTACGGCTGCTCCTGGTACCCCTGGTAGCCCTGCTGCTGGTAGACGTACGTGCCCTGCCCGTACACCGGCTGCCCGTACTGGTCGTACTGCTGCTGCTCGTACGGCTGTTGCTGCGGGAACTGCCCGCCCTGCTGGTACCCGTCGTACCCCTGGTAGCCCTGCTGCTGGTAGCCGTACGCGCCCTGCCCGTACACCGGCTGCCCGTACTGGTCGTACTGCTGCTCGTACTGCTGCTGCTCGTACGACTGCGCCTGCGCCTGCGGCTGCTGTTGCGGCTGCTGCGGGTCCTGCGGCTGCTGGTAGCCCTGGTACGGCTGCTGGTACTGCCCGGTGGACCAGTCCTCCGGCCGCCGGCCGTCGCTGCGATCAGTCATGCACCGCTCCCGGATCAGTCCCCGCGCGGCGCGTACAGCGCCCGCTTGTCGATGTAGCGGACCACGCCGTCCGGGACGAGGTACCAGACCGGTTCGCCCTTGGCGACCCGGTTGCGGCAGTCCGTGGAGGAGATGGCCAGCGCCGGGACCTCCACCAGGGAGACCCCGCCCACCGGAAGCCCGGCGTCCGACAGAGTGTGCCCCGGGCGGGTGCATCCGATGAAGTGGGCCAGCGAGAAGAGCTCGTCGGAGTCGCGCCAGGACAGGATCTGGGCGAGCGCGTCGGCGCCGGTGATGAAGAAGAGGTCGGCGTCCGGGTGCAGGGCGTGCAGGTCGCGCAGGGTGTCGACGGTGTACGTCGGGCCCTCGCGGTCGATGTCGATCCGGCTGACCGAGAACTGCGGGTTCTCGGCGGTGGCGATGACCGTCATCAGGTAGCGGTCCTCGGCCGGAGTGACGTGCCGGTCGCTCTTCTGCCATGGCTGCCCGGTCGGCACGAAGATCACTTCGTCCAGGTGGAACGCGCTCGCGACCTCACTGGCGGCGACGAGGTGGCCGTGGTGGATCGGGTCGAAGGTGCCGCCCATCACGCCGAGGCGCTTCTTCACCGGTTCCGGTCCGCCGGGATTCCCGGCCTGCTCTCCCATGCCGCCACACCTTACGCGACACGCGTTACGGTGCGGGAACGGCCGGGTGGGGGTTCTCCGCAGACGCGTGAGGGAGCGTCCGGCCGGTGGCCGGACGCTCCCCGAGCGGCCCCAGGCCCCGGCTCAGCGGTCCCGGTTGAAGCGGGTGGTGATGAAGAGCAGGACCAGCAGGATGACCAGTGCGGCGCCACCGGTCAGGGCCGGGTTCAGACTGTCGTGGTTGCCCCCCTCGCCCTCGGCGAGCAGGTTCAGAACGGGGAGTGCGGCAGCAGTGCTCATGGTCGGCGGGACCTTCTCGGCTCGGTGAACGGACCTGGGGGTTGTTCCGGGCCGGGTGAGGGCCCACCCGTCATCGTACGGGGGGTTACACGGCAACCGCTCGGCGGCCCACCGCCGCTGACCGGGCGTGAGCGCGGGCCGAGGGAGCGACCGGCGAACGGGCCCGGGCCCCGGCGAACGGACCGGGGACGGCCCCCGGGAACGGACCTGGGACGGCCCCGGGGAACGACCGGCCCTAGTTGTTCTTGAAGGCGCGGGCCATGATCCAGATCAGCAGGCCGATGCCCACGAAGGACGCGACCACGATGATCCGCAGGAACAGGCCGGGGCCGGACTCGTCGGAGATGGGCGCGGCCAGGCTGACAAGCGTGTCGGTGGACATCTGCGGGGGCTCCTCGTACTGCTCGGTACCGCGGCCGGGTCCGGTCTCGGTCGTCCAGGCCTCAGGGTAAACCGGCCTCACACCGGCGGAGCCCCCCGGCCCCGGCGCCCACCGCGCGGACCGCGCGTACGCTGACCCCGGGGACGAGTACGCAACCGCGCACGTTGCACAGACAGTCGTTGCAGGCGAAGACCAGCGGGGGGCGGGCCAGCGGGCCGCGGCCGCCGTCGACCAGGAGGTACTCACACCATGACCGACACGACCTCGAAGACGCCGAGCCGCCGCCGCGAGCGCTTCCCCGGGATCTCCACCCGGGCCTGGGAGCACCCGGCGGACCGCTCGGCCCTGGTCGCACTGCGCAGGCTGACCGGCTTCGACGACATCCTGAAGAAGCTCGCCGGACTGGTCTCCGAGCGGGCGATCCGGCTGATGTTCCTGGCCACCGCGGTGAAGACCTCCGAGCGCCAGTTCCCGGAGCTGCACGACATGGTGCGCGACGCCGCCTACGTGCTCGACCTGGAGCAGGTCCCCGACCTGTACGTTTCCCAGGACCCGACGGTCAACGCGTACTGCATCGGCATCGACACCCCGGTCATCGTGATCACCAGCGGCCTGGTCGAGCTGCTGGACGAGGAGGAGCTGCGCTCCGTCATCGGCCACGAGGTCGGCCACGCGATGTCCGGCCACGCCGTCTACCGGACGATGCTGATGATCCTCACCAACATCGCCACCCGGATCGCGTGGGTGCCGCTCGGCAACCTGGCGATCACCGCGATCATCACCGCGCTCAAGGAGTGGTTCCGCAAGGCGGAGCTGTCCAGCGACCGGGCCGGCCTGCTCGCCGGGCAGGACCTCCAGGCGTCCATGCGGGCCCTGATGAAGCTGGCCGGCGGCCACAACCTGGCCGAGATGAACGTCGACGCCTTCCTGGAGCAGGCCGAGGAGTACGAGAAGGCCGGCGACCTGCGCGACGGCGTGCTCAAGGTGCTCCAGCTGCTGCCGCAGACCCACCCCTTCGCGGTGGTCCGGGTCGCCCAGCTGAAGAAGTGGGCGGAGAGCGACGACTACCGCTCGATCATGGCCGGCGCCTACCCGCGCCGCTCGGACGACCCGGACACCTCGGTCACCGAGCAGTGGAAGGCCGCCGCCGAGCACTACACGACCTCGGTCAAGGAGAGCAAGGACCCGCTGATGGGCCTGCTGCGGGACGTGGCCGGCGGCGCCGCGACGGTCGGCGGCAAGCTCCGCGACACCTTCACCGGAGGCGGCAGCAGCGGCAACGGCAGCCGCAACGGCTCCGCAGACCACGACGGCAGCTGACCCACCGCGACCGACCACGACCGCGAGCCGCGACGGCGGCCGGCGTCCCGCCCGGGGCACCGGCCGCCGTCGCGTTCCACGGCCCGGGCGCCTCAGCCGCCCGCCAGCACCTCGCACACCTGCCAGCCCGGCCGGGCGTGGTTGCCGGGGTCGACCGGCGCCGGCGGCGTGACCGCCGTGCCCTGCGCGGTGGCCAGCACCGGCTGCAGGAAGCCCGCCATCGAGGCGCCGCAGGGCTCCGGCCCGGCCTGCACCACCGAGTCCACCAGCCGCAGCTGCCCCGAGGCCAGGTCCACCCGGTCGAACTCGAAGGTCAGCTGCCGCCGCACGGTCTCCAGGGTGACCGGCGCCCCGGCCGGGGCGCCGGCCGGCTTGAGCGCGTAGACGAAGGTGTGGTCGGTGGTGATCTGCAGCGTCCCGCTGTCCGCCTCGTCGATCCGCATCGCGCCGACCACCTTCACGGTGTTCGAGGCCAGCGCGACCTGTGCCGGGTCGAAGCGGACCATCCAGCCGGTCACCGCGTGGTGGCGGTCGTCCACCGGCTGCGCCACGCTCGCGTCGAACTCCGCCTGCTCACCGGGCGTGACGAAGACCCGTACGTCGGCGGTGGCGCCCTGGACCAGCGTCGCCGGGGAGAGCGAGGAGGCGACCAGGTAGCGCTGGACGGTGTCGAGCGCCTTGGCCACCTCGACCCGGCCGAAGTTCCCGGTGGCGGCGCCGGTCGGGGTGTTCAGCCCGATCGTGCCGTCCCCGTACCCGAGCGGCAGCGCGGCGAACGGGTCCGCCGGGTCGGCGACCGGGTGGACGGCCGACGCCGGGCTCAACGCGACCAGGCTGACGGTCAGTTGGCTGCCCTCGGGCCGCACCGCGGTGCCCTTCGGCGAGCTCACCCCGAAGTACACCGCGGCCCCGAAGGCGAGCAGGATGAGCAGCAGCAGGATGAGCGCCTGGCGCGGGACGGTGCCCAGCGGGCCGAACCGCACCCGCGACCGGGTGGCCTTGCCGAAGGAGCCCGCCAGCCGCTCCCGGGCGGAGAGTTCCTGGATGCGGGCAGCCCGCACGAACGATTCGTCGAACACGACGGACCGGAATTCGTCCTCGTTGCCGGAACCGCCCTCGGGCGTCCCCTCAGGAGGCTCTCGCGGGTCACCCACACCACCAGGGTAGGCGGACACCAGCGCCGCCACGAGGGTCCGGGCGCACATTCCCGGGAACGCTCCGTGACCACCGCCCCGGGGCGTGCGCCCCCGGGCGCTCGGACTAGCCCGCAGGCGCCGTGACCACCAGCGGGGGCTCCGCCGGGGCCTGCCCGGGGGCCACCCCGGTGCTGCTGCTGCCGGACTGGGGGCGCCGGGGCGTGCCCGAGGGGCCGCCCACCCCCTGGTAGATCGCCGCGACGGCGACCGCCACCAGGCTCACCCCCATGATCACGGCGAGCACCCAGGCCACCGGCCGGTGCCACCGCTGCTGGGCCACGTACCGCCCGGGGACGCGCACCGGGTCGTCACCGCGCCGCCACCGCCGGACCCGGCGGTCGGCCGCCCGGCCCGGCCCCGACCAGGGGTCGGGGTAGAGGTGGTCCGCGTCGAGTCCGCTCGGGTACGGGCGCAGCTCCAGCGGCAGCCCGTCCCCGGCCGGAACGTCACGGCCCCAGCCCGGCCCCGCGGCGTCCGGCTCGAACCGGGCCTCGGCGGCGGCGAGTTGCCGCTCCTTGGCGGTCGGCTCGTGCACGGCGGCGGACCGGACGAAGGCCTCGTCGAAGACCACGGTGGCGAACTCGTCGTCCGCACCACCGTGGTCGGAGCCGTCGGGGTACGGGAAGCCCCCCACATCCTCAGCCACGGATTCAGCGTATTACCGGCCGGACGATTTGTCTGTGGCTCCCGGCAGTTGGTCCGTCGCACGTGTGACGGACGCCCCGTGCGCGCCGCCCGGCGGCCGTCCGCGGCCTGCGGCCTGCGCGCCTACTCGACCCCGCCGCCCACGGTCTGCGCGGCCTCGCCCCGCACGTGCCCGTCACCAGTGACGATGTACTTGGTGCTGGTCAGCTCGGGCAGGCCCATCGGGCCGCGGGCGTGCAGCTTCTGGGTGGAGATGCCGATCTCCGCGCCGAAGCCGAACTCGCCGCCGTCGGTGAAGCGGGTGGAGGCGTTGACGGCCACCGTGGTGGAGTCCACCAACCGGGTGAAGCGGCGGGCGGCGGCCTGCGAAGTGGTGACGATCGCCTCGGTGTGGCCGGAGGACCAGCGGCGGATGTGCTCGACGGCGGCGTCCAGCGAGGGCACCACGGCGGCGGCCAGGTCCAGCGAGAGGTACTCGGTGCCCCAGTCCTCGTCGGTGGCCGGCACCACGGTGGCCGGTCCGCCCTCGGCGGCCTTCAGCACCGCCTCGTCGCCGTGCACGGTGACCCCGGCCCCGGCGAGCGCCGCCAGCGCGAGCGGCAGGAAGGCGTCCGCGACGTCCTGGTGGACCAGCAGCGTCTCGGCGGAGTTGCAGACGCTGACCCGCTGCGCCTTGGAGTTCAGCAGGATGCCGACGGCCATCGCCAGGTCGGTCTCGGCGTCCACGTAGACGTGGCAGTTGCCGGTGCCGGTCTCGATCACCGGGACGGTGGAGCCCTCGACCACGGTGCGGATCAGCGAGGCGCCGCCGCGCGGGATCAGCACGTCCACGTAGCCGCGGGCGCGCATCAGCTCCCGCACCGACTCCCGGCTCTCCCCCGGCACCAGCTGGACCGCGTCGGCGGGCAGCCCGGCCGCGGCGACGGCGTCGCGCACCACGGCGACCAGCGCGCTGTTGGAGCGGTAGGCCGAGGCGGAGCCGCGCAGCAGCACCGCGTTGCCGGACTTGAGGCAGAGCGCGGCGGCGTCCGCGGTGACGTTCGGGCGGGCCTCGTAGATGATGCCGACCACGCCGAGCGGCACCCGGACCTGCCGCACGTCCAGGCCGTTGGGCAGGGTGTAGCCGCGCACCACCTCGCCGACCGGGTCGGGCAGGCCGGCCACGTCGCGCACGTCGGAGGCGATCGCGGCGATCCGCTCGTCGGTCAGGGTCAGCCGGTCGATCACCGACTCGGCCGTGCCGGCCGCCCGGGCCCGCTCCACGTCCTCGGCGTTGGCCGCGACGATCTCCGCGCTGCGGGCCACCAGCGCGTCCGCGACCGCCAGCAGCGCGGCGTCCTTCGCGCCGCGCGGCAGCGGGGCGAGCGCGGCGGCGGCCTCCCGGGCTCGGCGCGCTACGGCGAGGACGGGGCTGTCGGCGGTGGCGAGATCGCTGGTCATGCCGCCAAGGGTAGCGACTGCGCCCGCCCCGCCCGGGCGGCATTTCGCCCGGTGAGACAGCTCGGTACGGCGTTCGGTCCGGCGTTCGGTCCGGCGTTCGGTCCGGGCGCTCAGTACGGGTGCACGCCGCCCAGGTGCGGCGGCGGCTCGCCGAAGCCCTCCGCCACCCGCTTGTGGTACGTCGCCCGGTCGACCACCTCCAGCCCGACGATCTCCCAGGGCGGCAGGTTCGAGGTGACCTTGTGCTCGCCCCACAGCCGCAGCGCGATGGCCGCCGCGTCGTGCAGGTCCCGGGCCTGCTCCCAGTAGCGGATCTCGGCGTGGTCGGCCGCGTAGCGGGCGGTCAGGAAGAACGAGTGGTCGTGCGCCAGCTGCTCCAGCGAGGCGCGCAGCGCGGACAGCGGGGTGACCTGCCCGGCCACGCTCAGCACCACGTGCCACAGCCGCGCCTGCTCGGGCACGGTGGGCGGCTGGGCCGCCCGGTCGAGTTCGGGCCGCATCCCGCGCATCCCGCCGGGCCGCTGCGTCGGCGGACCGGCCGGCTCGGCGGGGCCGTCCCCGCGTCCGCCGTCGATGCTGGTCAGCCGCCGGCCCGCGGTCCCTGCGGTCAGCGCTGCCTCGCGCCTGCGTTCCACCGGCGGCCTCCTGTTCGGCGATGTCGTGTCGTCCCCACCGGCCCCGTCGGCCCTCGGCCGACCGGTACGGCTGCGCCCCTCCTCGCCCGCGGCCGGGCCGCTCCCGGTACGGAGCGGCCCGCCGTCCGCGCGGCGCCGATCGGCCGGGCGGCCGGTGCCGGGGCAGGCCCCGGCACGGTCAACCGGGCCGGTCAACCGCGCAGAACGACCAGGTCGTCGCGGTGGACGACCTCGCGCTCGTACGCGGCGCCGAACTCCTGGGCCAGGTCGCGGGTGGACCGGCCGAGCAGGCGGGGCAACTCCCTCGCATCAAAGTTGACCAGTCCGCGAGCCACGATGTGGCCGTTTTCGGCAAGAAGGTCCACCGGATCACCCGCGGCGAACTCCCCGTCGACCTTGGTGACCCCGGCGGGCAGCAGCGAGGCGCCGCCGGAGACGACCGCCCGGACGGCGCCCTCGTCCAGGTGCAGCGCCCCGCGCGGGCTGCTCGCGTGGGCCAGCCAGAGCATCCGGTCGGAGGTGCGGCTGCCGGTGCGCAGGAAGAGCGTGCCGGTGGGCCGGCCGGCCAGCGCGTCGGCGGCCTGGCTGGCGGCGGTGAGCACGACCGGGATGCCGGCGCCGGTGGCGATCCGGGCCGCCTCGACCTTGGTGACCATGCCGCCGGTGCCGACGCCGGCCTTGCCGGCGCTGCCGATCTCGATGCCGTCGAGGTCCTGCGGGCCGCGCACCTCGGCGATCCGGCTGGTGCCGGGGCGGGACGGGTCGCCGTCGTACAGGCCGTCCACGTCGGAGAGCAGTACGAGCAGGTCGGCGCGGACCAGGTGGGCGACCAGGGCGGCCAGCCGGTCGTTGTCGCCGAACTTGATTTCGGCGGTGGCGACGGTGTCGTTCTCGTTGACGATCGGCATCGCGCCCATCGCCAACAGCTGGTCCAGGGTGCGGTACGCGTTGCGGTAGTGGGCACGCCGGCTGGCGTCCTCGGCGGTGAGCAGCACCTGGCCGACCCGGATGCCGTACCGGGCGAAGGAGGCGGTGTAGCGGGCGACCAGCAAGCCCTGGCCGACGCTGGCGGCGGCCTGCTGGCGGGCCAGGTCCTTGGGCCGGCGGTCCAGGCCGAGCGGGGCGAGCCCGGCGGCGATCGCGCCGGAGGAGACCAGCACCACCTCCGGGGCCTCGGGGCGGCCGCGCAGCTTGGCGAGCGCGTCCACCAGGGCGTCGACGCGGTCGGCGTCCAGGCCGCCGGTCGCCGTGGTCAGGGACGAGGAGCCGACCTTGACGACGATCCGTCGTGCGGTCAGCACCTCCTCCCGCAGAGGGTCCTCGCTCATCTCGCTGTACGCCCTTCCGGTGTGGTGCGGGTACGGCGGGGCCCGGGCCCGGCCGTCACCCCCGAAATCTACGCGATCCCCGCAGGTCACCGGCGGGGTGTTTCACCGGATGGACCGGATCCGGTACGGGCCGCCACGGGCCGCCCGCCAAGCCGGATGGCTGGTATGGTCCCTGACCGCAAGCCAGATCGGGGGACGGCTTCTTGCCCGCTGTACCCATGTCGTCATCGACCCTTCCTGTCACGACGGGCGGCGCCGCACTGGGCAAAGGCCGGCAACGGTCGCGGCCGTGCGCCCAGGAGAAATGCGCACCATGCGTTCGTACACCACCAAGCTGACCGTCGCCGCGCTCGCGGCGGCCACCGCCCTCTCGCTCGCGGCCTGCGGGCCGGACAACCCGGACACCCCGGCCGGTACCGGCGGCGCCACCGGCGCGGCCCCGGCCCAGACCGGCGCGCCCCAGACCGGCGCGACCCCGGGTGCCACCGCCGGGGGCGCGGCCGGCGGTTCGACCGCGGCCCCCTCGGGCGCGGCCCCCTCCGGTGCGGCGGGCGGGGCCGGCACGGCCGGCGCGGCGGGCGCCGGAGCCGTCCCGGCGGCCGCCACCAGCGTGAAGGTCGGCCAGAGCGCCACCGTGGACTTCGCCGACAAGACCTCCAAGGTCGCCACCAAGCTGGAGGTCACCATCGCCGGCATCGAGGCCGGTTCGGCGCAGGACTTCACCGCCGCCAAGATCAGCATCGTCGGCCTGGAAGGCCGCACCCCGATGTACGTCAGCTACACCATCAAGAACCTCGGGGACGCCAGCCTCTCCTTCACCGCCCCGGACTCGAAGCTCGTGCTCTTCGACACCACGGGCAAGAAGGGCGTCAACGTCCTGACCGCCGCGACCCCGCTGCCCAAGTGCACCGGCGCGAAGTTCCAGGGCGTGGCCAAGGGCGCCGAGGTCAAGGGCTGCACCATCATCTCCACCCCCGGCAACACCCCGGCCGCCGTCGGCTACACCGACCTGGCCGACCCGCTGAAGCTCCAGGCCTCCTGGACCAAGTGACGCCCCGTCACCGCCGGACACGCGGACGGCCCCCGCCACCTCGACAGGTGGCGGGGGCCGTCCGGACCGGACCGGTCAGCGGTCCTCAGTCCTCAATCCTCAGTCCTCGTCGTCGTCGCCCTCGATGGCGGCCTGGCGGCCGCTGGAGAGCGCCTCGAAGGCGAGGAACTCGGACTCGGCCGCGTCCCGGCCCTTCTGCTTCTCGCGACGGCGGTCGACCGCCGGGCGCGGGGTCTCGAAGCGGTGGTCCTCACCACGGCGGCCGAGCATCTCGGCACCGGCGGCCATGGTCGGCTCCCAGTCGAAGACGACGGCGTTCTCCTCGGGGCCGATGATGACGGTGTCGCCCTCGTGCGCCCCGATCTTCCACAGCTCCTGCTCGATCCCGAGGCGGGCCAGCCGGTCGGCGAGGTAGCCGACGGCCTCGTCGTTGCTGAAGTCGGTCTGGCGGACCCAGCGCTCCGGCTTGACGCCGCGGATGCGGTACGCGCCGTCCTCCTCGGTGATGGTGAAGCCGGCGTCGTCGACGGCCTTGGGCCGCAGCACGATCCGGGTCGACTCCTCGGCCGGCTTGGCGGCGCGCGCCTCGGCGACGATCCCGGCCACGGCGAAGCTCAGCTCGCGCAGGCCCTTGCGGGAGGCGGCGGAGACCTCGAACACCCGGTAGCCGCGCTCCTCCAGGGAGGCGCGGGTCAGGTCGGCGATGTCCTGGCCGTCCGGGACGTCCACCTTGTTGAGCGCGACCAGGCGCGGACGGTCTTCCAGACCGCCGTACTCGGCGAGCTCGGCCTCGATGGTCTCCAGGTCGGTCAGCGGGTCGCGGCCGGGCTCCAGGGTGGCGCAGTCCAGCACGTGCACCAGCACCGAACAGCGCTCGACGTGGCGCAGGAACTCCAGGCCCAGGCCGCGGCCCTGGCTGGCGCCCGGGATCAGGCCGGGCACGTCGGCGATGGTGTAGACGGTGTCGCCCGCGGTGACCACGCCCAGGTTGGGGATCAGGGTGGTGAACGGGTAGTCCGCGATCTTCGGCTTGGCGGCCGAGAGCACCGAGATCAGCGAGGACTTGCCGGCGCTCGGGTAGCCGACCAGGGCCACGTCGGCGACGGACTTGAGCTCCATGACGATGTCACGGGCCTCGCCGGGCTCGCCGAGCAGCGCGAAGCCGGGCGCCTTGCGGCGGGCCGAGGCCAGCGCGGCGTTGCCGAGGCCGCCGCGGCCGCCCTGGGCCGCGACGAAGCTGGTGCCGTGGCCGACCAGGTCGGCCAGCACGTTGCCCTTGCGGTCCAGCACCACGGTGCCGTCCGGCACCAGCAGGACGAGGTCCTCGCCGTCCGCGCCGGTGCGGTGGCCGCCCGCGCCGGGCTTGCCGTTGGTGGCCTTGCGCTTGGGCGAGTGGTGGTACTCCAGCAGGGTGGTGACCTGCGAGTCCACGGTGAGGATGACGCTGCCGCCCTCCCCGCCGTTGCCGCCGTCCGGGCCGCCGAGCGGCTTGAACTTCTCGCGGTGCACGGAGGCGCAGCCGTGGCCCCCGTTACCCGCGGCGACGTGAAGTTCGACGCGGTCCACGAAGGTGGTCATGGGTGTGCCTCCAGTGCGCGAGAGTCTGCTTGCTACCTGCGTAAAGCGTGAAGGGTGGACCGGAGAATTCCGGCCCACCCTTCACTGTGAGTCTTGTCCCGACCCGGTGGGTCTTCTCAGACTCGGGAGTCCGCGGGGACTCAGGCCTCGACGGCCACGATGTTGACGACCTTGCGGCCACGACGGGTGCCGAACTGCACCGCACCGGCGGTCAGCGCGAACAGGGTGTCGTCGCCACCGCGGCCGACACCGGCACCCGGGTGGAAGTGGGTGCCGCGCTGGCGGACGAGGATCTCGCCGGCGGAGACGACCTGGCCACCGAAGCGCTTCACGCCGAGGCGCTGGGCGTTCGAGTCACGGCCGTTACGAGTAGAGCTTGCGCCCTTCTTGTGTGCCATTTTTCGCTATCCCCTTACTTGCTGACCGAGTCGATGCTGGTG
Source organism: Kitasatospora sp. NPDC058184 (assembly GCF_042883725.1). NCBI lineage: Bacteria > Bacillati > Actinomycetota > Actinomycetes > Kitasatosporales > Streptomycetaceae > Kitasatospora > Kitasatospora sp. NPDC058184. The sequence goes on from NZ_JBHVVE010000013.1 coordinate 194,797, forward strand.
ATGCGCACCGCGGTGTGCTGCTGACGGTGACCCTGACGGCGGCGGTAGCCGGTCTTGTTCTTGTAACGCAGGATGACGATCTTGTCACCCTTGGTCTGGTCGACCACCTCGGCGTGAGCCTTCACGCCGGCCAGGACCCACGGGTCGGAGGTGACAGCGTCACCGTCGACGACGAGGATGGTCGAGAGCTCGACCGAGTCACCCGGCTTGGCCTCGATACGGTCGATCTCCAGCACGTCGCCGACGGCGACCTTGTGCTGGCGGCCGCCTGCGCGAACGATCGCGTACATGCGGTACCTGCTTTCCTTGCTCGGTCGGAACCCCCGACGCCAGCCACCTGGGTACGGACACAGGAGCCTCTCCCCGGCCCTCCGCGCGAACGCGGTGACCTCGGGAAGGTGATGTGCTCGGGAGCAATGGCGTAGACACGCCGATGGTCAAGAATACGGACCGGCCGCCCGGGGGGCAAACCGGCCCGTACGGCCCGGGGCGGGATCACTCCCGCCCCGGGGCGTGGGCACTACTCGGACGCCGTATCACCCTCGGCGGCCGCGGCCTTCTTGGCCGCCGCGCTCGTCCGCTTGGTGGCGGTCTTGCGGGCGGTGGTCTTCTTGGCCGCCGTGGTGGTCTTCTTGGCGGCGGTCTTCTTCGCGGCGGTCTTGCGGGCGGCCCGCTTCTTCGGTGCCGGCGCCTCCTCGGCGGCGGCCTCGACGGCCTCGGCGGTCTCCGGTGCCTCGACGGCCTCCGGAGCCTCGGCGACGACCGCGGCCTCCGCGGCCACGACCGGCTCACCCGGCGCCTCGGCGACGGCCTCGGCCGCGGCTTCCGCGACCGCCGGGGCGGCGGCCTCCAGGGCCGCCTCCAGCGCCGCCTCGGCCTTGGCCTGGAGCACCACGATCTCGGCGGTGCCCGGGGAGCCCGCCGGAGCGGTCGCCTTGCGCACCGCGCGGCGGCGCGGACGGCCCGCCGGAGCGGCGGCCGGGGCCTCCGCCACGGGAGCCTCGACGACCGGGGCCGTGACGGCGGGAGCCGCCTCGGCCGGGGCCTCGACGCCCGGGACCTCCAGGGCCAGCTGGCCCTCGATCTCCTCGCGCACCGGCTCGGCCGGCTCGGCGAAGGCCTCCACCGCGACCGGCTCGGCCGCCACGGCCACCGCGGCCTCGACGGCCTGCGGCTCCTCGTGGCCCGCGCCGCCCTTGCCCCGGCGACGGCGCTTGCCGCTGCCCGCACCGGCCTCGCCCGCCACCACGGGGGTGTGGACGTGGGCGCTCGGCTGCTCCATGTGGACGATCACGCCGCGGCCGTTGCAGTGCACGCACGGCTCGGAGAAGGACTCCAGCAGGCCCTGGCCGACCCGCTTGCGGGTCATCTGGACCAGGCCCAGCGAGGTGACCTCGGCCACCTGGTGCTTGGTCCGGTCCCGGCCCAGGCACTCCAGCAGGCGGCGCAGCACCAGGTCGCGGTTGGACTCCAGCACCATGTCGATGAAGTCGATCACGATGATGCCGCCGAGGTCGCGCAGCCGCAGCTGGCGCACGATCTCCTCGGCCGCCTCGATGTTGTTCCGGGTGACCGTCTCCTCCAGGTTGCCGCCCTGGCCGACGAACTTCCCGGTGTTGACGTCGATGACGACCATCGCCTCGGTGCGGTCGATCACCAGCGAACCGCCGCTGGGCAGCCAGACCTTGCGGTCCAGCGCCTTCATCAGCTGCTCGTCGATCCGGTAGGTGGCGAACACGTCCACCTCGGAGGTCCACCGCTGGAGCCGCTCGGCGAGGTCCGGGGCCACGTTGGAGACGTACTCGTGGATGGTCTTCCACGCCTCGTCGCCGGAGACGATGACCTTGGTGAAGTCCTCGTTGAAGATGTCGCGGACGACCCGGACGGTCATGTCCGGCTCGCCGTACAGCAGCGCCGGGGCGTTGCCGGTCGCGGCCTTCTTCTGGATGTCCTCCCACTGCTGCTGGAGGCGCTGGACGTCGCGGGTCAGCTCCTCCTCGGAGGCGCCCTCGGCGGCGGTGCGCACGATGACGCCCGCGTCGTCCGGGACGATCTTCTTGAGGATCTGCTTCAGCCGGGCGCGCTCGTTCTCCGGGAGCTTGCGCGAGATGCCGGTCATCGAGCCCTCGGGCACGTACACCAGGTAGCGGCCGGGCAGCGAGATCTGGCTGGTCAGGCGGGCGCCCTTGTGGCCGATCGGGTCCTTGGAGACCTGCACCAGCACGGACTGGCCGGACTTCAGCACCGACTCGATCCGGCGCGGGCCGCCGTGGCCCAGCGCGCCGAAGTTGACCTCGCCGGCGTACAGCACCGCGTTGCGGCCCTTGCCGATGTCGACGAAGGCGGCCTCCATCGACGGCAGCACGTTCTGGACCTTGCCCAGGTAGACGTTGCCGACGTACGAGGTGGCCTGCTCCTTGTTGACGTAGTGCTCGACCAGCACGCCGTCCTCGAGGACGCCGATCTGGGTCCGCTGGCCGCTCTGGCGCACCACCATGACGCGCTCGACCGACTCGCGGCGGGCCAGGAACTCGGCCTCGGTGATGATCGGCACCCGGCGGCGGCCCAGCTCGCGGCCCTCGCGGCGGCGCTGCTTCTTGGCCTCCAGACGGGTCGAGCCCTTGATGGACTGCACCTCGTCCGGGTCGAACGACGGCTCGGTGGAACGGCGGCGCGGCTCGCGCACCTTCACCACCGTACGGACGCCGTCCTCGGTGGTCTCGGAGGTCTCGACGGCGCCGGCCTCACCGCTGCGCCGGCGACGGCGACGACGGCGGCGCGACGAGGACAGGCCGGCGGCCAGGTCGTCGTCCTCCTCGCCCTCCTCCTCGGCGACGGCCTCGGCCGACTCCTCGACGGACTGCTCGGTCTCGACGGCCTCGGCGGCCTCGAACTCCTCGGCCTCACCGCGGCGACGGCGGCGACCGCCCCGGCGGCGACGGCGCGACGGACGGCCGTCCTCCCACTCGTCCTCGGTCTCCGGACCGGCGGCGGGGGCCTCGACGGCGGGCGCCTCGACGACCGGGACCTCGACGACGGGCGCCGCGACCGGCGCCTTCGCCGCGGCCTTGGCGGCCTTCGCGGCGGCCTTCACCGGAGCCTGGGCGCCCGACTTGCGACGGGTCGGCTCGACCCGGGTGCGGACCCGGCGGCGACGGCCGACACCGCTGTACTCGAACTCGTCGTCCTCCTCCTCGCGCCCGGCCTGCACCGGGGCCGCGGCCGGAGCCTCGGCCTTCGCCGGGGCGGCGGCGGGCTGCTGCGGAGCGGCCTGCGCCGCCGGAGCGGACGGCGCGGCCTGTGCCGCCTGAGCGGACGGCGCGACGAAGGAGGCGGGCTCCTGGAACACCGGCGCCTGGAAGACGGCGGTGGCCGGGCGGACCGCACGGCGGCGCACCCGGTGGGGCGGCTCGGCCTCGGCGGCCGGGGCGGCAGCGGCGGGCCGGGCGGCCGGCGCGGCGGCGGGGGCCTCGACGGCCTCCTCCTCGGGCTCCTCCGCGACGGCGGGCTCCTCGGCCTGCGGCTCCTCGGCGGCGGGCTCCGCCACCGGGGCCTCGACGACCGGCGCGGCCTCGACCACGCGACGGCGGCGGGGGCGGCGGGCCGGAGCGGCCGGGGCCTCCTCGGCCACCGGCTCGGCGGCGGGGGCCTCCACGGCGGGGGTCTCGACGGCCGGCGCCTCGACGACGGGGGCCGCGGCCTCGGCCACGGGGGCACCGGCGGGCGCCTCGGCGCGCTTGCGGGTACGGCGGGCCCGGACGGGCTTCTCGGCGGCCGGCTCGGCCGTCGGCTCGGCGGTCTCCGCCTTCGCGGCCTTGGCGGCCCTGGTGGTCTTCGAGGCCTTCGCGGCCTTCACGGGGGCCTCGGCCACCGGGGCCTCGACGGCCTCCGGCGCGGTCACCACGATCGGGGTGGCCTCCGGCGCCCCGGCCGGAGCCTCGGCGCGCTTACGGGTACGGCGGGCCCGGACGGGCTTCTCGGCGGCCGGCTCGGCCGTCGGCTCCACGGCCGGAGCCGGGGCGGCCGCGGGGGCCTCGGCCGGCACGACCGTCTCGGCCGCGTCGGCGGCCGCACCCTGCGGGGTACCCGCCGGGCGGGACACCGCGCGGCGGCGACGGCGCGGCGGCGCGGCGGACGCGCCCTCACCACCGGTCGCGGCGGTTTCGTTCTGTTCCGTGGCCGCAGTCTGCTGCGGATCGGTGTTATCGAGCATGCGGGTGGATCTCCCGTCAGGCCCCCGGGCTCCGCATCCGGGCACGGCACGGCACCGCTGGGCGGCCGGCATCACGACGATGCCTGGACCGGACCCTTGGAACGGTGCCGCCGCGCGGACGCGAGGCCGCACAGGGGCTCGTAGTCTCGCTCGGCGCCCCGCACACGGCGGGGTGTCGAAAGTCTTCTGGTCTGACCAGTCTTCTGAGGTTTTCCCAAGCTGCGCCGTCCCCCAACCCCGGGTGGCTCCCGGACGGGGTCCCGGACCGGCCGACCTTCCTGGTCGGCAGGCCCCGGTTGGCAGGCCTGCGCTGCGACGACGCTCGCTCCCCTGGGGAGCCGCGGGAACCCTGGAGGACCGTCGGGCCCAGTGAGGCACTGGGCCCGGCCTCCCCCCGCTAGGCGGACGCGGTAGCGTGCGGCCCTGCTGCCGGCTCCGAGCCGACCGGGGCCGCTGCGCGGTCGAGCGCCAGCGGGTCGGTCACCGTGCCGGACTCCTCGTCGAGCGGCCCCTGCGCCAGCCTGGTCACCTCTGCGGGGACCGGCGGCGCCAGGTCGGCCGTCACACGGAGACCGGACAATACGTCGTCGGGTCGTACGGCTGGTGTGGCGTGTCGTACTACCAGGCGCAGTATCGCACAGGGACGGCCGGTCCGAACATCGCGGTCGGTTCCGGCCCCGGCGTCCGCACCGGCCTCGACCTGGGCCGGGACGGCTTCCAGCGCCGCCACCGCGCCCCGCGCGTCGAAGACCCGCAGGCCGTTCTTGGTGCGGCGCTCGACCTCGACCCGCTCGGCGGCGAGGAAGCGCGCGACCGCGTCGGCGGCCGCGTCGGGCTCGACACCGTCCAGCCGGAGCAGCCACTCGGAGGCCTCCAGGCGCTCCACGAAGTTCGGCGTCCGCACCTCGACCGCGTCGATCACGTCCAGGCCCGTCGGCAGCGACTCGTCCAGCTGCGCCCGCAGCTGCTCGGGGTCGCGGACAGCGGCCAGGCCGATCTCCAGGTACTCCGCCTCGCTCGCCACCCCGGTCGGGGCCGCGTTCGCGTAGGAGACCTTCGGGTGCGGGGTGAAGCCGGCCGAATAGGCCATCGGAACGGCGGACCGGCGCAGGGCGCGCTCGAAGGCGCGCTGGAAGTCGCGGTGGCTGGTGAAGCGGAGCCGGCCGCGCTTGGTGTAGCGGAGACGAATCCGCTGCACCGTCGGCGCGGGCGGCGGACCGTCGGGCGTACGGCGTGCCAGGGTCGCTCAGTCCTTAGTCAGTTGTCCCCGTCCGGCGTGGCGTCTTCCCGCCACTGTCCGGACTCTGTCACCTCAAAGGGTACGCGCCCCGCCACCCCCCTCGCTCCGCCCCTGGTCAGCCGCCGCTCCCCGGCACGCCGCGACCCCCGGCCGAATCGGTCCGGCCGGGGGTCGCGGGTGTGACGTGCGCTACTTGTTGACGACCGTCAGCGGGAGCATCTTCTTGCCGGTGGGGCCGATCTGGATCTGGGTGTCCATCTGCGGGCACACGCCGCAATCGAAGCACGGGGTCCAGCGGCAGTCGTCGACCTCGACCTCCTCCAGGGCGTCCTGCCAGTCCTCCCAGAGCCAGTCCTTGTCGAGGCCGCTGTCCAGGTGGTCCCAGGGCAGCACCTCCTCGTAGGTGCGCTCGCGGGTGGTGTACCAGTCGACGTCGACGCCGGTGCCGGCCAGGCCCTTCTCGGCGCAGGCCATCCAGCGGTCGTAGGAGAAGTACTCGCGCCAGCCGTCGAAGCGGCCGCCGTCCTCGTAGACCTCGCGGATGATCGCGCCGACCCGGCGGTCGCCGCGGGAGAGCAGGCCCTCGACGATGCCCGGCTTGCCGTCGTGGTAGCGGTAGCCGATGTTCTTGCCGTACTTGCGGTCGCCGCGGATGGAGTCGCGCAGCTTGGCCAGACGGGCGTCGGTGGCCTCGGCGGACAGCTGCGGGGCCCACTGGAACGGGGTGTGCGGCTTGGGCACGAACCCGCCGATGGAGACGGTGCAGCGGATGTCGTTCTGGCCGGTGACCTCGCGGCCCTTCTGGATGACGTTCTTCGCCATCTCGCCGATCTGGAGCACGTCCTCGTCGGTCTCGGTGGGCAGGCCGCACATGAAGTACAGCTTCACCTGGCGCCAGCCGTTGCCGTACGCGGTGGCGACGGTGCGGATCAGGTCCTCCTCCGACACCATCTTGTTGATGACCTTGCGCATGCGCTCGCTGCCGCCCTCGGGGGCGAAGGTGAGGCCCGAGCGGCGCCCGTTGCGGGACAGCTCGTTGGCGAGGTCGATGTTGAAGGCGTCGACGCGGGTGGACGGCAGCGACAGGCCGATCTTGTCCTCGGTGTAGCGGTCCGCCAGGCCCTTGGCGATGTCGCCGATCTCGGTGTGGTCGGCGCTGGACAGCGACAGCAGGCCGACCTCCTCGAAGCCGGTCGCCTTGAGCCCGCGCTCCACCATCTCGCCGATGCCGGTGATGCTTCGCTCCCGCACGGGGCGCGTGATCATGCCGGCCTGGCAGAAGCGGCAGCCGCGGGTGCAGCCGCGGAAGATCTCCACGGACATCCGCTCGTGCACCGTCTCGGCGAGCGGGACCAGCGGCTGCTTCGGGTACGGCCACTCGTCGAGGTCCATCACGGTGTGCTTGGACACCCGCCACGGCACGCCGGGGGCGTTCGGCACGACGCGGCCGATCCGGCCGTCGGCCAGGTACTCCACGTCGTAGAACTTGGGGACGTAGACCCCGCCGGTGCGGGCCAGGCGCAGCAGCAGCTCGTCCCGGCCGCCCGGGCGGCCCTCGGCCTTCCAGGCCCGGATGATCTCCGTGATGTCGAGGACGGCCTGCTCGCCGTCGCCGACCACGGCGCAGTCGATGAAGTCCGCGATCGGCTCCGGGTTGAAGGCCGCGTGGCCGCCGGCCAGGACGATCGGGTCGTCGAGGGTGCGGTCCTTGGCCTCCAGCGGGATGCCGGCCAGGTCGAGCGCGGTCAGCATGTTCGTGTAGCCGAGCTCGGTGGAGAACGACAGGCCGAACACGTCGAAGGCCTTCACCGGGCGATGGGCGTCCACGGTGAACTGCGGGACGTGGTGCTCGCGCATCAGCGCCTCGAGGTCCGGCCAGACGCTGTAGGTGCGCTCGGCGAGCACACCCTCACGCTCGTTCAGCACCTCGTAGAGGATCATGACGCCCTGGTTGGGCAGCCCGACCTCGTAGGCGTCGGGGTACATCAGCGCCCAGCGGACGTCGCAGGCGTCCCAGTCCTTGACGGTCGAGTTCAGCTCGCCGCCGACGTACTGGATCGGCTTCTGGACGTGCGGGAGGAGGGCCTCCAGGCGTGGGAAGACCGATTCGACAGTCATGTACTAGGAACCCTTACGACGTGATTCGGTGCCGCGAGTCGGCACGGGAGGGGTGACCCTCAAGGGTAGCCCAATCCGGGGAACGGGCCGTCTGCCCCGGTTCACGGGCCCTCCGCGCTCCGGCGCGACCCCGGACGGGCCGGTCTCCGCCCGCACCCGCCGGTGTCCACCGGTGCCCACCGGTGGCCTCCCGTGCCCGCTGGTGCCCGCCCCGGCACGCGCGGTGGGCGCCCGTCGGCCGGTCCCGTCCGCCGTTGACACGCCCGGACGGGCCGTGCGGTACTGACAGGGCTCCGCCAAAGACATCTGCACCCCTTCCGGACAAGGAAGTTGAGTCGTACGCTCGGCCCTCGTCGGTTTTCCGGCCGGCACGCCTCTCCCTCTCCACGGGCCGCCCCCGGACGGCCCCGTCCGTCCCCGCACGGCCGCCGTTCCCGGCCTGCGGTGCCACGCCCAGCCCCGTCCCCCTCCCCCGTCCCCCCGCCCGCACGCCGTGCCCGGCGGCGCACCCGCACGCCCGCGCCCCGGCGGCCGTACGACCGGCGCAAGGAGAACCATGACCGACACCGGTCGGCGGATCCGCCCGCTCCGGACCCTCGACACCCGGCCGGCCCGCTACCCGACGCCGGCCCAGGCCGAGTCCGCCGCACGGCGGCTCGCCCTGCGGCACCCGGACCGCTGCCGGCTGCGCGAGGTGGGCCGTTCCCGGGCCGGCCGCCCGCTGCTGCTGCTCTCCGTGGACCGCGGCCCGCGGGCCGTCCTGGTGGTCGGCGGCCCGCACCCCAACGAGCCGATCGGCACCGCCGGGACCGTCCGGCTCGCCGAGGTGCTGCTCGACCGCCCCGCCCGCCCCGGACTCTCCTGGCACCTGCTGCTCTGCCTCGACCCCGACGGCGCCGCGCTCAACGCCGGCTGGCTGGACGGCCCGCTCACCATGCGGCGCCACTACGAGCACTTCTTCCGCCCCTCCTTCGAGGAGCAGCCCGAGCTGCTGCCCGCCCCCGGCTCCGGCCGCCCGCCGATGCCGGAGAGCCTGGCGCTGACCGGACTGATCGACGAACTGCGCCCGTTCCTCCAGTGCTCGCTGCACGGGGTGGACTTCGGCGGCGCGTTCGCCCAGCTCACCCGCCCCGTCCCGGGCCTGGCCGGGCGCTTCGCCCGCTCCGCGCAGCGGGCCGGCGTGCCGCTCGACGTGGACTCCTACGACGCGATCGGCTGGGCCAGCCCGGACCCGGGCACCTACCTGATGCCGTCTCCGGGCGCCGGCGGCTCCCGGGCCCTGCCGGACGAGCCCGAGCTGTCCACCTGGTCGTACGCGGCCCGGTACGGCGCGGTCTCCGCGGTGCTGGAGGTCCCGATGTGGGCCGTCGACGCGGTCGGCGACGCCCACCGCCACCCGGCCGGCCCGCAGGCCCTCGCGGCCGCCGCCCGCGACCTCACCGCACGCGCCGCGGACCTCACCGCCCTGCTCCCGGCCGTCCGCGCGCACCGGCCCGGGGCGCCCGGCCACGAGGCGTACGGCCCGCTGCTGCGCACCGCCGAGTCCAGCCTGGCGGTCGCCCCGCGGGTGGCCGAGGAGTGGCTGGAGCGCTGGGGCGCCGAACCGCTCACCGCCTCCCGGGTGACCACCGCCGGACTGGTCGCCGCCCGCGTACCGCTGCGGGTCGCGTCGATCCTGCTGCGGCTGCTCGCCGACACCCGCGGCCCCGGCGTCGAGGCCGCCCGCGACCGCGCCCGCACCGTCGTCGCCGACAGCCTCGACCGGCTGCGCCACCGCTTCGGCACCCGCTGGGTGCCCGTCCAGGAGCAACTCGCCCACCAGACCCGTGCCGTCCTCACCACCGCCGACTGCCTGCTCTGAAACCCACCCCGGCCCCGGACACGACAGCGCCCCCGGACACGACAGCGGGGCCGGCCCGGGAAGTCCCGGACCGGCCCCGCCGCCGCACGGCGCGGCGTGCTCAGGCCGCTATCGGCCGCTGGCTCCGCACCGCCTGGAGCAACCCGATGGCGATCCAGTTGGCGAACATCGACGAGCCGCCGTACGAGACGAACGGCAGCGGGATGCCCGCGACCGGCATGATGCCCAGGCACATCCCTATGTTCTCGAAGGCCTGGAAGGCCATCCAGGCGATGACCCCGGCCGCCACGATCGTCCCGTACAGGTCGGTCGCCTGCCGGGCGATCCGGCAGGCCCGCCAGAGGATCACGCCGACCAGCGCGATGATCGCCAGCGCCCCGACGAAGCCCAGCTCCTCGCCGGCCACGGTGAACACGAAGTCGGTCTGCTGCTCCGGCACGAACTGCCCGACGGTCTGGGTGCCGTGGAACAGCCCCTTGCCGGTCAGTCCGCCCGAGCCGATCGCGATCCGGGCCTGCGCGGTGTTGTAGCCGACGCCGTTCGGGTCCAGCTGCGGGTTGGCGAAGGCGGCGAAGCGGTCGATCTGGTACTGGCTCAACAGCCCGAACTTCCAGATCGCCACGCATCCGGCGGTGCCCGCCACCAGCAGGCCGAGCACCCAGCGGTTCGCCGCGCCGGAGCCGAGCAGGATGCCCAGCACGATGGCGGCCATCACCATCACCGAGCCGGCGTCCGGCATCAACAGCACTATGCACATCGGCACCCCGGCCCAGAGCAGGCCCCGGAACACCGCCCGGTGCGAGGGGAACTCCCGCTCCCCCGCGTCCACCTGGTCCGACAGCACGACCGCCATCGCCAGCACGATCGCGAGCTTCGCGAACTCGGCCGGCTGGATCGAGAAGCCGCCGCCGAGCTGGATCCACGAGTGCGCGCCGTTGATGGTCGAGCCGAGCGGGCTGAGCGTCGCCAGCAGCAGCACGAGCACGCCGACGTACAGGAACGGCACGATCGTGCGGAAGCGCCGGCTCCCTATCGCTATCACCACGGAGCACAGCACCAGCCCGACCACGAAGTTGGTCAGGTGCCGGTACAGGAAGTACTGCGGGTCCCCGTGGGTCAGCGAGTCGCGCCCGCGGGTGGCCGACCAGACCAGCAGCGAGCTGCCGGCCGAGAGGGCGAGGGCGGCCACCAGCAGTATCCAGTCCAGCCGCCAGAGCGGGGAGTCCTTGGACAGCGCCTTGGAGACCCCGCGGCGCTGCGGGGCCAGCCGCAGCTGCCGGTACGAGCCGTAGGAGGTCATGCCCGTCCCCTTCCCGGTCCGCGCGTGGGTTCGAGCGCGGCGTCGGCCGCGGTGTACGACGCCGGACGGTCGGCCGGCGGCGTCCGGTCGAGGAAGGCCGTCGCCGGGGCCGGCTGCGCCGTGGCCGTGTCGAGCAGCGCCGGAGCGGCGGCGACGGCCTGGGCCTGGAGGCCCGGGGCCTGGGCGCCCTGCGCCGCGTCGGCGCCGTACGAGACCGGCTTGATGATCGCGGTGCCGTCCGGGTTGAACTTCGGCAGCTCGGCCTGCGGCGCGGGCAGCAGCGCCTTGCCGCTGTCGATGCCGCCCTTGTCGTCCACGCCGTACAGGGCCTGGTAGATCCGGCGGATGGCGTCGCCGGAGCCGCCGGAGCCGGTGCCGCCCTGGCTTATCGTCATGACGACCGCGTAGTCCTTGCTGTACGTGGTCAGCCAGGAGGTGGTCTGCTTGCCCTCGACCTCGGCGGTGCCGGTCTTGGCGTGCAGCGTGATCTTGTCCTGCGGCCAGCCGTTGAACTTCCAGGCGGCGGTACCGCTCTTGATGACGCTCTCGGTGGCCTGGTTGATGTAGCTGAGCAGCTTCTCGTCGCCGGGGAACTTGGCGTCCTCGTGCGGGGCGATCTCGCGGACGAGGTCCCCGCCCGGGCTTATCACGGCCTTGGCGATGGTCGGCCGGTAGAAGGTGCCGCCGTTGGCGAGCGCCGAGTAGATCCGGGCCATCTGGACCGGGGTGACGAGGGTGTCGCCCTGGCCGATCGCGAAGTTGACGGCGTCACCGGCGCGCATCTGGTAGCCGTCGACGCAGTTCTCCCGGGCGATCTGGTCGGAGTAGCTGTTGCCGCCCTTCTGCCCCTGGGCGCACCAGGCGTCCTTGTTGTTGTCGTAGAAGGACTGCTTCCACTGCCGGTCCGGCACCCGGCCGGTGACCTCGGACGGCAGGTCGATGCCGGTCTTGGCGCCGAGGCCGAACTCGTGGGCGGTCTTGAAGAACCAGTCGCCCGGGTCCTTCTTGGGCTTGATGCCGCCGTCCTTCATCCACTGGTCGTACGCCAGGCCGTAGAAGACGGTGTCGCAGGAGACCTCCAGCGCCTTCTCCAGGGAGATCTGGCCGAAGTTCTCGCTCTCGAAGTTCTTGAACTCGCGGCCGCCGATGGTCATGCTCTTCGGGCAGTCGTAGCGGCCGTCCAGCGAGTAGCCGGCCTGCACGGCGGCGGTGGTGGAGATGACCTTGAAGGTCGAGCCGGGGGCGGACTGACCCTGTATGGCCCGGTTCAGCAGCGGGAAGTTGGAGTCCTTGCTGGTCAGCGACTGGTAGTCCTTGCCGCTGATGCCGCCCACCCAGAGGTTCGGGTCGTAGGTCGGGGCGCTCGCCATCGCGACGATCCGCCCGGTGTGCACGTCCATCACCACGGCGGCGCCGGAGTCGGCCTCGTAGTTGCGGTTGGTGATCTTGTCGAAGGTGTTCCGGGCGTCGTTCATGGCCTGCGCCAGGTTGTCCTCGACCACCTTCTGCACCCGGGCGTCGATGCTGGTGACCAGGTTGTCGCCGGTCTGCGGGGCGACGGTGCCGGCGTTGCCGATCACCCGGCCGAGGTTGTCGACCTCCAGCTTGGTGATGCCCGCGGTGCCGCGCAGGTCGCGGTCGTACACCGACTCCAGTCCGGCCCGCCCGATCTGGTCGGCCGGCAGGTAGCGGTCCAGGCCGCTCTTGCCGGCGGTCTTGCTGACCTCCTCGTCGGTGACCGGCGAGAGGTAGCCGAGCACCTGGGCCATGTTGGCGCCCTCGGCGCCGGTGTAGCGGCGTACGGCGGTGGGCTGCGCGGTGATCCCGGGGAAGTCCTCGCGGCGCTCCATTATCTGCATCGCCTGCTGGGTGGTCGCCTCCTTGGTGACCGGGATCGGCTGGTACGGCGAACCGTTCCAGCAGGGCTGCGGGGTCTTGGCGTCGCAGAGCCGGACCTTCTCCTGCACGTCCTTGGCCGGCATCCCCAGCACCTCGGCCAGCCGGGACAGCACCGCCTTGCCGCCGTCCTTCTGCTGGAGCAGCGAGGTGCGGCTGACCGAGACCACCAGCCGGGTCTCGTTGCCGGCCAGCACCCGCCCGGAGGCGTCCAGGATCTCGCCGCGGACGGCCGGCTCGACCACCTCGCGGATGTGGTTGCCGGTCGCCTTGGCGGTGTACTCCTTGGCGTTGCGGATCTGCAGGTACCACAGCCGTCCGCCGAGGGTGGCGAGCAGCGACAGCACCAGGATCTGCAGCACCACCAGACGGATCGTCACCCGTCGGGTGCGGCCGGTCTCGGGGATGTTGCTCACGTCTCGTGCGCTCCAGGATGCGGGGAGGTCGGGTGGTCGGGGCCGGAGGGCCGGGGCCGGGAGGCCGGTCCGGTTACGGGCGGCGGGCGAAGCCCGGCACGCGCCGCTTCTTGTACGACGGGCCCGTCGAGGTGTCGCGGGTGGTGCGGTAGCGGGCCAGCGTGCCCAGGCCGGAGCCGCCCTCGTCGTCGTCCGCGGCGGCCACCGGGTCGCGGCCGAAGCGGCGGCCGAGGTACATCACCAGCGGCACCACGAAGGGGGCCAGCAGCAGGTCGTAGAGCAGGGCGCTGATGACCAGTCCGCCGAGGCCGACGTGCCGGGCCGCGGTGTCGCCGACCAGGGCGCCGACCATCGCGTAGAGCAGGGTGGAGGCGACCGCCGCGGCGCCGACCACGACCAGCGAGCCGGCCACGGACCGCTGGCGGCCGTGGTCCGGGCGCAGCAGCCCGGCGGCGTAGCCCATCAGGCAGAGCACCAGCGCGTAGCGGCCGATGGCGTGGTCGGAGGGCGGCGCGAGGTCGGCCAGCAGGCCCCCCGCGAAGCCGACCAGGCAGCCGCCGGTGGGCCCGTAGACCATGGCCAGGCCGACCACGACGAGCAGCAGTATGTCCGGGGTGGCTCCCGGGAGCTGGAGCCGGCCGAACACGCTGACCTGGAGGATCAGGCCGAACAGGACGAGGCCGGCGGAGACGGGGATGCGGGCGAGGCGCATGGCTCAGTTCCCCCCAGTGGGCTTGGCGGGCGGGGCGGCGGGCGCGGAGGCCGGGACCTGGCCGGGCACGGAGGCCGGGACCTGGCCCGGCGCGGCGGCCGGCTGGCCCGCGGCGGGCGCCGGCGGCAGGACGGCGTCGCGCGGGTCGGCGCGCGGCGGCACGACCACCACGCCGACCAGGTCCAGCCGGGTGAACTGGACGAAGGGCTCGACCAGGACGGTCTTGGTCAGCTGGCCGGCGTTGGCCTGGACCTCGACGACCTTGCCGACCGGGACGCCGGGGACGAACGGGCGGCCGCTCTGCGAGCCGAAGGTGACCAGCCGGTCGCCGGCCTTGACCTGGGCCTTGCCGTTGAGCAGGGAGACCTTCATCGGGCTGTCGCCGCCGCCGGAGGCGAAGCCGATCTCGCCGGTGCCCTCCAGCCGGGTGCCGGCCGAGAAGCCGGGGTCGGAGGCGAGCAGCACGGTGGCGGTGGTGGGAGCGACGGTGGTGATCCGGCCGACCAGGCCCTGACCGTTGATCACCGTCATGTCGCGGGTGAGGCCGTCGTCGCTGCCGGCGTCGATGGTGATGGTCCAGGAGAAGCCCTGGGCCGGGCCGATCGCGATGACCTGGGCGGCCTTGACGGTGTAGCCGCCGGCGCCGGCGGTGCGCAGCAGGTCGTCCAGCTGCTTGGTGCGCCCGGTGGCCATGTCGGAGGAGGCGAGCTTCTGCCGGAGTTCGGTGTTCTCGCGGGCGAGCTGGTCCGTGCGGCCGCTGTCGGTGGCCGCGTCGCGGAAGGCGCGGACGGTGTCGGCGACCGGGTCGACGACGGTGGCGGCTCCGCGCTCGACCGGTCCGAGGACGCTGGCGGCGGCGTGCCGGGCGGGCCCGAGCGGGGAGTCCTCACCGCCCTTGATGTCCACGGTGATCAGCGCGAAGGCGACGGCCACCAGCAGGATCAGCAGCAGCCGGCTCTCTCGTGTGTCCCTCACGGTGCTGGTACTGCCCCTTCGTACCTGGCCGCCGCCCGGGGCTGTGGGGCCCGGGCGGCGGCCCGTTCAGTCGAGTGTCTGATGTGACGCGTGGTGCCGGCGGTGCGGCGACCTGTCAACGACGCGGCGAAGCGTCGAGTACCTGCTGGAGCGCCTCGAACTCCTCGACGCACTTGCCGGAGCCGAGCGCGACGGAGTCGAGCGGGTTCTCCGCGATGTGGATCGGCATGCCGGTCTCGCGGCGCAGCCGCTCGTCCAGGCCGCGCAGCAGGGCGCCGCCGCCGGTGAGCACGATGCCCCGGTCCATGACGTCGCCGGCCAGCTCGGGCGGGCACTGGTCGAGGGTGGTCTTGACCGCGTCGATGATCGCGTTGACGGGCTCGTCGATGGCCTCGCGGACCTCGGCGGCGGAGATGACCACGGTCTTGGGCAGACCGCTGACCAGGTCGCGGCCGCGGATCTCGGCGTGCTCGTCCTTCTCGCCCTCCAGGCCGAAGGCGCTGCCGATGCTCATCTTGATCTGCTCGGCACTGCGCTCGCCGAGGAGCAGCGAGTACTCCTTCTTGATGTGCTGGACGATCGCGTTGTCCAGCTCGTCGCCGGCCACCCGGATGGACTGGGCGGTGACGATACCGCCGAGGGAGATCACGGCGACCTCGGTGGTGCCGCCGCCGATGTCGACGACCATGTTGCCGGTGGCCTCGTGGACGGGCAGACCGGCGCCGATCGCGGCGGCCATCGGCTCCTCGATGATGTGCACCTGGCGGGCGCCGGCCTGCGAGGAGGCCTCGATGACGGCGCGGCGCTCGACGCCGGTGATGCCGGAGGGCACGCAGACCACGACGCGGGGGCGGGCGAGGTAGCGGCGGCGGTGGATCTTGAGGATGAAGTACCGCAGCATCCGCTCGGTGATCTCGAAGTCGGCGATCACGCCGTCCTTGAGCGGGCGGATGGCGACGATGTTGCCCGGGGTGCGGCCGATCATCTTCTTGGCCTCGGCGCCGACGGCGAGGATGCCGCCGGTGTTGGTGTTCACCGCGACGACGGACGGCTCGTTCAGAACGATGCCCTTGCCCCTGACGTACACCAGCGTATTGGCTGTTCCGAGGTCGATCGCCAAGTCGCGGCCGATGAACGACAGGTTGCTCGCCATGGGGTGTGGGTGCCTTCCCGGGCTCGGAGTTCATGGGGGGGTGGACGAATGCGCGCGTCCACGCGTGGGCGGAGAACAGCTGAGCTGTCTTACCGGGCCCTTGAGTCGCGTCCATCGTAGCCACGCCACTCGGTACGGACGTCGGCGTGGGGCATAGCGTCCATTGTCCGGGGCGTGATCGCATCTCCGAGGATTGGGACGCCGTGTCGGCGCCGCCAGTTCCCTATTTCACGATAAGAATGCCCCGGCCGGGCCAATGGTCCCGACCGGGGCGGTACGAACGTCCCCCCGGGCGTGTCGCCCGGGTCCCGCTCGCCGGATCAGGCGTGCGCGGGGAAGAAGATCTTGATCTCGCGCTCGGCGGACTCCGGGGAGTCGGAGGCGTGGATCAGGTTCTCGCGGGTGATCGTCGCGTAGTCGCCGCGGATGGTGCCGGCCCCGGCCTCCAGCGGGTTGGTGGCGCCGGCCAGCATGCGGATGCCCTTGACGACCTCCTCGCCCTCGACGATCAGCGCGATCGACGGGCCGGTGGTCATGAACTCCAGCAGCGGCTCGTAGAACGGGCGGCCCACGTGCTCCGCGTAGTGCTGCTCCAGCGTCGCCCGGTCGAAGGTGCGCAGCTCGATGGCGGCGAACCGCCAGCCGGCCTTGCGCTCGATACGGCTGATGATCTCGCCGGCCAGGCCGCGGCGGACGGCGTCGGGCTTGAGCAGGACGAGAGTGCGCTGGGACACGGTGCGTCTCCTGGGGATTCGGTTCGGCAGACAGTCGGGTCGACAGGCGGCGCCGACAGGGCAGAGATTACCTTGCGTACACGGCGTGTCGGTCCGCTGGTCCGAGCCTCAGGCCTGTACGGCGGCGGCCTCCGCGGCGGCCCTGGCGGCCTTGAACGCGTCCACCTTGCGGCCGTAGTGCACCGAGCACCACCACAGGCCGGCGAAGACCACGCCGAGCCCGAACATGGTCGGCAGCACGAAGCCGCTGGCGATCAGGCCGATCTGCAGCGCCCAGCCGATCTGCACCGCGCCGGGGCGGTCGATCATGCCGCAGAGCAGGACGCACAGCGCCATCGCGATGCCGCTGACCGTCCAGATCTCCGCGTTGGAGACGTCGGTGAGCCGCATCGCGACCAGCGCCGCGAACAGGACCAGCAGCACTTCGCCGATCAGAGTCGAGGAGCAGAGCGTCCTCATGTCACTTCCTCCCGAGCAGCAGGCGGGCCTCGCCCACCGTGATGACCGAACCGGTGACCAGCACCCCGGCGCCGCCGAGGTCGCCCTCCTCCTCGGCGAGGCTGACGGCGGCGGCGATGGCGTCGTCGAGCCGGGGCTCGACCTGCACGCGGTCCTCGCCGAAGATCTCGACGGCGAGGGCGGCGAGCGCGTCGACGTCCATCGCGCGGTGGGTGGAGTTCTGGGTGATGACGACCTCGGCCAGGATCGGCTCGAAGGCCTCCAGCACGCCGGCCACGTCCTTGTCCCCGGAGGTGCCGATCACGCCGACGAGCCGGGTGAAGCCGAAGGACTCGGTGAGCGCGGCCACGGTGGCGCGGGCGCCGTGCGGGTTGTGCGCGGCGTCCAGGACGATCGTGGGGCTGCGGCGGACGACCTCCAGGCGGCCCGGCGAGGAGACGCCGGAGAAGCCCTGGCGGACCTTGTCCACGTCCAGCTGCCCGCCGCGCGCGCCGCCGACGCCGAAGAAGGCCTCGACCGCGGCCAGGGCGAGGGCCGCGTTGTGCGCCTGGTACTCGCCGTGCAGCGGGATGAAGACGTCCTCGTACTCCTCGCCGCCGAGTCCGCGCAGCGTCACCAGCTGGCCGCCGACGGCGAGTTCGCGGCGGATCACGCCGAACTCCATGCCCTCGCGGGCGACCGTGGCGTCCACCTCGACGGCGCGGCGCAGGATGTTCTGGGCGGCGTCCAGCTGCTGCTGGGCGACGACGGCGACGGCGCCGGACTTGATGATCCCGGACTTCTCGACCGCGATCTCGCCGGTGGTCTCACCGAGCTTGTCGGTGTGGTCCAGCCCGATCGGGGTGATCACGGCGACGGCGGAGTCGATGACGTTGGTGGCGTCCCAGGAGCCGCCCATGCCGACCTCGACCACGCCGACGTCCACCGGGGCGTCGGCGAAGGCCGCGTAGGCCATGCCGGTCAGCACCTCGAAGAAGGACATCGGCACCGGCTGCGCCGCGTCGACCATCTGCACGTAGGGCTCGATGTCGCGGTAGACCTCGACGAAGCGCTCGGGGGTGATCGGGGCGCCGTCCAGGGTGATCCGCTCGGTGACGGACTCCACGTGCGGGCTGGTGTAGCGGCCGGTGCGCAGCTCGAAGGTGTTGAGCAGCTGCTCGATCATCCGGGCGGTGGAGGTCTTGCCGTTGGTGCCGGTGATGTGGATGGAGGGGAAGGACCGCTGGGGCTGGCCCAGGATGTCCATCAGCGCCTCGATCCGGTCGAGCGAGGGCTCCAGCTTGTTCTCCGGCCAGCGCTTGGAGAGCTCCACCTCGACGTCGCGCAGGGCGTCGCCGGTGCCGCCGTCGGCGGGGCGGATGGTGTACGGGTTCGGGTCGGCCTTGTCGCTCACGTCCACAGTCTACGGAGCGCTGGCGGGTCCTCCTCACGGGGTGAGAACGACCACTTTGCCCGTTCTTTCCCATGATCAGCTAGTTTCCTCCCTTTACTATTGATTTAGCGATTTGAACCGCAATGAAGCATCGATTCGCAACCGATAGGAGCCTTCGGCCTTTGATCACTGGGAGCACTGCGCCATGCCCGACGCCCTGCACGAGTGGATCGTGCTTCGCCAGGACGCCGTCGTCTGGGTCGCCGGACTGATCTCCCTGGCGCTCGTCGGCTACATGGCCCTCGTCTTCGGACGCTTCCTCGTGTACTGGGCGGGCTCCCGCCACGCCTTCCGGCACGGCCGCCCCGCCGAGCCCGGCGACCCCGCCGCCTTCCGGTGGCACCTGGTGATCCCCTGCCGCGACGAGGAGGCCGTGGTCACCCAGACCCTGGACGGCCTGCGGACCAGCGCGCCCGAGGCCCACCTGTGGGTGATCGACGACGACAGCGAGGACGCCACCCGCGAGCTGGTCCTCGCCGCCGCGGCCCGCGACCCGCGGATCCACCTGGTCCAGCGCCGCCGCCCGCACGCCCGGATCGGCAAGGGCGCCGCCCTCAACGCCGCCTACCGGGAGATCTCCGCCCGGCTGCCCGAGGGCACCGACCGCTCCCGGGTGGTGATCGGCGTGGTCGACGCCGACGGACAGCTCGACCCCGGCACCCTCGCCCGGGTCTGCAACCCCAAGGCCCTCGGCCGGCCCGACACCGGCGCCGTCCAGATCGGCGTCCGGATGCGCAACGCCGACGACGAGCTCCCGCTGCCCGGCCGCGGCCGGATCGCCAACGCCCTGGCCCGCGCGCTGGTGCGGATGCAGGACGTCGAGTTCCAGGCCACCAACACCGGCATGCAGCTGCTGCGCCGCCGCACCGGCAGCGTCGGCCTCGGCGGCAACGGCCAGTTCGTCCGGCTCACCGCCCTCGACTCGCTCACCGCCGAGGAGGGCCGGGCCGGCCGCCCCTGGCCGGAGCGCGCCCTGCTGGAGGACTACGAGTCCGGCCTCGACCTGCGCCTGGCCGGCTGGCGGCTCACCCACGTCACCGAGGCCCAGGTCTCCCAGGAGGGCCTGATCTCGCCGCGCCGCTTCCTCACCCAGCGCACCCGCTGGGCCCAGGGCAACATGCAGTGCCTGCGCTACACCGGCCGGGTGCTGCGCTCCCCGCACTACACCGCGACCGGCAAGGCCGAGGTGCTGTACACCTTCCTCCAGCCGGTGGTCTGCGTGCTGCTGGTGCTGCTCTTCCCCGTCTCGCTCGGGATCACCGGCGCCGGGCTGGTGCTCTTCCCGGAGGAGACCGCCGAGTTCCAGCTCCGGTTCGGCCCGTGGATGCTGCTCGCCTTCGTGCTCGCCACACTGCCGATGGTGTTCTGGGGCTTCGCCTACCGCCGGGCCGTCCACCCCGACCGCGGCCGGCTCACCGGGCTGCTCTGGGGCGTCCTGGTCTGGCTCTACGCCTACCACCTGTTCGTGGTCGCCACCCGGGCCGCGGTCCGGATGCTGCTCGGCCGCAACGGCTGGGCCAAGACCCGCCGCAACGCCGAGAAGACCGCCCTCGGCGCCCCCACCGCGCTCGAGTCCTGAGCCCGCCCCTCTCCCTTCGCGCCGCCCCTCCCCCACGCCACCGGAGCCCCGCATGAGCATGTGCCTGCCCCCGTCCAGCGTCGCCGTCGTCCTCGGCACCCGCCCCGAGCTGGTCAAGCTCGCCCCGCTGATCCACGAACTCGGCGACGCCACCCGGCTGGTGCACACCGGCCAGCACTGGGACGAGGCGATGTCCGGCCGCTTCCTGCGCGACCTGGACCTGCCCCGGCCGGAGCTGCTCACCGGGGTCGGCGGCCGCCCCCGGGCCGGTCAGATCGCCCAGTCCCTCGGCCAGTTGGACGCCGCCTTCGCCGAGGACCGCCCCGCCGCCGTGGTCGTCCAGGGCGACACCAACGCCACCCTGGCCGGGGCGCTGGCCGCCAACGCCCGGGAGATCCCGCTGCTCCACGTCGAGGCCGGGCTGCGCAGCTTCGACCGGGCGATGCCCGAGGAGCACAACCGGGTGATGGTCGACCACGTCTCCGACCTGCTCTGCGCCGCCACCGGGGAGAACGTCGCCAACCTGCGCGCCGAGTCGCTGGCCGAGGACCGGATCGAGCTCACCGGCAACACCGTCGTCGAGGTGGTCCGCCGTCAGCTGCCGGACGGGGCCGCCCGCGCCGCGCTGCTCGCCGCGCACGGCCTGCGCCCGGACGCGTACGTGCTGGCCACCGTGCACCGCCCGGAGAACACCGACACCGCCGAGGCGCTCGGCGCGGTGCTCACCGAGCTGGACCGGATCGCCCGGGCCGGCACCCCGGTGCTGTTCCCGATGCACCCGCGCACCCGGGCCGCCGTCGAACGCTTCGGCCTGGACGGCCTGCTGGAGCGCCTCGCCGTCACCGGCCCGGTCGGCTACGGCGACTTCCTGGGCCTGGCGCGCCACGCGGCGCTGCTGGTCTCCGACTCCGGCGGCGTGCAGGAGGAGTGCACCGTGCTCGGCCGCCCGCTGCTGGTGGTGCGCCGCTCCACCGAGCGTCCGGAGGCCGTGGCGGCCGGCTTCGCCGCGCTGGTCCGGCCCGGCGAGGAACTGGGCACCCTGGCCCGCGCCTGGCTCTCCGACACCCCCGAGCGGCTCGCCCGGCTTGCGGCCACCCCGAGCCCGTACGGCGACGGCCTGGCCTCGGCCCGGATCGCCGCGCTGACCGCGGCACTCGCCGGCCCGGCCGGCCGGCAGGCCCTCCCGTCGGCCGCCTAGGTCCTCTTGACAGCAGAATTGGTCTACTCCACCTTGTGAGGCAAGTCTCCGTTCCCGACCGGGACTTGAGTTGTCGGTAGCTCCCGCACGCGCACCATCGACACCCCGGACGGCGCTCCTCCCCCACGAGGCGCCCGCCGGGCCTCCCCCACTGGAGACGGAGTCATGCCACCTGCCCGACACCGGCGCCCGCGCGCCGTCCACTCCCTGCTCGCCGGAGCGAGCGCCCTGGTCATCGGCCTGGGCGGACTCGTCCTGGCCGGCGGCACCGGCGCCCACGCCGCCGACACCGACCTGATCGTCAACGGCGGCTTCGAGACCGGGAACCTGTCCGGCTGGACCTGTTCGAGCGGTACGGTCCAGCGCACCACCGTCCACTCCGGCACGTACGCCCTGCAGTCCACCCCGGCCGGGAGCGACACCGGCGAGTGCACCCAGACCGTCCCGGTGAAGCCCTCCTCCGCGTACACCCTGAGCTCCTGGGTGCAGGGCTCGTACGTCTACCTGGGCGCCCGCGGCACCGGCGGCACCGATCCGAGCACCTGGACCCCCGGCGCCGGCGGCTGGACCCAGCTGACCGCGAGCTTCACCACCGGCCCCAACACCACCAGCGTCACCGTCTACCTGCACGGCTGGTACGGGCAGCCGGCCTTCGCCGCCGACGACGTCTCGCTGCTCGGCCCCGGCGGACCGCAGCCGTCACCGAGTCCGACGGCCACCGCCACCTCCACCGCCTCGCCGAGTCCGACGGCCACCCCCACGGACAGCGGCACGCCCACCCCCACCTCCACCGGCAAGCCGCCGGACCTGCCCAAGCACATCCTCACCGGCTACTGGCAGAACTTCGACAACGGCGCCACCGTCCAGCGGATCAGCGACGTCCCGGCCGCCTACGACATCATCGCGGTCTCCTTCGCGGACGCCACCGCCACCCGCGGCGGCCTGAGCTTCACCCTCGACCCGGCGCTCTCCTCCCGCCTCGGCGGCTACACCGACGCCCAGTTCAAGGCCGACATCGCGGCTAAGCGGGCGGCCGGGAAGCGGGTGGTGCTCTCCATCGGCGGCCAGAACGGCACGGTCTGGGTGGGCGATTCCGCCTCCGCCGCGACCTTCACCAGCACCGCCTGGGCGCTGATGCAGAGCTACGGCTTCGACGGGATCGACATCGACCTGGAGAACGGCATCAGTTCCACCTACATGGGCCAGGCGCTGCACGCCCTGGCGGCGAAGGCGGGGAGCGGATTCATCCTCACCATGGCGCCGCAGACGATCGACATGCAGTCGACCGGCATGGAGTACTTCAAGCTGGCGCTGAACGTGAAGGACATCCTCACCATCGTCAACATGCAGTACTACAACTCCGGCGCGATGAACGGCTGCGACGGGAACGTCTACTCCCAGGGCACCGAGAACTTCCTCACCGCACTGGCCTGCATCCAGCTCAAGGGCGGGCTGCGGCCCGACCAGGTGGGCCTCGGGGTGCCGGCCTCCACCAGCGCCGCGGGCGGCGGGTACCTCGCCGCCGGCACCGTCAACAACGCGCTGGACTGCCTGGCCTCCGGCACCAACTGCGGCAGCTACAAGCCGGACACCACCTGGCCGGGCATCGGCGGCGCGATGACCTGGTCGACCAACTGGGACGCCAAGGCGGGCAACCCGGTGGCCGGCACCATCGGCTCGCACCTGCACGCCATGCCGTAACCGGCCCGGCCGGTCTGCCGGAGGCCCGGGTTCAGACCCCGGCCCGGGCCTCCGGGACGTGCGCGGCGCCGCCGTGCCGACGGCGCAACTCGGCCGTGATCTCGGCCAGTTCACCGTCGGGCAGCAGCGGCAGCATCATCGCGACGCCCTGCAGCAGACCGCCGAGCAGGAAGGTGGTGTCGGGCGTCGCGGCCACCAGGCCGCGGACCTCGGCCACCTCGCCGGCCGCCACCGCCTCGATCAGCTGGGCCGCGCTCGCGGTCTCCTCGTCCACCGCGACCCCGCCGGTGTCCTCCG
Organism: Kitasatospora sp. NPDC058184; assembly: GCF_042883725.1. NCBI lineage: Bacteria > Bacillati > Actinomycetota > Actinomycetes > Kitasatosporales > Streptomycetaceae > Kitasatospora > Kitasatospora sp. NPDC058184. The sequence goes on from NZ_JBHVVE010000013.1 coordinate 218,081, forward strand.
GGGCGCGCCGGGCCATCGCCCGCAGCACCCGGTCGCCGACCTCGGGGGCGTACGCCTTGCGGACGGCCTCGGCGGCGATCCAGGCGAGCAGGGTGGTCACCTCGCGCTCGGCGTGCTCGGCGAACAGCAGGTCCAGCTCGTGGTCGAACGCGATCTGGTTGCCGTGCCGGAACGCGAGCAGCAGGGTCGCCGCCCTGGCCTTGGCCTCCTCGACCGCCTCCAGAGGCAGTTCGTCGGCCAACTCCTCGGTCACCACCACGCCATGCCCTCCCGTCCGTCGCTCAGCAGGAACGCTCAGCGGAAACGCCCATTCGGAAACTCCGTGCACACGGTACACAGCGGACCTGCAAACTTCCGCGAACCCGCGCGGGCAAGACCGGAATCAATTCGCTCGGAATAGGACCTCACCCGGTCGCAGGATGATAATTCGCCGGAAGGGAGCAATGTTCCTGGGCTATTTGGTGTAAGGAAAGCGGCCGGGGAAGCCGAACCGGAACCGGAACCCGGAAAACGCCGAGGGGCCGCACCCCGCGCGTCGCGGAGTACGGCCCCTTCGGCGGGGACGGGCGGTCAGCCCTGCGGCAGCGCCGCGAGCTGGGCGGTGATCCGGGCGATGTCGGCCTCGGCGGCCTCCTGGCGGCCCCGGATCTTGGCGACCACCTCGTCCGGCGCCTTGGCGAGGAACGCCTCGTTGCCGAGCTTGGCGGTGGTCTGGGCCTTCTCCTTCTCGGCGGCCGCGAGGTCCTTGGCCAGGCGCTTGCGCTCGGCCGCGACGTCGATGGTGCCGGAGAGGTCCAGCGACACGGTGGCACCGGCCACCGGCAGCGAGGCGGTGGCCGCGAAGCCCTCCTCGGGCGCGGTCAGCCGCAGCAGCGAGCGGATCGCGTCCTCGTGGACGGCCAGCACGGTGCCGGCCAGCTCCAGCCGGGCCGGGACGCGCTGCGCGGGCTGCAGGCCCTGGTCCGAACGGAACCGGCGGACCTCGGTGACCACCTGCTGCAGCGTGGCGATCTCCGACTCGGCGGCCGCGTCACGGTAGCCGCTGTCCTTCGGCCACTCGGTCACGACCAGCGACTCGGCGCCGGTGAGCGCCGTCCACAGCGCCTCGGTGACGAACGGGACGACCGGGTGCAGCAGCCGCAGGGTGACGTCCAGGACCTCGCCCAGCACCCGGCGCGAGGCGTCCGCCTGCGGACCGCCCTTGGCCAGGGTGGTCTTGGAGAGCTCGACGTACCAGTCGAAGACCTCGTCCCAGGCGAAGTGGTACAGCGCGTCCGTGGCCTTGGCGAACTGGTAGTCCTCGTACAGCCCGTCCACCTCGGCGACGGTGGCGTTCAGCCGCGACAGGATCCAGCGGTCGACCGCGGTCAGCTCCTCCGGCGCGGGCAGCGGGCCCTCGACGGTGGCGCCGTTCATCAGCGCGAAGCGGGTCGCGTTCCAGATCTTGTTGCAGAAGTTGCGCGAGCCCTTGACCCAGTCCTCGCCGATCGGCACGTCGGCGCCCGGGTTGGCGCCGCGGGCCAGGGTGAAGCGGACGGCGTCGGCGCCGTAGGCGTCCATCCAGTCCAGCGGGTCGACCGCGGTGCCGGAGGACTTCGACATCTTCTTGCCGAACTCGTCGCGCACCAGACCGGTCAGGGCGACGGTCTTGAACGGCGCCTCGCCGTCCATCGCGTACAGGCCGAACATCATCATCCGGGCGACCCAGAAGAAGATGATGTCGTGGCCCGTCACCAGGACGTCGGTCGGGTAGAACTTCTCCAGGTCGGCGGTCTTCTCCGGCCAGCCGAGCGTGGAGAACGGCCACAGGCCGGAGGAGAACCAGGTGTCCAGGACGTCCGGGTCCTGGTGCCAGCCCTCGCCGGTCGGCGGCTGCTCGTCCGGTCCGACGCAGACGACCTCGCCGTCCGGGCCGTACCAGACCGGGATCCGGTGGCCCCACCAGAGCTGGCGCGAGATGCACCAGTCGTACATGTTGTCGACCCAGTCGAAGTAGCGGCGCTCCAGCTCCTTCGGGTGGATCTCCACCTTGCCGTCGCGGACGGCGTCGCCGGCGGCCTTGGCCAGCGGCTCGACCTTGACCCACCACTGCAGCGACAGCCGCGGCTCGACCACGGTGTGGCAGCGCGAGCAGTGGCCGACCGCGTGCATGTACGGACGCTTCTCGGCGACGATCCGGCCCTGCTCGCGCAGCGCGCCGACGACGGCCGAGCGGGCCTCCAGCCGGTCCATGCCGAGGAAGGGGCCGTGCACGGTGATCGCACCGCACTCGTCCATGACGGACAGGTTGGGCAGGTCGTGGCGCTGGCCGATGGCGAAGTCGTTCGGGTCGTGCGCGGGCGTCACCTTGACGGCGCCGGTGCCGAACTCCGGGTCGACGTGCTCGTCGGCGACGACCGGGATCTCACGGTCGGTCAGCGGCAGCTTGATGGTCCGGCCGACGAGGTGCTTGTAGCGCTCGTCCTCCGGGTGGACGGCCACCGCGGTGTCGCCCAGCATCGTCTCGGCCCGGGTGGTGGCCACGACGATCGAGTCGTCGCCCTCGCCGTAGCGGATCGAGACCAGCTCGCCCGGGGTGTCCTCGTGCTCCACCTCGATGTCGGACAGCGCGGTGAGGCAGCGCGGGCACCAGTTGATGATGCGCTCGGCGCGGTAGATCAGGCCGTCGTCGAAGAGCCGCTTGAAGATGGTCTGGACGGCCTGGGACAGGCCCTCGTCCATGGTGAAGCGCTCGCGCGACCAGTCCACGCCGTCGCCGAGCCGGCGCATCTGGCCGAGGATGCGGCCGCCGTAGCTCTTCTTCCACTCCCAGACCTTCTCGACGAAGGCCTCGCGGCCCAGGTCGTGGCGGGACAGGCCCTCCTCGGCGAGCTGCTGCTCGACCTTGTTCTGGGTGGCGATGCCGGCGTGGTCCATGCCGGGCAGCCAGAGCGTCTCGAAGCCCTGCATGCGCTTGCGGCGGGTCAGCGCGTCCATCAGCGTGTGCTGGAAGGCGTGGCCCAGGTGCAGGACGCCGGTGACGTTCGGCGGGGGGATGACGATGGTGTACGCGGGCTTGTCGCTCTTCGCGTCCGCGGTGAAGTAGCCACGGTCTACCCAGCGCTCGTACAGCTCGCCCTCTACGTCCGCGGGGGTGTAGGTCGTCGGGAGGGTCGCTGCTTCGTCCCCGGCAAAGGTGCTCACGGGGCGCTGGTTCGTCGTGTCGGTCACGACGCACAGTTTACGTAACCGGGGGGTGGGTCACGAACCGCTTTCCGGCCCGCGGCCCCGGCGCGGACCGGACGGGGCCCGGCCCGGCGCCGTGCGGTAGCGTGCCCGGGCACTCGTCCGGTGGACCGGACGGGCACGGACGACCGGACAGACGACAGGCCGCGGGTGCGGCGGGGGAGCACGGACGCAGATGTACGGCCAGGGACAGCAGTACCCGCAGGGACAGCCGCAGCCGTACGGGGGTCAGCCGCCGTACGGCCCGCCGCCGCAGCAGCCGTACGGCGCGCCCCCGCCCCCGCCCGCGTACGGCCGGCCGCAGTACGGCCAGCCCCAGCCGCAGCCCCCGTACGGCCAACCGCAGTACGGCCAGCCCCCGCAGCAGCCGTACGGCGTGCCTCCGCAGGCCCCGTACGGCCAGCCGGGCTACCCGCAGCCGCAGCCGCCCGAGCGCAAGGGCAAGGGCGGCCTGGTGATCGGGCTGGTGGTCGGCGCCCTGCTGCTGGGCGGCGGCGGCTTCGCCGCCTGGAAGTTCCTCGGCGGGAGCGACCAGGGCGGCCGGTACCGGATGTCCGCCCCGGACACCATCCCGGACGGCTACTCCCAGAAGTCGGCCGAGGACAAGGCCGTCGACCCGAACAAGCCGGAGGCGGCGGACTTCGGCAAGGACCTCCACGTGATCGCGGCCAGCTACAGCCGGGGCACCGACCTCGACACCTTCTCGGTGCTCGGCGTCTACGGGAAGCTCAACGACCCCGGGAAGATCATCGCGGACGCCAAGAAGAGCACCGGCGACGACGACGTCACCTGGACCACCCCGCTGACCGACTTCCCGGCCCGCGACTCCAGGAACTCCTCCGCGAAGCTCTCCTGCGGCGTGGCCGGGATCGCGGGCAAGCCCGGTCCGACGGTCTGCGTGTGGGCGGACAGGTCCACCACCGGCCGGGTCACCTTCAGCAGGATGAACGTGAACAGCCACGGCCAGCTCACCGGCGGCCAGGAGACCACCCTGACCCAGGCGGCCGACCAGACCAGGGCGATCCGCGACGCCATGGTCGTCGCCAAGTAGCGCGCACGCCACGAGGAGGGGCCCCGCACCGGATCCGGTGCGGGGCCCCTCCTCGTGGCGTCGGCCTCGGGTCAGGCGCTCTTCTCCCGGCGCTCGCGCTTGATCATGTCGCGCGGCACCAGGGTGGGGATGGCGTGCTTGGAGACGACGTCCCCGGTGACCACCACGCGGGCGACGTCCTGGCGCGAGGGGACCTCGTACATCACGGACATCAGCACCTCCTCCATGATGGCCCGCAGCCCGCGCGCGCCGGTGCCGCGCAGGATCGCCTGGTCGGCGATCGCCTCCAGCGCGTCCCGGGAGAACTCCAGCTCCACGCCGTCCAGTTCGAACAGCTTGCGGTACTGCTTGACCAGCGCGTTGCGCGGCTCGGTGAGGATCTGGAGCAGCGCCTCGCGGTCCAGGTTGTGCACGCTGGTGATCACCGGCAGACGGCCGATGAACTCGGGGATCATGCCGAACTTCACCAGGTCCTCGGGCATCACCTGGCGGAAGTGGTCGCTGGCGTCCGACTCCCGCTTGGAGCGGATGTTGGCGCCGAAGCCGATGCCCTTGGCACCCGCGCGGCCCTCGATGATCCGCTCCAGGCCGGCGAACGCGCCGCCGACGATGAACAGCACGTTCGTGGTGTCGATCTGGATGAACTCCTGGTGGGGGTGCTTGCGGCCCCCCTGCGGCGGCACCGACGCGGTGGTGCCCTCCAGGATCTTCAGCAGGGCCTGCTGCACGCCCTCGCCGGAGACGTCCCGGGTGATCGACGGGTTCTCGCTCTTGCGCGCGACCTTGTCGATCTCGTCGATGTAGATGATCCCGGTCTCGGCCTTCTTGACGTCGTAGTCGGCCGCCTGGATCAGCTTGAGCAGGATGTTCTCGACGTCCTCGCCGACGTAGCCGGCCTCGGTCAGCGCGGTGGCGTCCGCGATCGCGAACGGCACGTTGAGCATCCGGGCCAGGGTCTGCGCCAGCAGCGTCTTGCCGGAGCCGGTGGGGCCCAGCAGCAGGATGTTGGACTTGGCCAGCTCGATGGCGTCCTCGCGGCCGTTGCCCCCGCTGCGGCCCGCCTCACCCGCCTGGACCCGCTTGTAGTGGTTGTAGACGGCGACCGACAGCGCCTTCTTGGCGAGGTCCTGGCCGACCACGTACTGGTCCAGGAACTCGTAGATCTCGCGCGGCTTCGGGAGCTCCTCGAAGCGCACCTCGGAGGTCTCGGCGAGTTCCTCCTCGATGATCTCGTTGCACAGGTCGATGCACTCGTCGCAGATGTACACGCCTGGGCCGGCGATCAGCTTCTTCACCTGCTTCTGCGACTTGCCGCAGAACGAGCACTTGAGCAGGTCGCCACCGTCTCCGATGCGTGCCACGAGGTGCTTCCCCTTCGCCAGGGGCCCCGCAGGGGTTCCGGGGCCTGGTGCTGTGGACCGTCAACGCCGACGGCGCTCGGTCTCGCTATCCGACGGTACTCTGCCGGGCCCGTGATTCCGTCCTCTTCGCCAGGTCTGCCCTACGCCCTGGGCGAATTGATACCGAACAGATGCCGTCGCACGGGCCCGCCGATGGGCCGGGGCGGGGTGCGCACCCGTGTGCGCACCCCGCCCCGACGGGCCCCGCCGACCCGCTCGCGGGCCGGAGGGAGCCGACCTCAGGAGGTCAGCGAGGTCTTGCGGGTGGAGATGATCTGGTCGATCAGGCCGTACTCGGCGGCCTCCTCGGCGGTCAGGATCTTGTCGCGCTCGATGTCCTCGCGCACCTGCTCCGCCGTCCGGTTGGAGTGCTTGGACAGCATCTCCTCCAGCTGCTCGCGCATCCGGAAGATCTCCTTGGCCTGGATCTCCAGGTCGGACACCTGGCCGCGGCCGGTCTCGGTGTACGGCTGGTGGATGAGGATCCGGGCGTTCGGCAGCGCCATCCGCTTGCCGGGGGTGCCGGCCGCGAGCAGCACGGCCGCGGCGGAGGCCGCCTGGCCCATGCAGACCGTGGTGATGTCCGGCTTCACGTACTGCATGGTGTCGTAGATGGCCGTCAGGGCCGTGAACGAGCCGCCGGGCGAGTTGATGTACATCTGGATCTCGCGGTCCGGGTCCATCGACTCCAGGCACAGCAGCTGCGCCATGATGTCGTTCGCCGAGACGTCGTCGACCTGCGAGCCGAGGAAGATGATGCGCTCCTCGAACAGCTTGGCGTACGGGTCGTACTCGCGGATGCCCTGCGTGGTGCGCTCGACGAAGCGCGGGACGATGTAGCGGCCCTCGGCGCGCATGTCCTCGACGCGGGCCTGGGCGGCCGACAGGCTGGGGATGTTCATGGGGGTCCTTGTCCTCCGAGGCGTTGGGGCTGTGGTGTCGCGGGCCGGGCCGAGGCTCAGGCAGCGCCCGTGCCGCCGCCGCCGGGGACGTCCGCGGCGCTGTGCATGATCGCGTCGATGAGGCCGTACTCCAGGGCCTCCTCCGGGGTGAACCAGCGGTCGCGGTCGGAGTCGGCGGTGATCTGCTCGAAGGACTGGCCGCTGTGGTGCGCGATCAGCTCGGACATCCGCTTCTTGGTGCGGAGCAGCTGCTCGGCCTGGATCCGGATGTCGGTGGCGGAACCGCCGAGGCCCGCGGAGGGCTGGTGCATCAGGATCGTGGAGTTCGGCAGCGAGAAGCGCTTGCCCGGGGCGCCCGCGGTGAGCAGGAACTGGCCCATCGAGGCCGCCATGCCCATCGCGATGGTGACGACGTCGTTCTTGATGTACTGCATGGTGTCGTAGATCGCCATGCCGGCCGAGATCGAGCCGCCCGGGGAGTTGATGTAGAGGAAGATGTCCTTCTCCGGGTCCGCGGCCAGCAGCAGCAGCTGCGCGGTGATCTTGTTGGCGATGTCGTCGTCCACCGCCTGGCCGAGGAAGATGATCCGCTCGTTGAGCAACCGGTTGTAGACCTGGTCGCCAAGGCCGCCGAGCACGTCACCAGCGGCGGCGTGCGGTGCCATCGGGCCAGGCATCTGCATCTGCGGGAACGTCACTTAGCCACCTGCTCAGTCGATTTGGACGGTCGCTCCACGGCCGTCGCGGTGTCGCACAGCTTCCGGGTATCACGTCGTGATTGTTGCTGTCCAAGGACCCTAACGCGCAGGCCCGGCCGCAGAATCCCTCACGCAGAACTGTTCGCTGTGAGCGCAGGGTCGCGGCGGCCGCCTGGCCGGACGACAGCGGGCCCGGACACCGTACGGCGTCCGGGCCCGCTGCGGCCGGAAGGGGCTACCGGGGCGCTCAGGCCTCGGTCTTCTCCTCGGTGGCGGTCTCCTCGGCGGCGGCCTCGACGGTCTCGGCCGTCTCGTCCTCGTCGTCGAAGTTGACCTCGTTGCCCTCGGTGTCGACGACCTTGGCGGCCTCGACCACGGTGGCCAGCGCCTTGCCGCGGGCGACCTCGCCGACCAGCAGCGGAACCTGGCCGCCCTGGACGACCTGCTGCGCGAACTGGTCCGGGGTCAGGCCCGAGCCGGCGGCGCGGCGGATGAGGTGCTCGGTGAGCTCCTCCTGGTTAACACCCAGCTCCTCGTTGGCGACGATCTGGTCCAGGACGAACTGGGTCTTGATGCCCTTCTTCGCCTGCTCCTCGATCTCCGCGTCCCACTCCTCGCGGGTCTTGCCCTGGGTCTCCAGGTACGCGTCGATGGTGAGGCCCATCGGCTGGAGCTGGTGGTGCTCCACGTTGTGCTTGCGGGTCTCGACCTCGTCCTTGAGAAGCTTCTCGGGGTACTCGATCTCAACCAGCGCGAGCAGCGCGTCCAGGACCTTCTCCTGGGCCTGGGTGGCCTGGTCGTACTCCTTCATGCGCTCCAGGCGCTTGCGGGAGTCGGCGCGCAGGTCCTCCAGGGTGTCGAACTCGCTGGCCAGCTGGGCGAACTCGTCGTCCAGCTCGGGCAGCTCCTTCTCCTGGACGGCGGTGACGGTGACGGAGACCTCGGAGGTCTTGCCCGCCTGGGTGCCACCCTTGAGCTCGGTCTCGAAGGTCTTCTCCTCGCCGGCCGACAGGCCGATGACGGCCTCGTCGATGCCGTCGATCAGACGGCCCGAGCCGATCTCGTAGCTGACGCCGTTGGCGGTGCCGTCCTCCGGCACCTCGCCGTCGACCTTGGCCACCAGGTCGACGACCACGATGTCACCGGCGGCGGCGGCGCGCTCGACGTCCTTGACCGAGGAGAAGCGCTCGCGCAGCTGCTCCAGCGACTTCTCGATGTCCTCGTCGGAGACGGCGATCGGGTCGACGGTCACCTCGATGGAGGAGAACTCCGGCAGGGTGACCTCGGGACGAACGTCCACCTCGGCGGTGAACTTCAGGTCGCCGCCATCGGCGATCTTCTCGACACCCTCGATGTTGGTGATGTCGGGCTGTCCGAGGACCTCGATCTTGCCCTCGTCGACGGCCTGCGTGTAGAAGCGCGGCAGGGCGTCGTTGACGGCCTCCTCCAGCACGGCGCCACGGCCGAAGCGCTGGTCGATGACCCGGTTCGGGATCTTGCCCTTGCGGAAGCCCGGGACCGAGACCTGCTGGTTGATCTTCTTGTACGCCGCGTCGAGGCTGGGCTTGAGCTCCTCGAAGGGCACCTCGACGGTGAGTCGAACCCGGGTCGGGTTCAGAGTCTCGACGGCGCTCTTCACGGTTAGGTCTCCTAGGGGCTTGCGGTCAGGTTGTCTCCGCCCGTCCCCGTCGTCCGGACGGAGCCGGAAGGGGGGTCGGACGAGACGGGCGATGGGCGGTTGGAGCTGCATCTCCCGTGGGGTGGACGGTGAGCTTGACTCCTCGCCCTCGTGCGGTTGACCTGGGTTGACGCCACAGGGACTACCGCCAGCGCCCCATCCTACCGGTACCACCAAAGGCGGACGCCAGGCGCCACCGTACCGCCGTCCGGGAGCGCCGAGACAGAACAGGGCCCCGCCCCTACGGACGAGACCCTGCCGCACTGTCGGGGTGACCGGATTCGAACCGACGGCCTTCCGCTCCCAAAGCGGACGCGCTACCAAACTGCGCCACACCCCGTGGTGCCGAGAGGAAGCGTACACGCCGGGCCTGGGCGGCTCGCCGACAAAATCCGCCCGGGCGCGACGCGGGATATACCGCGCGGGCGCGCAGGGGGTGTGCGCGATCCGGTGTGCACGCGGGCGGCCGGACCAGGTAGGCTGTCCCCCGAACTTCCGGCCGGTGACGGCTGGGAAGGTCGTGCGGGCGTAGCTCAATGGTAGAGCCCTAGTCTTCCAAACTAGTCACGCGAGTTCGATTCTCGTCGCCCGCTCTCCGGTCCGGCCCCGGTGTGCCCAGCACACCGGGGCCGTCGACGTTTTCCCACCCGGAAGCCCCCGGAAGCGTCGCGGGGGCCTCCCCGGAGGCGCCGCGGGGCCTCAGAGCCCGAGCCGGGCGGCCCGGGCGGCGGCCCGGTCCAGCAGCTGGTGGACGTCGCCCTCCCGGGTGGTCGGGCGGTCGTTGTACTCGTCCGGGGAGCGCGCCGGGCGGCCGGTGGCGTGCAGCACCTCCATCAGCTGGACCCGGGCGGTGCGCACGGTGGCCGGGGTGCCGTAGCCGTGCGCCAGCACGGCGGCCTGCGCGCCGAGCAGGCAGACCCGGCCGGCCCCGTCCCACATCGCGCCCTGGAGCCAGCCGTGCGCCCCGATGTAGCGGGAGGCGAGCCTGAGGTGGTCGGCCGCCGCGACCGGGACGGGCCGGGCGGGCCGGCCCAGCGCCCGGTCGAGCAGGGTGGCCCGGGGTTCGGGGTGGCCGGCCTGCCAGGGCCGCATGGTGCTGCCGTACGGGCAGACGTACGGCACCGGGGTGCGCGCGGGGGCGGGCAGCGAGGCGAGGTAGGCCTCGATCTCGGCGACCAGTCCGGAGTCCGCGGGGCCGAACGGCGGCGGACCGGGGGCGAGGAGGACGGGCGGGGGCGGGGCGGTACTGCGGGGCATGCGGGTCCTCCGGGCGGACGGCCTTCAGGTTCCGCTGCCCAAAGTGGGGTATGCCGGACATTTCCGCGACCGGAGGGCCGCGGGGTCCGCACGGTTTCCCGGTGGGCTGCCAGGCCGATAGCCTCGGCGGCGTTCGAGCGGAGTTCGAGCGCGACCTCATCCGCGCGCTCCCGAGGTGGAGGAGTCCCGGTGGGTCCTCAGGAGCGGCTGGCCGTCATACAGCGCTGTGTGGTCCGCGAGATGGCGCGGTTGGGCCAGGTGTTCCGCCCGGACGGCGAGGTGGTCCGCGGCCCCGGCACCACGGCGGTGGCGGTCCGCGAGCACCCCGGGGACGACGGCGCCGGGCACGTGGACCTCGGCTTCGTGCTGCACCTGGGCCGGGCGGACGCCCCGGTGGTGTGGGACTGCGCGGCCGGCCTCGGCAAGACCGAGGAGGAGAAGCTCGCCAACGCGGTGAAGATGTGGGCGACCACCACCGCCCCGGTGCTGGTCGAGTTCGCGGAGGGCCGCGGGGTGCACGCCGACCGCCCGGCCCTGCCCGAACTCCCGGGCTGGCGGGCGGTGCAGGGGCCGGCCGCGGTGTTCGGCTTCGGCAACGAGCACCTGGCGGGCTGGCTGGCCGAGCACCGGGTGCTGCCGGCGCTCGCGCCCGCGCTGCGCGCGGAGTTGACCGGGACCGGGCCGGTGGGCGTCAAGCTCTTCCTGGGCGGCAAGGCGGGGGACGACGTCGCCGAGGTCCGGGTGGGCGGCGAGGTGTCGGAGGCGGCCTCGGCGGCGCTGCGCGCGCTGGACTGGCCGCGGGGTGAACGGCTGTGCTGGGCCCGGCTGTTCGTCCTGCTGACGGCCGAGCCGGCGGCGTCGGGGCGGCACACGTCGGCGGGTGCCGTGGCACCCGCACCGATGCGTGTCCCGGCCCCGGCGGCCGCGCGCCCCCGGGGACTGTTCGCTCGCTGGCGGGAAGCCAGACGGGCCGGCCGGTAGCCCCGCGGCGGGGGTGCGGACGGCCCGGCCGGATCAGCCTCCGGTGATGCCGGAGATGCTGTGCGCGAGGTTGGCCAGCAGGGAGTTGATGGAGGTCGCGACCGTGGTCTCGTGCAGCATGAAGCCGAACAGGGCGGCGACGATCGCGTGCGGGATCTTCATCTGCTTGTTGCGGATGAAGATGATGCACAGGATCGCGAACAGGACCAGTGCGGAGACGGAGAGTGCCACCCGGACTCACTTCCTCGTTTTCATAGCGTGGTGCCGCCGCCCGGCGGCACCTGCGAAAGCCGGACCCCGGCCTGTCCGACGGTCCCGAGGCGGAATCGCGGACCGTCCGGCACACCGCCGGTGAGGGAGCCCGCGGTCGACCGCTGTCTGTCGTGCCGCACGTGACGCCCCCTATCCCCCGAATCCTGAACAGTCCCGCCCGGACTCAGTGTGGTCGACCGTGCCGATTGCGTAAAGGTCTGAAAGTCAGCCCAACGCCGATATCTTGCGATGCGAGACGAGTTTCCGCCGACCGGGACGATAGCGGAGCCGTCCTGACGAATCGTCGGCGGGGCCGTGCTGAGCGGCCGGGAAACCGTCGGGGGCGGGTAACGGAAGCCAGTGGTCCGGTCAGTCGACGGGGCGTCCGATTTGGCTGAAGATCAGCTGCCAGGCTTGACAGCCGCGGCTGCCTCCGGCATGTGCCCCGGCGACGGGGGCCGGGCGGGCGTCGGCGGGCGTCAGTCGCGCCAGAGCAGCAGCACGGCGCGGTCGTCGTTGATGTCCCGGGCGACCGTCTCGATCAGCGCGCCCGCGGCGCCCGCGCCCGTGCCGGGTCCGCCGCCGGGCACCAGCCGGTCCGCCTCCCCCATCAACCGGTCCATGCCCTCCCCGAGGTCCCGGCCCGGCGCCTCGACCATGCCGTCGGTGCACAGCATCAGCACGTCGCCCCGGTTCAGCCGGCCGCGCACGCCCTCGAACTTGGCGCCGTCGTAGATCCCCAGCAGCGGGCCCTCGGCCTGCTTCACCTCCCAGCGCCCCTCCCCGGCCAGCCGCTGCATGCCCGGCAGGTGCCCGGCCGAGAGCAGCTCGTACTCGCCGGTGTCCAGGTCCAGCACCAGGTGGACGGCGGTGGCGAAGCCCTCCTCCCAGGACTGGCGCAGCAGGTAGCCGTTGGCGGCGGGCAGGAAGTCGTGCGCGGGCAGCGAGCCGACCAGGCCGCCGAAGGCGCCGGAGAGCAGCAGGGCGCGGGAGCCGGCGTCCATGCCCTTGCCGGAGACGTCCGCGAGGACCACCTCCAGCAGCCGCTGGCCGGGGCCGGTGCGCGCGGCGACCACGAAGTCGCCGGAGAAGGACTGGCCGCCGGCCGGGCGCAGCGCCATGTCCGCGTGCCAGCCGTCCGGCAGCTCGGGCACCCGGCTCTGCACCCGCAGCCGCTCGCGCAAGTCGAACAGCATGGTGGAGCCGCCCCACCAGGGCACGCCGACCCGGGCCCGGAACTGGGCGAGCAGCAGGCCGCCCACGCCGGCGGCGCCGACCACCAGGGCCGCGCCCGGGGTCACCCCGTAGAGGTACGCCTCGGGGTTGTTGCTGGCGACCCGCTGGCCGGTGTGGATCACGGACTCGGAGGAGAGGCCGAGGGCGGCCAGCGCGTAGAGCACCACCAGGCTGCCGGGGCGCAGCAGCAGGGCGCCGGCCAGGATCGGCAGGACCAGGGAGGTGGGCGGGGCCCAGCCGGGGATCCAGATGTTGAGCATGATCAGCAGCGGGACGAGCAGGGCGAGCGCGCAGAGCACCGGCCAGTCGGCGGCGCCGCCGCGGAAGTAGTCCACCCCGGCCGTGCGCAGCCTTCGGCGGACCCGGCGGAGCCTCTTGCGCAACCGGGCCGTCACGGACTCGGACGCCGGGGCGGCGCCGGGCCTCGTCGCAGTCGTCTGGGGCGGTGTGCCCGGCGCTCTGCCAGCCATGGGGTCCGACCCTATCCACGGGCACCGCCCGGCGTCGACGGGACGGGGGCGGGCGGTGGCGCCGGAGCGCGGGGCGTCCACCGGGTTTCGGCCGATCGGAACGGTTGCGGGCGTGCCGTCAGGAGGCCTGCGCGGGTTGGGCGTACGAACCGTGCGGGCGGCGCGTGCGCCCCGCGCGCGGGGATTCCGGCGCGCGGGGGCCTGTGGCCGATCCCACAGGCGGCGCGGGGCCGTTCCGGGCGCGTCACGCGCTTCCGGGGGCCCGGAGACGGCGGCGGCCGGTCGCACGGGAGCGTGCGGCCGGCCGCCGGAGAGGGTGGGTGGCGGGATCAGCCCTGCGGGTGGTGGGCCGGGATCGGCGGGAGCTCGCCGGTGGTCTCGTACTCGCTCAGCATCTCGATCCGGCGGGTGTGCCGGGCCTCGCCGCTGTAGGGGGTCTTGAGGAAGACCTCGACGAAGCCGGTGGCCTCCTCGACCGTGTGCATGCGGCCGCCGATGGAGATCACGTTGGCGTTGTTGTGCTGACGGCCGAGCTCGGCGGTCTGCGCGCTCCAGGCCAGCGCGGCCCGGACGCCCTTGACCTTGTTGGCGGCGATCGCCTCGCCGTTGCCCGAGCCGCCGATGACGATGCCCAGGGCGTCCTCGTCGGCGGCGGTGCGCTCGGCGGCGCGCAGGCAGAACGGCGGGTAGTCGTCCTCGGCGTCGTAGATGTGCGGCCCGCAGTCGACCGGCTCGTGGCCGGCCCCCTTGAGCCACTCCACGAGGTGGTTCTTCAGTTCGTATCCGGCATGGTCTGAGCCCAGGTACACGCGCATGCCATGAGTGTGGCATGCGCGTGCGCCCGGGCCCGACAACGGGGGCGCCGGCGGGGAGCGGTCGGCGCGGCGGGGGTGGTCAGCGCCGGCCGAGCAGCTTCCAGGCCAGCGGCAGGGCGCCGGCGGCGAGGGCGGCCTTGAGGGCGTCGCCGACCAGGTACGGGTAGAGGCCGAGCTCGGCGGCGCGGGCGAGCGGGACGTGCAGCGACAGGGCGAGGTACGGGACGCCGACCGCGTAGATGGCGAGGCTGCCGAGGACCATGGTGACGGCGGTGTTGACCGGGGTGCGGTCGGCGCCGCGGCGGGCCAGCGCGCCGGTCAGGGCGGCGGCGACGACGAAGCCGAGCACGTAGCCGAAGGTCGGGAACGCCCAGCCGGTGGCGCCGCCGGTGAACCAGGGCAGGCCCGCCATGCCGGCCAGCAGGTACAGCACCAGCGAGGCGGCGCCGCGGCGGGTGCCGAGCGCGGTGCCGACCAGCAGGGCGGCGAAGGTCTGGCCGGTGACCGGGACCGGCGAGCCGGGGACGTTGACCGACAGCTGGGCGGCCACGCCGGTCAGCGCGGCGCCGCCGGCCACCAGGGCCAGGTCGCGGGCCTGGGCGCCGAGGCGGGTGGAGGCGGCGGGCAGCAGGTCGGCGAGGACGGCGCGGCGCGGTATCGGGGTGGTGGCAGTGGCCATCGGGGCTCCTCCGTGAGAGTCCAGGTGAGTGAACACCTGTGAACCTACGCGGTGATCCACTGGGCGAACGGCACGGTTTCGGACAAACCCCCGCCCTCGGGCGTTGTCGGAACCGACTCGGGACAACCCCTGGTCACAACATGATCACTTTGGGTTTCGGCATGGTCCGCATACTGGGCCCGAACCGATCATCTTTGGCATGGACAGCGGCGGCGCCGGATATTGGACAGCTCATGTCGCATACCGCACAGTCTGGAACCACCCCTATGGCCCCCACTTCCGCCCCTACGGCGCCCGGGACCCCCGACGGCACCCGACCGGCCGCGGCCCCGGCGCCGGGTGGCCAGCAGCTCACCCACGGCCTGAAGCAGCGCCACCTGTCCATGATCGCCCTCGGCGGCGTGATCGGCGCCGGCCTCTTCGTCGGCTCCGGCGCCGGCATCGCGGCCGCCGGCCCGGCGATCATCCTGGCGTTCGTGCTCTCCGGCCTCCTGGTCATGCTGATCATGCGGATGCTCGGTGAGATGTCCGCCGCCCGCCCCGCCTCCGGCTCGTTCTCGGTGCACGCCGAGAAGGAGATCGGCCCCTGGGCCGGGATCACGGCCGGCTGGATGTACTGGGTGATGCTCTGCTGCGGCGTCGCCGCCGAGGCCACCGCCGCCGGGAAGATCGTCAACGGCTGGATACCCGGCGTCTCCGCCTGGGTCTGGGTCGCCCTGTTCATGGCCTTCTTCTGCGCCAGCAACCTCACCGCGGTGAAGAACTTCGGCGAGTTCGAGTTCTGGTTCGCCGCCATCAAGATCACCGCGATCATCGCCTTCCTGGTCCTCGGCGGGCTCGGCATCGCCGGGGTGATCGGCCCCGGCGCCCCCGGCGCGCACAACCTCACCGGCGAGGGCGGCTTCCTGCCCAACGGCGTCAGCGGGCTGATCGTCGGCCTGCTCGCCTCGGTCTTCGCGTACGGCGGTCTGGAGACCGTGACCATCGCCGCCGCCGAGTCCGACGACCCCAAGAAGAACGTCGCCAACGCCGTGCGCACCGCGGTGTGGCGGATCGCGATCTTCTACATCGGCTCGATGGCCCTGGTGGTCACCCTGGTCTCCTGGAAGGACCCGAAGGTCGTCGCGGACGGCCCGTACGTCACCGTGCTGAGCCACCTCGGGGTGCCCGCCGCCGGACTGATCATGCAGGTGGTGGTGCTGGTCGCGCTGCTGTCCGCGATGAACGCCAACATCTACGGCGCCTCCCGGATGGCGTACTCGCTGGTCGGCCGCGGCCAGGGCCCCAAGGCGCTGGCCAAGGTCGGCGGCGGGGTGCCGCGCAGAGCCGTCCTGGCCTCCTGTCTGTTCGGCTTCGGCGCCGTGCTGGCCGCCAAGTTCTGGCCGGACACCGTGTTCACCTGGCTGATGAACACCACCGGCGTGGCGATCCTGGTGGTCTGGCTGTTCATCTGCGTGGTCCAGCTGCGGATGCGCCGCCGGCTCGAGCGCGAGGCCCCCGAGCTGCTCACCGTGAAGATGTGGGGCTACCCGTACCTGACCTGGATCGCGATGGCCGCCGTGGCCGGCATCCTCGCCCTGATGACCACCACCGAGGGCAACCGCCAGCAGCTGTACGCGGCCGGCGTGCTGGTCGCGGCGCTCACCGTCGCCGGGCTGCTCAAGCAGCGCCGGGACGCCGCCGCGCTCCGCTGACCTCCCCGCGCACGCGGCAGGGCCCGGTACCGAGCGGTACCGGGCCCTGCCGCGTGTCCGGCGCCGTTACTCGAAGGACGGGCCGGCCGTACGGGTGCGCTTGATCTCGTAGAAGCCCGGGGTGGAGGCCACCAGCAGGGTGCCGTCCCACAGCCGGGCCGCGGCCTCGCCCTTCGGGGCGGGGGTGACCACCGGGCCGAAGAAGGCCACCCGCTCGCCGTCCGCGCCCTCGACCGCGATCACCGGGGTGCCGACGTCCTCGCCGACCAGGGTGATGCCCTCCTGGTGCGAGGCGCGCAGGGCCTCGTCGTACGCGTCCGTGTCGGCCGCGGCGGCCAGCTCGGCGGGCAGGCCCGCGGCCACCAGGGCGGCCTCGACGGTCTCCCGGTTCTGCGGCAGGCCCTGGTTGTGGAAGCGCACGCCCAGCTCCGTGTAGAGCCGGCCGAGCACCTCCGGCCCGTGCTGCTCGGCGGCGGCGACGCAGACCCGCACCGCGCCCCAGGCGTTGTCCAGCAGCTCCCGGTAGTTCTCCGGGAGGTCCCGGTGCTCGTTGAGCACCGACAGGCTCATCACGTGCCAGCGCACGTCGACCGGACGCACCTGCTGGACCTCGATCAGCCAGCGGGAGGTCATCCACGCCCACGGACAGGCCGGGTCGAACCAGAAGTCGGCGGTCTTGCGCTCAGCGGCAGTCGTCACTGCGGGTGCCCTTCGTGAGGTGGTCCGGGACACGGAGGAGTTCCGCCCCGGGAACGCCAACACCCGCCCCGCACCGCTGATTCCGGTGCGAACGCGGCGGCCTGTGCAATGGTACTGACGCCGCGGGGCGTGAAAGGATGACCCCGCGTGCGCGGGGCACACCCCGCGCCGAGACCGCACCACCCACAGGCGCACCACCGTGCGAGCCGGACAAAGGAGTACCGCCGTGCCGGGCAAGAACCTCAGCCGCGACGAGGCGCAGCAGCGGGCCAGCATCCTGGCCGTGGACGGCTACCAGGTCCGGCTGGACGTGACCTCGGCCCCGGACCGGGAGGCCGGCACCTTCCGCTCCACCACCACCGTCACCTTCCGCTGCTCCCAGCCCGGTGCGGACACCTTCCTCGACCTGCTCGCCCCCGCCGTCCGCTCGGTCACCCTCAACGGCCGCGCCCTCGACCCGGCCACCGCCTACGACGGCGCCCGGGTGCACGTCGACGGCCTCGCCGCCGAGAACGTGCTGACCGTCGAGGCGGACTGCGCCTACAGCCGCACCGGCGAGGGCCTGCACCGCTTCGTCGACCCGGTGGACGGCGAGACCTACCTCTACACCCACTACGAGCCGGCCGACGCCCGCCGGGTGTTCGCGAACTTCGAGCAGCCCGACCTGAAGGCCCCGTTCACCTTCACCGTGACCGCCCCGGCCGCCTGGGACGTGCGCTCCAACGCCCCGCACGAGGACGTCACCGAGCAGGACGGCGCCCGCACCTGGGAGTTCGCGCCGACCAGGCCGATCTCCACCTACCTCACCGCCGTCGTCGCCGGCCCGTACCACGTCGCCCGCGACCACTACCGCCGCGAACTGGCCGACGGCACCGCGCTGGAGATCCCGCTCTCCGCGATGTGCCGCAAGTCGCTGGCCCCGTACTTCGACGCGGACGAGATCCTCGGCGTCACCAAGCTCGGACTCGACTTCTTCCACGAGCAGTTCGACTACCCGTACCCCTTCGGCAAGTACGACCAGGCCTTCGTCCCCGAGTACAACATCGGCGCGATGGAGAACCCCGGCTGCGTCACCTTCCGCGAGGAGTACGTCTTCCGCTCGAAGGTCACCGACGCCGCGTACGAGGCCCGGGCCAACGTCATCCTGCACGAGATGGCGCACATGTGGTTCGGCGACCTGGTCACCATGCGCTGGTGGGACGACCTGTGGCTGAAGGAGTCCTTCGCCGACTTCATGGGCTCCTACGGCCTGATCGGCGCCCGCACCCGCTACTCCTCGGCCTGGGTCACCTTCGCCAACCAGCGCAAGGCCTGGGCCTACCGGCAGGACCAGTTCCCCACCACCCACCCGATCACCGCGGACATCCGGGACCTGGAGGACGCCAAGCTCAACTTCGACGGCATCACCTACGCCAAGGGCGCCTCCGTCCTCAAGCAACTGGTGGCGTACGTCGGTTCGGAGGCGTTCTTCGAGGGCGCCCGCCGCTACTTCAAGCGCCACGCCTTCGGCAACACCGAGCTGGGCGACCTGCTGGAGGTGCTGGAGGAGACCAGCGGCCGCGACCTCAAGGCCTGGGCCGCCGCCTGGCTGCAGACCTCCGGGGTCAACGCGCTCACCCCGCAGGTCACCACCGACGCCGAGGGCCGGATCACCGAGCTGGCCGTGCTCCAGGACGGCGACGTGCTGCGCCCGCACCGGATCGCGGTCGGCCTGTACGACCGGGACGCGGACGGCGCCCTGGTGCGCACCGGGCGGATCGAGCTGGACGTCACCGGCGCCCGGACCGTCGTCACCGAGGCCGCCGGCCTGCCCCGACCGGCGCTGGTGCTGCTCAACGACGACGACCTGACCTACTGCAAGATCCGCTTCGACGAGGAGTCGCTGGAGAACCTGCGGGCCGGCCTCGGCGAGATCCGTGACGAGCTGGCCCGGGCGCTGACCTGGTCCGCGGTCTGGAACCTCACCCGGGACGGCCTGATGCCGGCCCGCGACTACGTCGCCCTGGTGCTGCGCTTCGCCGGCCAGGAGGGCAACATCGGCGTGCTCCAGTCGCTGCACGCCCAGGCCAAGACCGCCGTCGACCTGTACGCCGACCCGGCCTGGCGCGGCGAGGGCGGCCGGCTGCTCGCCGACGGCGCCCTGCGCGAGCTGCGCGAGGCCGTCCCCGGCAGCGACCACCAGCTGGCCTGGGCCCGCTTCCTCGCCCAGACCGCGGGCGGCGCCGAGCACCTCGGCCTGGTCCGCGGCCTGCTGTCCGGCAGCGCCCGGATCGACGGCCTGGAGGTCGACCAGGACCTGCGCTGGTCGCTGTGGCTGGCGCTGGCCGCGGCCGGCCAGGCCGCCGACGAGGAGCTCGACGCCGAGCTGGCCGCCGACAACACCGCGAGCGGCAAGCGGCACCACACCCAGTGCCTGGCCGCCCGGCCCACCGCGGAGGCCAAGGCCGCCGCCTGGTC
Organism: Kitasatospora sp. NPDC058184; assembly: GCF_042883725.1. Classification (NCBI taxonomy): domain Bacteria; kingdom Bacillati; phylum Actinomycetota; class Actinomycetes; order Kitasatosporales; family Streptomycetaceae; genus Kitasatospora; species Kitasatospora sp. NPDC058184. The sequence goes on from NZ_JBHVVE010000013.1 coordinate 237,575, forward strand.
GGCCGTGATCGACTCGGACGAGCTGCCGAGCGCCCTGGTCGAGGCCAACACCGGGGGCTTCTCGATCCCCTCCCAGCGCGACCTGACGGCCCTCTACGCGGCGCCGTACTTCAAGCTGCTGGAGCGGGTCTGGGCCGACCGGACCATCGAGATCGCGATCCGGATCGTCGGCGGCTTCTTCCCGCTCGCCCAGGCCTCCGAGCAGACCCTGGCCGAGGCCGACGGCTGGCTGGCCGGGCACCCGCAGGCCGCGCCGGCGCTGCGCCGCCTGGTGCTGGAGCGCCGGGACGACCTGGCCCGCGCGCTGCGGGCGCAGGCCTGCGACCGGATCTGACGGGCCGCCGTACGCCGCACCGACCGCGCCGCGACAGCCGTACGCGGTAGAGGCCGTGGGCCCCGGCCCGCTCCTGGAAACCAGGGGCGGGCCGGGGCCCACGGCCGTTCTCCGGCGCGGCCGGTGCACTCAGCCGGCGCGCTCAGCCGGTGCTCAGCCGGCGCTCACGGAGACCGGAACACTGGGGTGCACCTCGCGCTCGACCCGCGGCAGGATGTCCGGGATGTAGACCTTCTGGATCGCGTCGCCGCCGTCGTGCGCCTCCCAGGCCTCCCGGGTCGCCCAGCGCTCCACCAGGACGAAGCGGCCCGGGTCGTCCTGCGAGTGGTACGCCTCCCAGCTGACGCAGCCGTCCTCGGCGAGGCACAGCGGCCGCATCCGGGCCAGGGCGTCGGCGACCGCCGGGACGCCGTCCGGCTCGGTGACCCTGACGATGACGATGAGGTCGAACATCACTGCTCCTTGGCGGTGGTGGGATCGGTGTCGGCGGCGGCGGCCCGGCCGAGCGCGGGCAGCCACTCGGCGATGGGGGTGAACCGGTAGCCGAGCGAGGCGGCCCGGTCGGCCGACATCGCGAAGTCGGCCGGGCAGGAGAACGGGGACAGGTCGGGGTCGCCCGCCGGGTCCTCCTTCTCGATGACCTGGGCCGTCAGCCCGGTCGCCCCCTCCACCGAGGCAACGACATCGTAGACGTCGGCGGTGTCCGGGGAGGCCACGTTGACCGCGCCGGTCACCTCGTTCACGGCCGCCCAGGCGAGGAAGCCGGCCGCGTCCTCGGCCCGCACCAGCGAGGTCCGGCCCGGCCCGGCGTGGGCCACGATCGGCCGCCCGTCCCGGATCCGGTCGACGTGGAAGCGGTAGCGGCCGGTGAAGTCGCCCTCCTCGGCCAGCACGTGGGCCACCCGGGCCAGCAGCACCGGTACCCGGGCGCGGTCGGTCACCGCGGCCTCGGCCTGGCGCTTGCCCTCGCCGTAGTTGGCCTCCAGGTAGTCGTCGTCCTGCCAGGGCAGGGTGAGGTCGTACGGGTAGCCGGCCGGGTCGAGCTCCTCCTCGCGGGCGAGCGCGCCGAACTCCGGTGCGGCAATCGGCCCGCGGAAGGTGTCCCGGTTGTAGACCTCGATGGTGCTGGTCAGCACCAGCTTCCCGGCCCGGTCCCCGAAGGCCTCGCAGGCCTCCACGGCGGCGTTGGGGGTGTAGCACATCTGGTGCACCACGGCGTCGAACCGCTCCCCGGCGACCGCCTCGGCCAGCTCGCCGGGACGGTTGACGTCCGCGCGCAGCCGTCGGACGGAGTCCCCGAACGGGTCCGGGGTCCGGCCGCGGGTGACGAGGGTGACGCGGTGGCCGGCCGCCAGCAGCCGGCGCACCAGCAGCTTGCCGAAGTAGCGGGTCCCGCCGATGACGCAAATGTCTGCCATCTGCTCTTTCCTGTCTCTTTCTCTCTCGTTCCGTCCGCGGCCCCGCGACGCGCGACCGCTCGGGTTCTGTCAGGCGGACGCGGCGCCCACGGCGTCCGAGCTGCCCGCCTCCGCCTCCTGGGCCGCCGCGGCCTCGGTGCCCTCCGCCCGGCCCACCAGGCAGACCACCGCGCAGCCGGCGGCCACCACCGCGTCGACGTACCAGTTCGCGCCCGGCACCCCGGCGGAGCGCGACAGGTCGAACAGCACACCGGCGAGCACCGAGCCGGCCATGTTCCCGGCGCTGCGGAAGAAGTGCATCGCCCCCATCGCCTTGGCGAGTTGGCGCTCGGGGACCTTGCGGGCGATCCACATGTCGAAGGACGGCACGAAGAGGATCTCGCCCAGCACCACCGTCAGCGCCCCGACCACCACCCAGGCCGCGCCGCGCCCCGCGCCGAGGGCGGTGAACGCCACCGTCATGCCGGTGAGGCCGATCGCCATCACCACGGCCGGGCTGAACCGGCCGATCAGGAACTTGAACACCGGGTACTGGAGCACCAGGATGCTCAGCCCGGTGATCCAGAACGGCGAGGACGGCGCCCACTGCGGCACGTACCGCTCCATGTGCAGCGGGATGCCGACGATGAAGCCGATCGACAGGAACCAGAACACCGCCGACAGCAGGAAGTAGCGGGTGGCGCCCCGGATGTCGATGCCCTTGAACACCGCGGTGGAGAACAGCGGCTTGCGGGCCGCCGCCCCGGCCCCGGGCTCCACCGGCGCCGGGGGCTGGAAGCCGTCCCGGGGGATGAAGGACGAGGCCGCCAGGCAGAACGCGAGGAAGATCGCGAACACCACCGAGAACAGGGTGCGCAGCTCGACGTCGGCGAGCACGGCGCCCAGCATGGCGCCGCCGAACACGCCCACCTGACCGGCCATCTGGAAGGTCGAGAAGGCCTTGGGGCGCTCGTCGTCGGGGTAGGAGGCGAGGACGTTCTTCAGGCCGGGGAAGGAGGTGCCGGAGCCGAAGCCGATGAAGAAGGCGAGCACGGCGTAGACCAGCACCCCGGTGCCGAAGCCCATCAGGCCCAGCGCCACCGCCTCCAGGGCGGTACCGAGGAAGACCGCACCGCGGATGCCGATGCGCAGCGCCACGCCCTCGTAGAAGAAGGTGGCGAGCAGCCGCCCGACGTACGTCATGGCCATCACGACGCCGGCCCAGAAGCCGCTGTCCACCCCGCCGAGCGAGGCCACCAGCACGGGGAACCAGATGTAGCTGCCGGTGTTGGCGAGCAGGATGCCGGCGTTGACGCCGATCAGCGCCCGCTTGCGGTCGACGGTCACAGGGCCGCCCCCTCCTTCGTGTCGTGCGTCGTCGTGCCGGCCGCCGCGGCGGCGCGGAGCCCCGCGATGGCCCGGGCGACCGCCTCGCGGTCGATCGGTGTCCCCCGCACGACGGTGGCGGTGGGCAGCGCGGAGAGCGGCCGGCCCGGGGCGTGCAGGTTGTAGGTGGCCGGCGCCCCGACGCTGATCGGGTGGGCGGCGCCGGACTCGCCGCGCAGCTCGTCGAAGTAGCGCCGGCCGCCGACGGTGGCCTGGTGGCGCAGCGCGTCGGCGAGCGAGGGGTCGTCCCCGCGCAGCAGGTCGAGCTCGCCGAGCAGGGAGTAGCCGTGGTAGGCACCGGTGTTGCCCGAGTCGGTGCCGACCAGCAGGTTGCCCTCGCGCAGCGCGGCCAGCGCGTTGCGGCGCATGTCGCCCAGCGCGCCGGTGCGGGTCTCCTGGAGGCCGTAGGTGATCCCGTACGGCTGCTCCAGGCCGCGGACGGCGTCCAGGTTGCGGACGTCCTGGGTCTCGGCGAAGCCCTCGCGGCCGTACGCGGCGAGGAAGTCGTCGGCCGTCATGACCATCGGGCGCAGCCCGGAGAGGGTGGAGACGAACCGGGCGCCGGCCAGGTCCTTCCACTCGGCGTCGCCGAGGGTGCGGTCGCGGACGGTGTGGGCGAAGAGCCGGAAGCCGCAGTCGTAGGCCCAGCGGGTCTCCTCCAGCGTGTTGCAGTCGATCACCGCGGTGATGCCGCGCTCGGCGGCGATCCGCGCGGTGAACCGCAGCACCCGCTCCGACAGCCGGGAGAAGCGCACCTTGGAGCCCGGCTGCTCGGTGCCGTCGGTGAACATGACCTTGAGGAAGGTCGCGCCGCGCTCGGCGTTGTTGCGCAGCGCCTGGTCGAGGTCGGCCTCGACCGCGAGCATGTACACCGGGGTCGGGAACTCCACGCCGTGGCCGGAGAGGCCCGCCGCGTTGGTCATCGCCGTCACCGCGTAGCCGCAGTGGACCAGTTCGGGGTACGGCAGGTCCGAAGCGGCCCGGCCGGCCTCCCAGGCGTCGGCCACCATCGGGTAGCCGAACATGTCCACCACGTGGGTGACGCCGTGGTAGAGGTACTGGAGGGCGATGATCCGCGGGTCCTCGGCGGTGTCGTCGAAGTTGGCGGGCAGGGCGATGTGGGCGTGGGTCTCGGTGTAGCCGGGCCACAGCTCCGGCTCGTCGCCGCGACGGGTGCCCGAGGGCTCGATCCGGCTGAAGACCCCGTCCTCGACGGTCACGTCGAACAGCGCCTCGGCGTCCAGGGCGGGGACGGCCACGCCCGACAGTACGGCGGGCCGCCGCTGCTCGGGGGTGGCCGCGCTCACCGGGCCACCTCGACCGACAGGCGCAGGTCGATGCGGTCCAGGCCGTCCTGGCAGCGCTTGGCGGCCTCGTCCCGGTCGCCGCCGGTGAAGATGATGTGGCCGATCCAGTCGAAGTTGCTGCGGGACAGCCGGTTCACGGCCGTGCCGGGCTTCTTGTAGCCGAGGGCGCTGTGGAAGCCGGGCAGGTCGGTGAGGGCGTCGAAGCCGATCGCCTCGACCGTCCCGGCGACCGGGGAGCCGAACCAGTGGCCGCTGGCCGTGGTCTCACGGGGGAAGGCCAGCTCGGGCCGCTCGCCGAGGGCCTGGCGGATGACCTCCAGGTACGGGTCCACGCCGGAGGTGATCTCCATCAGGGTCGGCACGATCCCGCCGGCCAGGCGGCCGTTGACCTCGCACAGCACCGGGCCGTCCGGGCCGAGCAGCCACTCGGTGTGGATGAAGCCGAAGTCCACGCCGAGCCCGTTCAGCACGGCGGTGGTGGCGGCGAACAGCTCCTCCTGGAGCGGGTGGCCGCTGAAGTAGGTGAGGCCCATCTCGATGAAGTACGGGAACCCGCTGAGCGAGCGGTCGGTCAGGCCGAGGTTGACCACCTCTCCCCCGGCGAGCACGCAGGACTCGACGGAGATCAGCTCGCCGGTGACGAACTCCTCGATGACGATCTCCGGGATGCGCACGACGCCGCGCCCGTAGTCGGCGACCTGGGCCAGCTCGGCGAGGTACTCGCGCAGGTCCGCCTCGTCCTTGAGGTGCAGGACGTGGAGGCTGGCGGTGCCGTCGGAGGGCTTGGCCACGCAGGGGAAGCCGACCTCGCGGACGGCGGCCTCCACCTCGGCCGGGTCGGTGGCCACCGCGAAGCGCGGCTGGCGGATGCCGGTGCCGGCCAGGGTGGTGCGGGTCAGGTGCTTGTGCCGGGCGTTGCGGGCGCCGTCGACGCTCATGCCGGGCAGGCCGAGCGCCTCGGCGACGGCGGCGGTGTGCACGGTGTGGTACTCGCTGTACGTGGTGACGCCGTGGATCGGCTTGGCCTCGTGCAGCCGGCGCGCCAGGTCGGTCAGCTCGTCGAGGGAGAAGGCCTGCTCGCTCTTGACGACCTGGCAGTTCGGGTGGGCGTAGGCGGCCTCGGTCAGCGGCGAGACGCTGAGGTAGAAGTCGGGGTCGACCGAGACCAGGGTGACGTCGTGGCCCAGTTCCAGGGCGTTCGCGATACCGGCGATCCCGTTCGGGTTGCACTCGATCATGAGGATGTGCATGGCTGTGCTCCTTTTCGGACTGTGGCGGATCAGGGGATGACGGGGGGCGGGGGCGCGGCGGACGCGGGCCCCGGCGGCTCAGCGGACGCAGGCTCCGGAGGCGGCCGGCAGCCGGCCGGCGCCGGCCCGGGCCACCGCGGCGAGCACGGCGGGCAGCGTGAGCCCGACCGCGGCCATGACCTCCTCGTGGTCGCCGCCGGTGGACGGCCAGGTCAGGTCCGCGCTCGCCGCGGTGACCTCGCACCCGGGCATCAGCAGCGCGAGGGCCTCGGCCGCCCCGCCCTGGGCGCGGTGCTCCTCGACCACGACGAACCGCCGGTGGTGGCGGGAGAGTTCGGCCGCGGCGCGGGCCAGGTTCGGGTGGTCCAGGTAGACCAGGTGGGCGTGGCCGGTGCCGGGGCGGGCCTCCCGCGCGGCCAGCGCCAGGCGGGTGCCCTCCTCGCCGACCGACACCAGGCAGACCTCGCCCGGCTCGGCCCGGGACTCCCAGGTGACCAGCGGCGCCCGCTCGCCCTCCCGGTCGAGCGAGCGGTACTGGGCGTTGCGCCCGGTGCGGATGTAGTGCGGCCGGCCGGAGCGCACGGCCTCGCGGACCACCGCGCGCATCTCCGCCTCCCCGTAGGGGGCGGCGATGACCACGCCCGGGATGCTGCGCAGGACGGCGAGGTCCTCCAGGCAGTGGTGGGTGGTGCCGAACCAGGCGCCGGAGACGCCCGCGTACGGCGCCACCACGGTGACCCCGGCGTTCAGGTAGCCCAGCGTCAGCTTGAGGCTCTCCGCCGCGCGCAGCGCCGCGAAGGGCGCGAAGGTGCTGACGAAGGGCTTGTACCCGCCCGCGGCGAGGCCCGCCGCCATGTCGACCATGGCGCCCTCGGCGATGCCGAGGTTGAAGAAGCGGTCGGGGTGGGCGGCCTGGAACGGGTGGCCCTTGCCGCCGAGGTCCGCCTCCAGGCAGAGGATGGTGTCGTCCTCGGCGGCGAGCCCGGTCAGCTCGTCGCGGTAGGCGTCACGGCCCGAGAGGGTCATCGGATCGCTCGCTTCCACTTGGCGGCGCGCGTGGCGTCGATGGTCACGTAGTGGGAGCCGGCCTTGCCCTCCACGGCGGGCACGCCCTTCCCCTTGACGGTGTTCGCGATGACGGCCAGCGGCCTGCGGGCCCCGGCCCGGTCCCCGGCGAGCAGCCCGGTGAGCGCCGCCAGGTCGTGCCCGTCGGTCTCGGCGACCTCGAACCCGAAGGCGGCGAACCGCTCGGCGAGCCGGGGCAGCGGCGAGATGTCGGCCACCATGCCGTCGTTCTGGCCGCCGTTGCGGTCGACCACCAGCACGAAGTTGCCCAGCTCCTGGGCCACGGCGACCTGGCAGGTCTCCCAGACCAGGCCCTCCTGGAGCTCGCCGTCGCCGGCGACGGCGATGCCGAGTCCGCTCCGGCCGCCGATCCGGCGGGCCATCGCCCAGCCGGCGGCGTACGGGACGCCGTGGCCGAGGCTCCCGGTGGGGAAGCGCACGCCCGGGACCTTGGGGCCCGGGTGGCCGGTGAACGGCTCGCCCGCCAGGCCGTAGCGCGGTGTCGGGTCCTCCGGGAGGACGCCGCTGACGTGCAGGGCCGCGTAGAGCCCGGCGGCGGCGTGGCCCTTGCTGAGCACGACCTCCGTGCCGTCCCCGGCCGAGGCCCGGTGCAGCGCGGCGATCAGGATGTCCAGGACGGACAGGCTGCCGCCGAGGTGGCAGCCGCGCGGCCCGGCGGCCATGTCGACCACCAGCCGGCGGGCCCGTACGGCCCGGTCGGCCAGGGTGGCCAGCAGGTCGTCCCCGGTCTGCGGCGGGGCGAGCAGGGTGCTCATCGACGGCTCCCCTCGGGCAGGGCGAACCACCGGTTGACGGCGTCCGCGAGCAGCGAGCGGGCGGTGCGGTACTCCATGGCGCCGATCCGCTCCTCGTCGGTGTGGTCCAGCGAGGAGTCGCCGGGGCCGTACGCGACCATCGGCACGTCCCGCCAGGTGGTGGCCAGGGTGTTCATGTCCGAGGTGCCCTTCTTCACGACGAAGCGGGGCCGGATGCCGGTGTCCGCGAAGGCCCGGCTGAAGACCTTGACCAGGGAGCTGGAGCGGCCTCCGACGTACCCGGGGGTGGCCCGCAGCACCTCGATCTCCACCCCGGGGCGGACCTGGTCGAGCGCGGCCGAGCGCAGCGCGTCGAGGTCGGCCGTGGGCGGCACCCGGAAGTTGAGGATCCCGGTGGCGTGGTGGTGCTCGCGCCCGGTCCGGCTGCTGATCTCGATGACCGCGCTCAGCGCGTCGGTCGCGTGGGCCAGCACGGCCGTCCGGATGCCGCCGAGCGCCTCGATCAGCAGGTCGGGGGCGGAGACCGCGTCCTGTCCGGCCGAGTGGCCGCTGGACACCGAGGCGGTCACCTTGAGCTTGAAGAGCCCGAAGTAGCCGAGTGTCAGCTTCTCCGAGCCGCTGGGCTCGCCGATGACGACCGCGTCGGCCGGGTAGTGGTCGCGGACGTGGAACGCGCCCTTGGAGGAGGAGATCTCCTCCTCGACCGCGCCGACCACGCACAGCTGGCCGTCCTCCGGGATGTCCGCGTGCGCGAGCACCTCCAGGAAGTTGGCGAGGCAGCCCTTGGCGTCCACGCTGCCGCGGCCCCACAGTTCGCCCTCGCGCCACTCGGCCGGCCAGCGGTGCGGCACGGTGTCGAGGTGGCCGAGGAGGAGCAGTCGGCGGGGCCCGATGCCGCGGCTGGCGACGAGGTTGCCCGCCTCGTCGACGGCGGCGTCCATGCCGCGTTCGCGGCACCACTCGGCCAGCAGGGTGGCGAGTTCGGCCTCGTCGCCGGAGACCGAGGGCACCGAGACCACCCTGGTCAGCAGGCTCAGGTCGGCGGAGGGCTCGCGCACCCGCCAGAACCTGGTCCAGTTGGCCGGCTCGGACATGGTGTGCGGCCCGGTGATGGCCACGTCGGCGCTGCCCTCCAGGGCGATCTCGGCCGCGCGGACCTTCTGCCGCATGCGCCCCGCGGCGTACCGCGCTCCGTCGCCCGGGTAGGCGTCGGCCAGCGTGGAGCGCGGGTCGTCCTTGTCCGTCAGCAGTCCGGCGGTGCCGGTGACCAGCCGCAGGTGGTCGGCGTCCAGCGCGTTGGCGAGGACCGCCGCGAGCACGTCGGCGTCCACGTTGAGCGGGGCGCCGCCGTCCGGGTCGGCGACCGGTGCGGACAGGCAGACCAGGTCGTACGTGTCGAGCAGGGCGTTCAGCCGGGCGGTGTCCACCTGGGCGGGCACGCCGGCCCGGTGGTCGCGGACCACGATCGGCCGGCCCTCGGCGGACAGCGCCTTGAGCGGGCGGTTGGCCCGGCCGGTCACCAGGGCGCCGCGCGCCGCGACGGCGGTGAAGACGCCGAGCCCGAGGGCCCGGGCCTCCCGCTCCACGGCGGGCAGGGTGACCCGCTCGTAGGCGTCGACCAGGTGGGTCATCTCCTCGGGCGGGCAGTAGCGCACCTCGTCGCCGTTGGCGAGCCGCAGCTGCGGCATCGGGCGGGCGATCGCGCGGTAGTGGGCCTCGATGCCGGTGGCACCGCCGGCGACCAGGAGCACCCGGGCGCCCCGGGCCACCAGGTCGGCCAGCTCCTTGTGGATCGTGCCGTGGTCGAGCGTGGCGCTGCCGACCTTGATCACGTACAGCGGACGGCTCACGGCGACACCGCCGTGGTGGGCAGTCCGGTCGTCTCGTCCAGGCCGGAGATCAGGTTCATCGCCTGGATCGCCTGGCCGGCCGCGCCCTTGATCAGGTTGTCCAGGGCCGCCACCGCGACGCACTGGTCGCCGCGCACCGCGACCGCCACCTCGGCGACGTTCGAGCCGACGACCGCCTTGAGCATCGGGAAGTCCTGCGCCGCCTTGGGGGCCGGCCGGACCCGGACGAAGGGCTTGCCGAGGTACGCCTTGGCGTAGGCCCGCTTGACGTCCAACGCCGTGACGCCGTCCCGCAGTTCGGTGTACGCGGTGACCATGATGCCGCGCGACACGTCGAGGCTGTGGGTGGAGAACCGCAGGTCCACGGCGGCGCCGGTGAGGTCGGCGATCGCCTGCTGGACCTCCGGGGCGTGCCGGTGCCCGTGCAGCTTGTGCACCCGGATGTTGCCGCTGCGCTCGGCGTGCGGCTCGCCGCCGCCGCGACCGCTCCCGGTGGAGCCGGTCTTGGCGTCGACCACGACCCGGTCGGTCGCGAGCGAGGCGGCGAACATCGGGTAGAGCGCGTAGATGGTGGTGACGGCCATGCAGCCGGGCAGGCTGATGAACCGCTCCTGCGGGACCTCGGGGCTCAACTCCGGTATGTAGTAGGCGAAATCCTCGCTCGGCGGGTTCGCGGCCGTCCTCGGGTAGTGGGTCCGGACGTCGTCGCCGTCGCGGAGCCGGAAGTCGCCGCCCAGGTTGAGCACCCGCTTGGCGTTGTCGGCGATCAGCGGCAGCTGCTCCGGCAGGGTGCCGGTCGGCAGGCAGCCGAAGGCGACGTCGACGGGGCCTGCCTCGGCGAGCTGCGCCAACGGCCGGAGCGTCAGCGAGCCGGCCCTGGGGTGGTTGCGCAGCCACGGGTGGACGCTGCCCACCGTGGCACCGGCGTTGCGCTCCGCGGAGAGGAACGCGAGCTCCACCCCGGGGTGTTCGAGCAGCAGCCGGATGACCTCGCCACCGGTGTAGCCGCTCGCGCCGATGACGGCGACGCGGATCTTCTGGTCAGCCAAGGCGGGCCGCCTTCTCCCACGGACGGCGGTGGTCGCCGCTCTCGACGAGCTTGCGGATGGCGTCCGGGCGCCGGGCGACCTTCCGGAAGGCGTCCGCGTAGCGCAGGATCCGCTCGTACTCGACCGGGGAGCGCAGCTCGCGGCAGAGCACCAGGGTGCTGTCGAGCATGCCCAGGGTGACCGGGAAGTCCTCCGGCCGGTGGTCGCGCACGGCGTCCGGGTTGAGCGAGAACGGGTAGCCGTTGCCGAAGCCGTCGCGGTGCCGGAACGGCAGGTGGCACGGGATCGGGGTGTTCTGCCACTCGCGGGCCGGCACGCCCTCGGCGACCAGCAGCTCGTGCACCGCCTCCTTGACGGCGTGCACCGGCAGGTCCTCCAGGCCGACGGCCTCCGGGTGCAGGGTGGTCCGGTACATGTTGTACGCGTGCACGTGCCCGTCCGGGACGTGCGGCGGCGTGAACAGGCCGGTCCCCGCCAGGGCCTCGCCGAGCAGGGCGGCGTTGCGGGCCCGGATCTCGTCGTAGTACGGCAGCCGGGCCAGCTGGCTGGTGCCGAAGGCGGCGGCCACCCAGGACATCCCGTAGTCGATGGCGTGGCGCTCCAGGTAGGCGACCGCCCGGCCGTACGCCTCCTCGGTGGCGTAGAAGGCGATGCCGCCCTCGCCGCCGAGCGGGAAGTTCTTGTCGGCCATCAGGCTCTGGCCGGCGGCGTCGCCGAAGGAGCCGGCCACCCGGTCGCCGATCTTCGCGGAGTGGGCGTGCGAGGCGTCCTCGACGAGGGCGATGCCGTGCTGGTCGGCCAGGGCGCGCAGGGCCGGCACGTCGGCGGGCAGGCCGTGGACGTGCACCGGCATGAGCGCCCTGGTCCGGGGGGTGATCGCGGCGGCCGCGGCCCGCGGGTCCATGCAGTAGGTGTCGGGGTCGATGTCGACGAACACCGGGATCGCGTGGGCGGCGACCACGGCCTGCGCGGTGGCGATGAAGGTGAACGCCGGGACGATCACCTCGTCACCGGGCTGCACGCCGGCGCCGACCAGGGCCATGTGCAGGCTGGAGGTGCCGCTGGCGGTGGGCAGGGCGTACTCGGCGCCGACGTAGGCGCGGTACGCCTCGGCGAAGTCGGCCACGACCTTGTCGGGCGACTGCCGCTGGGCGAGCATCAGGTTGAAGACGTCTTCCTTGGTGATGATCGGGAAGAGCGTGCGGCGCTGGGCCTTGGGGATCATCGCGCCGCCGCCGAGGGCGGCGAGCTCGTCGGCGAGGTCGGCTTCGGTGGGCAGGGGCAGGGGCGAGTTCGGGAAGTCGGTGATCATCAGCGTGCTCCGGAGCTTGCGGCGGCGGGGCGAGCCGCGTGGGTCAGGGCCATCCGTACGCAACCGGCCACCAGGGGGCTCAGCCGGTAGTTGAACTGCACCCCCGGCACCAGGTCCTCGTCGGCCTCCTGCTGGGTCCACATGGTGCGCAGGTCGTAGGCGCCGAAGATCTTCAGCCGCTCGGCCCGGGCCCAGAGCCGCTCGTCGTCGGTGAGCACGGCGGCGGCCGGGCCGAAGCCGAGCCCGCTCAGGTCCACCACCAGCGCGGGGGCGGTGGCTTCGGCGGTCAGCTCGTCCAGCCGGCCGGCGTTCTCGGGGGTCAGCGAGACCAGGTCGAAGGCGGCCGGGGCCTGCCCCTCGACGGTGACGCCGAGCCAGGCCAGGAAGGCCGTGGTGGCCTCGTCCGGCCCGGCCAGGGCGACGGTGTCGCCGTGGCCGATGCCCTGGCCGGCCAGGGCCGCGTGCAGGGCCCCGGTCCGGCTGTTCAGCAGGACGGCCTTGGCGCGGCCGGTCCGCTTGGTCAGCAGCCGCTCCAGGGCGGGCAGTTCACGGTCGCTCTTCTCGATGCTCATGACCACGCCCGAGGTGAGCACGCGGGCGAGCACCGTCGCGGTGTCGAACAGTTCCATGGTTCCTCTCCGGGTCACACGGCCGCGGCCGTCAGCTGCCCCGCCACGTACGAGGCGAGGTGGCCGGCGACGTTCACTCCGTGCAGGGCGGAGGAGCGGGCGAATTCGGGGTTGGCGTTCACTTCCAGGACGAGCAGGTCACCGGTGGTCCGGTCCTCCACCAGGTCGACCCCGTAGAAGCCGGGGCCGAGCACGTCGACGATCTGGACGCAGAGCTTCTCCATCTCCGGGGTGATGTCGACGCGCCGCACCTCGGCGCCGAGGTGGGTGTTGGTGCGCCAGTCGTCCGAGACCCGTTGGATCGCCACGACCGGGGTGCTCCCGACGACGACCACGCGCAGGTCGTGGCCGGGCTTGTCGATGTACTCCTGCACGATGACGGGGAAGAGCTTCCCCGCGGCGTCGACGGACTCGCGCCCGGCGGCCCAGGCGTCCAGGCACGCGGCGTCCGCGAGCTTGGTAACACCGCGCCCCCAGGAGCCGCTGACCGGCTTGACCACCGCCGGCATGCCCAGCTCGGCGACGATCGCGCGCACCTGGTCGTAGCTGAAGGCGTGCCGGGTGTGCGGGTGGGGGATGCCGTGCCGGGCGAAGAGCAGGGCCTGCAGGCCCTTGTCGTTGCAGGTCTCGATGGTCGACGCCCGGTTGAGGGTGGTGATCCCGGCGTGTTCCAGGCGGCACGAGACGCTGATCGCGTCCCGGTGCGAGAGGTTGCGGATCAGGGCCAGGGCCGGCGGGTCGGTACGACCCGCCACCACGTCGGCCAGATCCTCCATGAGCAGTGGAGTCGCCGTCAGACCCTCCCCGCGCAACGCCCCGAGGAGGAGTTTCTCCTCGGGGCGCAGCATGGTGGCCGACAGCAGGACGCGGCCGGAGGAGGTCACTCGCCCCAGTCCTCTTCCACCTCGGGGGCCAGGTCGAGGCGGACGCCGGCCTCGGACTTCTCGACGACCTCGTGCTCCTGGCCGCAGGCCGCGCACTCGGTCACCTCGCCCCGCTCCCAGGCCTCGTCGACCTCGAAGTCGGTGTCGCACACCAGGCATTTCGGTACGGCAATCGCAGCGGTCATTTCTCTCTCTCCTTCTGAATGTCGGCGCGCCGATATCCGCGAAACGTGATTCGCAGCACTCCCGCAGGTCGGCGGATCGGCGCTACTGTCCAGGGGTGGCGGATTCCCGCCCGGCCGATCAGGCCCAGCCGGGGTCGCCCGGCAGGAGCGCCACGTCGCTGGCGGCAGCGGTGGGGGCGCTGCTGGGGGCGTCCGGCGCGGCGGAAACGACGATCACCGCGACGGCGGCCATAACGAAGGACGCGAGGATTCGACCCGGGAACCGCATGATCTTCATTTCCACCCCTAGATAGACCTATCCGTTCGTGCTGGGGGGTTTCCCCGCACACAGAGAGAATGCCTGGGAATGGGTCCTTGCCAGAAGAGATCCGATGGCTCAGGATCGTGCACTGCAAGATTCCGAAGGGGGTGGCACATGTGCGACATATCGGACGTCAGTGGCCCGGAGGCCCACCCCGGGCCCTGTGACGAGGGGATCACGTTCTACCGCAAGGCCGTCCTGCTGGGGAGGGCCCCGACGGCGGAGCCGCCCGCCTGCCTGACCGAGCTGGGGCTGCTGACGGCGGCGCTGGGCGACCCCTCGGTCCTGGTGCCGGTCCCGCCCGAGGTCGCGACCACGGCGCTGCTGCACCCGATGGAGCAGCAGATCCTCGAACAGCAGCAGCAGGTGGCCGCGATCCGGACCGCCATGTCCCAGGTCGAGAGCGTCTACCGGACGCTGCGCCGGGAGGGCCGGGACAACGTCCAGCGGCTCAGCGGCGCGGCGGTCATCGCCGCCGCGGTGGCCGAGACGACCCAGGCGACCGAGCGGGAGCTGCTCACCGCTCATCCGGGCGGCAGCCGGCCGACCGACGTCCTCGCCAGATCGCTGGTCCTGGCCCTGGACGCGCAGAAGCGGGGCGTCCGCCAGCGCACGCTCTACCAGCACTCCGTCCGGGCGCACTACCCGACGCTGGACTACATCAAGGCCGTCACCGAGGCCGGCATCGAGGTGCGGACCGTCGACGAGGTCTTCGACCGGCTCATCATCTGCGACCGCTCGGTGGCGTTCATCCCCGACAAGGAGCTCGAGCACCACAACCACGCGCTCAAGGTCACCGACCCCGGCGTGGTGCACTTCCTGGCCTCGGTCTTCGAGCACGCCTGGGAGCGGGCCGCGCCGGTCGTCTACGAGAGCGACCAGCAGCGCCCGCCGCTGCTCACCGACGAGACCCGGCTGCGGGTGCTCCAGCTCATGGTGGACGGCTACACGGACGCCGCGATCGCCAGCCGGCTCGGCATCAGCTCGCGGACCGTGGCGAGCCACCTCAAGCGGGTGTCGGAGATCCTCGGCAGCAACAGCCGGGCCCAGCTCGCCTACCTGACGGCGCAGAGCGGCATCCTGGACGGCTCCCCGCCGCCCGCCCGGCAGCTCCGGGGCCCGCACGAGCAGCCGGCCGGGCCGGCCGGTCCCACGGCGTAGCAGGGCCCGCCGCGGGGGCGTCCGCGGCGGGCCCTGGGTACGGGGAGGGGGGAGCGGTCAGTCGCGGCTCAGGCCGCGGTCCAGCGCGGCGATCGCGCTGCCCTGGGCGTCGTCGCCGTCCAGCGACCAGACCATCACCCCGGCCAGGTCGTTCCAGCGCGTGTACCGCGCCTTCTGGGTGAGCACCTCGGCGGTGTCGTAGCTGTAGAACGTGGTGCCGTCGTACTTCCAGGACGCGCCGTGGTCGCGGTCCAGGTAGACCTTGCCCGGCAGCGCGTTGATCTCCTGGTACGAGTGGTCGGGCGCGGACGCGGTGGCGCTCTGGAAGAGCCCGCCGCGCTTGCCGGGGGCGACGCCGGTCCAGCCGTGGCCGTACAGCGGGGCGCCGAGGACCAGCTGCTCGGCGGGCAGGCCGCGCTCCTGGTAGTGGTCGGCGGCCTGGTCGGCACTGCGCCGGCGCGGGTCCGGGTCGGCCGGGTCGGAGTACAGCGGGGCCTGGTGGTTGGCCGGGCCCTTGCCCTCCCACGGTCCGTGCAGGTCGTAGGTCATCAGGTTCAGCCAGTCCACCGACTCGCTCAGCTGCGGCAGTTCGAGCCGGTCGGCGACCGTCTCGTTGGCGGCCACGGCGGCGGTCAGCAGGTACTTCTTGCCCTTCCGGCCGCTCAGCGCGTCCAGCTGGTCGCGGAACTCCTGCATCAGCAGCGTGAAGTTGTGCCCGTCCTCGGGGCGGACCACGTTGCCCGCGTCCCCGCCGCCGCCCGGGTACTCCCAGTCGATGTCGATGCCGTCGAAGACGCCCGCGGCGGCGCCCTTGCCGCCCTCCGGGGAGTCCGCCAGGACCGGCAGGTCGCCCTTGACGTAGAGGTCGATGCAGGAGGAGACGAACTTCTTGCGGGCCTCGTCGGTGGCGGCCGCGTCGGAGAAGTACTTGGACCAGGACCAGCCGCCCAGCGAGATGACCGTGCGCAGCTGGGGGTTCTTCGCCTTGAGCTTGCGCAGCTGGTTGAGGTGGCCCTTCAGCTTCTGGCCCGGGGCGTCGGCCACGCCGTCCACCGACTCGGCGGCGGAGAAGGAGCGCTGGTAGTCGTTGCGGGCGTCGCCCTGGCCGGCCTCGTTGCTCTCGAAGCAGGTGCCCTCGGCGGAGACGTTGCCGAAGGCGTAGTTGATGACGGTGAGCCTGGCCGCCTGGCCGGACTCCTGGACCCTCTTCGCGGAGCTGTCGGCGCCCCACTGGGTGAAGTAGCCGACCCGTTGGCCCTTCAGCTTCGGGCCGTGCCGTCCGTCGGCGGCGTTGGCGGTGGCGGGGGCGGCGAGCAGCGCGGCGACGGTGGCGGCGGCGAGCAGGGCTGAGGCGCGAGTGGGCATACCGGACCTGTTCTCTGAAGCGGCGTCAAATGGTCTGGACCAGATGGCACAGAGGTTTAGTCCATCCGCCGTTCACCGCACAAGGGGGCGGCCGCAACCGGCGCAGTATGCAAAAAGCTGGTGCGAGAAGCCGTCGCAAAAAGAGGAGGCCGGACCGCGGGATGCGGTCCGGCCTCCTCAGAGGCTCATGCTCAGCCGATCAGCGAGCGCAGCACGTACTGCAGGATGCCGCCGTTGCGGTAGTAGTCCGCCTCACCGGGGGTGTCGATGCGGACGACCGCGTCGAACTCCTTGTCACCGGCCTTGACCTTGACGGTCTTCGGGGTGCGGCCCTCGTTGAGCTCGGTCACGCCGGTGAAGGAGAAGGTCTCCTCGCCGGTCAGGCCGAGGGACTCGGCGTTCTCGCCCTCCGGGAACTGCAGCGGCAGGACGCCCATGCCGATCAGGTTCGAGCGGTGGATGCGCTCGTACGACTCGGCGATGACGGCCTTGACGCCCAGCAGCGCGGTGCCCTTGGCGGCCCAGTCGCGGGACGAACCGGAGCCGTACTCCTTGCCGGCCAGGACGACCAGCGGGACGCCGGCGGCCTGGTAGTTCTGCGAGGCGTCGTAGATGAACGACACCGGCGCGTCGGCCTGGGTGAAGTCGCGGGTGTAGCCGCCCTCGGTGCCCGGCGCGATCTGGTTGCGCAGGCGGATGTTGGCGAAGGTGCCGCGGATCATCACCTCGTGGTTGCCACGACGGGAACCGTAGGAGTTGAAGTCGCGCTTCTCGACACCGTTGGCGGTCAGGTACTGCGCCGCCGGGGTGCCCGGCTTGATGTTGCCGGCCGGGGAGATGTGGTCGGTGGTGACCGAGTCGCCCAGCTTGGCCAGGACGCGGGCGCCGGCGATGTCGGTCACCGGGCTCGGGGTCTTGGCCATGCCCTCGAAGTACGGGGGCTTGCGGACGTAGGTGGACTCGGCGTCCCACTCGAAGGTGTTGCCGGTCGGGACCGGGAGCGACTGCCAGCGGTGGTCGCCGGCGAAGACGTCCTGGTAGCCCTTGTCGAACATGGCCTCGTCGATGGAGCCGGCGACGGTGTCGGCGACCTCCTGCTCCGACGGCCAGATGTCGGCGAGGAACACGTCGTTGCCGTCGGCGTCCTGGCCCAGGGCGTCCCGGGTGATGTCGATGTTCATGTTGCCGGCGAGGGCGTAGGCGACCACCAGCGGCGGGGAGGCCAGGTAGTTCATCTTGACGTCCGGGTTGATCCGGCCCTCGAAGTTGCGGTTGCCGGAGAGCACCGAGACGACCGCGAGGTCGGCCTCGTTGACGGCGGCCGAGACCTCCTCGGGCAGCGGGCCCGAGTTGCCGATGCAGGTGACGCAGCCGTAGCCGACCAGGTTGAAGCCCAGCTTCTCCATGTACGGGAGCAGGCCGGCCTTCTCGTAGTAGTCCATGACGACCTTGGAGCCCGGCGCCAGGGTGGTCTTGACCCAGGGCTTGACGTGCAGGCCCTTCTCCACGGCCTTCTTCGCCAGCAGGGCGGCGCCCAGCATGACGGAGGGGTTGGAGGTGTTGGTGCAGGAGGTGATCGAGGCGATCACGACCGCGCCGTTGTCGATCTCGTAGGACGAGCCGTCGGGGGCGGTGACGGCGGTCGGCTTCGAGGCCTCGGCGGAGTAGGTCGGCAGCGCCTCGGCGAACCGCTCGGCGGCCTCGGCCAGGATCACGCGGTCCTGCGGGCGCTTCGGGCCGGAGATCGACGGGACGACGGTGGAGACGTCCAGCTCGAGGTACTCGGAGTAGACCGGCTCGTGCGACGGGTTGTGCCAGAGACCCTGCTCCTTGGCGTACGCCTCGACCAGGGCGAGCTGCTGCTCGTCGCGGCCGGTGAGCTTCAGGTAGTTGATGGTCTCGGCGTCGATCGGGAAGATCGCGCAGGTCGAGCCGAACTCCGGCGACATGTTGCCGATGGTGGCGCGGTTGGCCAGCGGGATGGAGCCGATGCCGTCGCCGTAGAACTCGACGAACTTGCCGACCACACCGTGCTTGCGCAGCATCTCGGTGATGGTGAGCACCAGGTCGGTGGCGGTGGTGCCGGCCGGCAGCTCGCCGGTCAGCTTGAAGCCGACGACGCGCGGGATCAGCATGGAGACCGGCTGGCCGAGCATCGCGGCCTCGGCCTCGATGCCGCCGACGCCCCAGCCCAGCACGCCCAGGCCGTTGACCATGGTGGTGTGCGAGTCGGTGCCGACGCAGGTGTCCGGGTAGGCCTGGCCGCCGCGGACCATGACGGTGCGGGCCAGGTGCTCGATGTTCACCTGGTGGACGATGCCGGTGCCCGGCGGGACGACCTTGAACTCGTCGAAGGCGGTCTGGCCCCAGCGCAGGAACTGGTAGCGCTCCTTGTTGCGGCCGTACTCGATCTCGACGTTCTGGGTGAACGCGTCCTTGGTGCCGAACTTGTCGGCGATGACCGAGTGGTCGATGACCAGCTCGGCCGGGGCCAGCGGGTTGATCTTGGCCGGGTCGCCGCCCAGCTCCTTGACGGCCTCACGCATGGTGGCGAGGTCGACCACGCACGGCACACCGGTGAAGTCCTGCATGATCACGCGGGCCGGGGTGAACTGGATCTCCTGGCTCGGCTGGGCGTTCTCGTCCCAGTTGCCGAGGGCGCGGATGTGGTCGGCGGTGATGTTCGCGCCGTCCTCCGTGCGGAGCAGGTTCTCCAGCAGCACCTTGAGGCTGTACGGCAGCCGAGCGGAACCCTCGACGGCGGAGAGCTTGAAGATCTCGTACGACTCGTCGCCCACCTGCAGCGAGCTGCGGGCGTCGAAGCTGTTCGCGGACACGACTGACTCCTTCTGGGTGCTTCGTGCGGTATCCGGCCGTCACGCGGTGGTAAGGTCAGCCTTACTTAGGCTTGCCTTGCCCGCATCGCCGGCGAGCGCCTCTCGGCAAGTATCTTGATGTCGAGATATATCCTAGGCGGCAGTTATCTCGATGTCGAGATAAACCATAGTGCATGCCTCGGCACACCGATCGTCCGGGCCGCACCGCTCGCGCTCCGGCCTCTTCGGCCGGACCGCACCGGCCACGACGGCGGCCGCCGCCAGCGGCACCACCACTAGCTCACCACCGGAACCGCCGGTCGGCGAGGGGGCGGCGTCGGCCGGCGGGGCCGTCCGCACTCTTTCCCCTCTGTTCGCGCCCGGTTCGCCCCCGGACCCGGTTCACCCCCGCGCCCGGGCCCGGGCGGGTGTGGCGGCTCGCCCGCACGGGGTCCGGTCGGGGTCCGGCGCGGGGTCTGGCGCGGGCCGTCCGCCTGACGTACCGGGGTCCCGGGAGCCCGGAGCGGTGTCCTCCGGGCCGGGGCGCCGTTAGCAGGGGGACCCCCGTCGCCCCGCCCCCGGAAGGCCCGACCGATGACCGCTCCGCTCGCCGCCGCCCTGCTGCCGCTGGCCCTGCTCACCCCCGCCGCCTCACCGGTCTCGGTCGTCGAGGCCGACTTCGACCCGGCCACCGCCTTCGTCCCCCCGGCGGCGATCAGCTACGCGAGCGACCTGGTGCCGTACGGCGCCCACGTCCGCATCGTCACCGACCGCTCGGCACCCGGGCGGACGGTGCTCACCCTGAAGGCCTCCGGGCTCGCCCCCGACCACGAGTTCCCCGCACACCTGCACACCGGCCGCTGCGGGGCCGACCCTGCCTCCTCGGGGCCGCACTACCAGGACGAGGTCGACCCGGTGCAGCCGTCCACCGACCCGGCGTACGCCAACGAGCGCAACGAGCTGCGGCTGGCGCTGCGCACCGACGGGCGGGGCCGGGGCAGCGCCACCACCGTGGTGGGCTGGCAGCCGCGACCGGGCGAGGCGCGCTCGCTGGTGCTGCACGCGGGCACCCCGGCCGGCCCGCACGCGGCGGGCGACCGGGTGGCCTGCGTCAGGCTGGACGGCTGAGCCGCGCGGCCGCCGGGGCGGGCGCCCAGGAGCGGGCACTCAGGAGCCGGTGCTTCAGGAGCCGAGGGTGGCGACCAGCACCGCCTTGATGGTGTGCAGCCGGTTCTCGGCCTGGTCGAACACGATGGAGTGGGCCGACTCGAACAGCTCGTCGGTGCACTCCAGCTCGGTCATGCCGGTCGCCTCGTGCATCTGCCGCCCGACCGCCGTGCCGAGGTCGTGGAAGGCCGGCAGGCAGTGCAGGAACTTCACGTCCGGGTTGCCGGTGGCCCGGACGGTGTCCATGGAGACCTGGTACGGCTTGAGCAGCTCGATCCGCTCGGCCCAGACCTCCTTGGGCTCGCCCATCGAGACCCAGACGTCGGTGTAGAGGAAGTCGGCGCCGGCCACGCCCTCGGCCACGTCCTCGGTCAGGGTGATCCGGGCGCCGGTCGTCCCGGCCAGGGCCTTCGCCGACTCCTGCACCTCCTCGGTCGGCCAGAGCGCGCGCGGGGCGACGATCCGGATGTCCATGCCGAGCAGGGCGCCGGTGATCAGCAGCGAGTTGCCCATGTTGGAGCGGGCGTCGCCGAGGTAGGCGAGCGCGACCTCCGGCAGCGGCTTGGCGGTGTGCTCGGTGACGGTGAGCACGTCGGCCAGCATCTGGGTGGGGTGCCATTCGTCGGTCAGGCCGTTCCAGACCGGGACGCCGGCGAACTCGGCCAGCTCCTCGACGATCTCCTGGCCGTGGCCGCGGTACTCGATGCCGTCGAACATCCGGCCGAGCACCCGGGCGGTGTCCTTGACGGACTCCTTGTGGCCGATCTGCGAGCCCGCCGGGTCCAGGTAGGTGGTGGTGGCGCCCTGGTCGTGGGCGGCGACCTCGAAGGCGCAGCGGGTGCGGGTGGAGGTCTTCTCGAAGATCAGCGCGATGTTCTTGCCGCGCAGCCGGGGCTGCTCGGTGCCCGCGTACTTCGCCGCCTTGAGCGTGGCGGCGAGGTCCACCAGGAAGCGGAACTCCTGGGGCGTGAAGTCGAGCTCCTTGAGGAAGTGCCTGTTCCGGAGGTTGAAGGCCATGCCGGGCTCCTGGGGTGACGGGACTGACGGACTGCGGAAAGCGGCAAGTCTATACGATACTCGGAATTTATATACGGAGGCTGGGCGGAGGAGGGGGCCCACGGGGGCTCCGTCGGTTCCGTGGGCCCCCTACTCGTGGGCTCCGTAGGCTCCCCTCCTCTGCCTCCGCCGCCGTCACAGCCGCGGGTCGACCGGCTCCGACTCCAGCGCGAGCACCGCGAAGACCGGCTCGTGCACCCGCCACAGCGGCTCCCCCGCCGCCAGCCGGTCCAGCGCCTCCAGGCCCAGCGCGTACTCGCGCAGCGCCAGCGAGCGCTTGTGGCCCAGCGCGCGCAGGCGCAGCCGGTCGAGGTGCTCGGTGTAGTCCGGTCCGTAGACGATCCGCAGGTACTCCCGGCCGCGCACCTTCACCCCGGGCTGCACCAGGCCGCCCGGCCGGCCCTTGCCGCGCGCCGTGCGCACCGGCGAGACCAGCGGCTTCACCACCATGCCCTCGCCGCCCGCCTCGGTCAGCTCCTCCCACCAGGCGGTGGCGGCGGCCATCGAGGCCTCGTCCTCGGTGTCCACCAGGATCCGACGGGTGCGCTGGAGCAGGGGCCCCTCGCGGCGCTCCGGCTCCTCCGTGCCGGTCCCCTCGGCCGGGCCGGCGGTGTCGATCCCGTCGGCCTCGTCGATCCCGTCGGTCTCGTCGGCGGCGGCCAGGCGGTCGATCCAGGCCAGGTGTTCGTCGTGCGGGCGCACCGCGAGGTTCGCCCCCTCGGCCGCGAGCAGCTGGAACGGCGCGAGCCGGATGCCCGACAGGCCCTCGGTCGGCCAGCAGTAGCGCCGGTACGCCTCGGTGAACGCCCGCGCGTCGGCCGCGCGCTGCCGCTGGCGGTCGGTCAGCCGGGCCAGGTCCAGGCCGCGCCCGGCCGCCCGCTCCAGCGCGGACAGCACCTCCGGCAGGGCGGCGCCCGCCGCCGCGCCGACCGCCGCGTACTGGCGGCGCAGCAGCTCCACCGCCTTCAGCGACCAGGGCATCAGCTCGGCGTCCAGCAGCAGCCAGTCGGTGGCCAGCTCCTCGAACAGCCCGGCGCGCTCGGCGGCCGCCCGGACCCGGTCGAGCACGGCGCCGGTCAGCTCCTCGTCGGAGAGGAAGGCGCGGCCGGTCCGGGTCCAGATCGCGCCGGGGCCGGCCACGCCGAAGCGGCGCTCCAGCGCGGCCCCGTCCCGGGCCACCAGCAGCACCGCGCGCGAGCCCATGTGCTTCTCCTCGCAGACCAGGTGCCGCACGCCGTCCGCCCGGTAGCCGAGGAAGGCCTCCTCCGGGTGCTCCAGGTAGCCGTCCCGGCGGGACGTGGCGCTCGGTGCCATGGTCGGCGGCAGGTAGGCGAGCAGCCGCGGGTCCAGCGCGAAGCGGCTCATCACCTCCAGCGCGGCGGCCGCGTTCTCCTCCCGGACGGCCACCCGCCCGTGCAGCCCGGTCTCGACGGTCCGGCGCCCGGCCACGTCGCCGAGGTCCAGCGGACGGCCCTCGCGGGCGCCCGGCGCGTCGGTGATCAGCGGGCGCACCGGGGCGTACCACTCGCGCTCGGCCTCGACGCCCACCAGCTCTCGCTCCGGATAGCGCAGCGCGGTCAGGCTGCCGCCGAAGACGCAGCCGGTGTCCAGGCAGACGGTGTTGTTGACGAAGCTCGCGGCCGGCACCGGGGTGTGGCCGTAGACCACCAGCGCCCGGCCCCGGTACTCCTCCGCCCACGGGTAGCGCACCGGCAGCCCGTACTCGTCGGTCTCGCCGGTGGTCTCCCCGTACAGCGCGTGCGAGCGGACCCGGCCGGAGTTGCGGCCGTGGTACCGCTCCGGCAGGCCGGCGTGGCAGACCACCAGGGCGCCGCCGTCCAGCAGGTAGTGGCTGACCAGGCCGCGCATGAACGCGCGGACCTCGGCCCGGAACTCCTCGCTCTCCCCCGCCAGCTGGTCCAGCGACTCCTGGAGGCCGTAGGCGACGTTGACCTTCTTGCCGTCCATCGCCCGGCCGAGCTTGTTCTCGTGGTTGCCCGGCACGCAGAGCGCGTGGCCGGCCGCCACCATGCCCATCACCAGGCGCAGCACGCCCGGGGTGTCGGGGCCGCGGTCGACCAGGTCGCCGACGAAGACGGCGGTGCGGCCCGCCGGGTGCACGGCGTCCACCGGGCGGCCCCCGGCGTCCCGGGTCAGGGTGTAGCCGAGCCGGGTCAGCAGGGTCTCCAGCTCGGAGCGGCAGCCGTGGATGTCGCCGACGATGTCGAACGGGCCGGTGAGGTGGCGCAGGTCGTTGTAGCGCTTCTCCAGCTCGATCCCGGCGGCCGCCACCTCGGCCTCACCGCGCAGGACGTGCACCTTGCGGAAGCCCTCGCGCTCCAGCCCCCGGAGGGAGCGGCGCAGCTCCCGGTGCTGGCGGGGGACCACGTGGGCCGGCAGCTGCCGGTCCGGGCGGGAGCGGTTGCGCTCGGCGCACACCCCCGGCGGGACGTCCAGGACGATCGCGATCGGCAGCACGTCGTGCTCGCGGGCGATCTCGACCAGCCGGCGGCGGGCCTCGGGCTGGACGTTGGTGGCGTCCACGACGGTCAGCCGGCCGGCCGCCAGGCGCTTGCCGACGATGTAGTACAGGACGTCGAAGGCCTCGGCGGAGGCGGACTGGTCGTTCTCGTCGTCGGCGACCAGGCCGCGGCAGAAGTCGGAGGAGACCACCTGGGTGGGCAGGAAGTGGCGGCGGGCGAAGGTGGACTTGCCCGCGCCGCTGGTGCCGACCAGGACGACGAGGGAGACGTCGGTGACGGGGAGGCGGCGGGAGGCGGTGCTCTCCGCGCGGTCCTGGTCCCGGCTCTCGCCGGGGGTGTCGGTCGGGTCATCGGTCATCGGGGCTCGCCTCCTTCGGGCGTCGCGGTCGTGATGGGCACGGTGGTCGCGGTGGGTGCCGCGGCCGTGGTGGATCCCGGGGTCGTGGTGGATCCCTGGGTCGTGGTGGTCGCGGGCGTCGGCGTCGTGGTGAACAGGGCCAGCTGGGTCGGGGCGCCGACCTCCTCGTCCTCCGGGCCGACCGGGCGCAGCTCCACGGTGTAGCCGTACGCGGCCGCGACCTTCCCGGCCCAGGCCCGGAACTCGGCCCGGGACCACTCGAAGCGGTGGTCGGCGTGCCGGACGGCGCCCGCCGGCAGGCTCTCCCAGCGGACGTTGTACTCGGCGTTCGGCGTGGTGACCACGACCGCCCTCGGCCGGGCGGCGCCGAACACCGCGTACTCCAGCGCGGGCAGCCGCGGCAGGTCCAGGTGCTCGATCACCTCGCACAGCACCGCCGCGTCGAAGCCCTTGAGTCGGGCGTCGGTGTAGGTGAGCGCTCCCTGCGCCAGCGTCACCCGGGCCGCCTGACGCTCCGGCATCCGCTCCAGGCCCAGCCTGCGCCCCGCCGACCGCAGCGCCCGGGCGGAGACGTCCACGCCGAGGATTCCGGTGAACCGGGCGTCCTTGAGCAGTTCGCCGATCAACTCGCCCTGGCCGCAGCCGAGATCGGCGACGCGGGCGGCACCGGTCTCGCGCAGAGCGGCGAGGATCGCGGTGCGGCGCTGCTCGGCGAGCGAGGGCTGCCGGGGCTCCGGATCGTCCCGCGCCTCCTCCTCGGACCGGTCGTCGACCGCATTGTCGATCTCCTCGACCTCGCGGTCGTCGGCCTCCGCCAGCCGGGCCAGCTCCAGGCGCTCCATCGCGGCGCGGGTCAGCGACCAGCGCCGGGCCAGGTAGCGGCGGGTGATCAGGGCGCGCTCGGGGTGGGCCGCCAGCCAGCCCTGACCGGCCGCGAGCAGCTTGTCCACCTCGTCCGGGGCGACCCAGTAGTGCTTGGCGCCGTCCAGCACCGGCAGCAGCACGTACAGCTGCTGGAGCGCGTCGGCGAGCCGGACCGTCCCGGAGGAGAGGGCGATCCGGACGTAGCGGGACTCGCCCCACTCGGGGAACGACTCGTCCAGCGGGACCGCCGTCGCCTCGACCCGCCAGCCCAGCGGCTCGAACAGCCGGACCACCAGGGCCGGGCCGCCGCCCCCGCCCGCACCGTTCGCGGGCACGGCGGGCAGCTCGATCCGCAGCGGGCGGGCCCGCCCGGGCAGTTCGGGCCGGGCCGGGCAGTCGCCCTTCATCGCGGACCGGAACACCGTCCGCAGCGCCACCGCGAGCAGCGAGGAGGCGGCGTACGGGCGGTCGTTGACGTACTGGGCGAGCGCGAAGTCGGGCGAGCCGCCGCGCCCCCTGCCATCGCCCCGGCCCTTGCGGACCAGCGCGATCGGGTCGACGTCCAGCAGCAGCGCCGCCGTGCAGACCTCGTCCCCCGCCTCGGGGTAGAAGACGTGGGCCTCACCGTGCGACGTGGTGAACCGCTGGACCTTGTCGGGGTGCTTGTGCAGCAGGAACCCGAGGTCCGTGGCCGGGTCCTCGGCGCTGCCGGTGGTGGAGATCGACATGAACACCCGCTGAAGTATTGCCCAGCGCCCGAACGCCGGGCACCGGGTTTTCCCGCCCCGCGGGCCGCCGACCGGCGCCTTCGCCGGGCGCGTCCGCCCGGTGGGCGTGTTCGGCACCGGGGCCCCGCATTGGTTAACGTGCACGGTGTGACTGCTGAATCCACCTCGCTCGAATCCACCTCCCCGGCGAACGGCGCCGTGGCCACCGGTCTGGCCACCATCGCCGCCGACGGCACCGTCCTCGACACCTGGTTCCCCGCCCCCGTGCTGGCCGCCGAGCCCGGCCCGGCCGGCACCGTCCGTCTGACCGCCGAGCAGGCCGAGGCCGAGCTCGGCGCCGGCGCGGCCGAGGCGCTGCGCGTCGACGCCCGCCGCGGCGTCGAGGTGGTCGCCGTGCGCACCACCATCGCCTCGCTGGACGAGAAGCCGCTCGACACCCACGACGTGTACCTGCGCCTGCACCTGCTCAGCCACCGCCTGGTCAAGCCGCACGGCCAGAACCTGGACGGCGTCTTCGGCCTGCTGGCCAACGTCGCCTGGACCAGCATCGGCCCCGTCCCGGTGGACAAGGTCGAGCAGGCCCGGCTCGCCGTGCGCGCCCAGGGCGGCCAGCTGGCCGTCTACGGGATCGACAAGTTCCCGCGGATGACCGACTACGTCGCCCCGACCGGTGTGCGCATCGCCCACGCCGACCGCGTCCGGCTCGGCGCCCACCTGGCCGTCGGCACCACCGTGATGCACGAGGGCTTCGTCAACTTCAACGCCGGCACGCTGGGCACCTCCATGGTCGAGGGCCGGATCAGCGCGGGCGTCGTCGTCGGCGACCACAGCGACATCGGCGGCGGCGCCTCGATCATGGGCACCCTGTCCGGCGGCGGCAAGCAGGTCGTCTCGGTCGGCGAGCGCTGCCTGCTCGGCGCCAACGCGGGCATCGGCATCTCGCTCGGCAGCGACTGCGTGGTCGAGGCCGGCCTGTACGTGACCGCCGGCACCCGGGTCACCACCCCGGACGGCACGGTGGCCAAGGCCGTCGAGCTGTCCGGCCAGGACAACCTGCTGTTCCGTCGCAACTCGCAGAGCGGCGCGGTCGAGGTCATCGCCCGCTCCGGCTCCTGGGGCGGCCTGAACGCCGACCTGCACGCCCACAACTGACCTTCGGTCGAAGGCTGTTGGGGTCCGGCGCCCGGGTGGCGCCGGACCCCGCCCGCTTCTCGGGGGCCGGTTACGGCCCGGCGTCCCGTTACGGCCCGGGGTCCGGTTACAGCCCGGGGTCCCGTTACGGCCCGGCGTCCGGGCCGAGGCCCGGGCCCGCGCGGGCTTCAGGGCTTGCGGTGGCGCCCCGGTGCCTTCCCCGGCCGCCGCGCCTGGCGCCCGGGCCGCGGCGCTCCCGCGCCCTCGGCCCCGTACAGGATCCGCTGGGCGGTGGCGTAGTCCTCGGCCACCGTCTCCGGCAGCCACTGGTAGCCGTCCCAGCGCACGATCAGCCTCGGTTCGCCCGGCAGCACATGGGCGCCCCGCTGCCGCCCGACCGTGAGCCGTACGACCCGCAACTGCCCGACCGGCCGCAGCCGTTGCTCCCGCCTGGCCGCCCACGACGCCAGCGGTTCCTCCTCGTCCATCGCCCCAGTCTGGCCTCCCGACGCCGTCACCCGACACCTGCGTCACCCGACCGGGCGACGCGCGTTCCAGCCCCTCCGCTCCCTCCGTCCGCACCCCGTTCCCTTCTCCGTCTCTTCGCCGTCTCTTCCGAGGCTTGACGCTTGACGCTTCACACGCTCCTGAGGACCACCAGCCGCTGGGTGGCCCTGGTCATCGCGACGTAGCGGTCGACCGCCCCCTCGACGCCCCCGCCGAACGCCTCCGGGTCGACCAGCACGACCAGGTCGAACTCCAGCCCCTTGGACAGCTCCGGGGTCAGCGACCGGACCCGCGGCCGCGCCTCGAAGTCGGGGGCACCGATCACGCAGGCGACCCCCTCGGCGTGCTCGGCGAGCCAGCCGTCCAGGACGGCGTCCAGCTCCGCCACCGACCCGTGCACAACGGGGATGCCGCTGCTGCGGACGGAGGTCGGCACGTTGGCGTCCGGCAGCGCGGCCCGGATCGCGGGCTCGGCCTCGGCCATGACCTCCTCCGGCGTCCGGTAGTTGATGCTCAGCGAGGCCACCGTGCTCCGGTCGAGCCCGATCCGTTCCAGCCGCTCCTGCCAGGACTCCGTGAACCCGTGCCTGGCCTGCGCCCGGTCCCCGACGATGGTGAAGCTCCGGGACGGGCAGCGCAGCAGCAGCATCTGCCACTCCGCGTCGGTCAGCTCCTGGGCCTCGTCCACCACGATGTGCGCGAACGGCCCGGCGAGCGGCTCCGGGTCGGCGCCGGGCAGGGCCGTCTCGTCGACCAGGGTGTCCTGGAGGTCGCGCCCGCGCAGCATCGTCACCGCGCCCTCGCCGTCGTCGTCGGCCTGCAGCAGGTCGCCGATGACGTCGGCCATCCGCGCGCGCTCGGCGGCGGCCGCGGCCTCCCGACGGCGCCGGCGCCGGTCCGCCTCCGGATCGCCGAGCCGCTGCCGGGCCGCGTCCAGCAGCGGCAGGTCGGACACCGTCCAGGCCTGGGGCGCGTCCTTGCGCTGGAGCCTGCGGACCTCCTCGGGGGCGAGCCAGGGCGCGCACATCCGCAGGTAGGCGGGCACCGACCAGAGGTCGCCGACCAGGTCGGCCGCGTCGATCAGCGGCCAGGCCCGGTTGAGCGTCTCGGCCAGCTCCCGGTCCTGCCGCAGCGACCGGCCGAACAGCTCGGGCGAGGCCCCCGCGTCCTCGTCCAGCTTGTCCATCAGGATCGTGGCCAGCTCCTCCCAGATCTGCTCGCGGGCCTCGTTGTGCGGGGTGCCCGGGTCCGGCGCGTCGAACGCGTCGGACCAGTCCTCGGCGCTCAGCCAGAGGTCGGCCCAGTGGGTGGTGACCTCCATCCCCTCGGCGGGCGGCTCCTCGTAGAACCGGACGGCCTTCTCGATCGCCCCCACCATGTCGGCCGAGGACTTCAGGCGGGCCGTCTCGGGGTCGCTCTCGGGCCCGGCCTTCGCCCCCTCTGCGACGAGGTCCCGCACGGTGCAGGTGCGCACCCCCTCCTCGCCGAGGCTGGGCAGGACGTCGGCGACGTAGGCCAGGTAGGGCTGGTGCGGGCCGACGAACAGCACGCCGCCGCGCCGGTGGCCGAGCCGGGGGTCGGAGTAGAGCAGGTACGCGGAGCGGTGCAGCGCGACGACCGTCTTCCCGGTGCCCGGGCCGCCGTCCACCACCAGGGCGCCCCGGGACCCCGCCCGGATGATCGCGTCCTGGTCGGCCTGGATGGTGGCCAGCACGTCCCGCATCCGGGCCGACCGGTTGCCGCCCAGGCTCGCGATGAACGCGGACTGGTCGTCCAGCGCGGCGTGCCCCTCCAGGGCCTCGGCGCTGAACACCTCGTCCCAGTAGTCGCCGATCCGGCCGCCGGTCCAGCGGTACCGGCGCCGGCTCACCAGGCCCATCGGGTCGGCGTGGGTGGCCCCGAAGAACGGCTCGGCCGCGGGCGAGCGCCAGTCGACCAGCAGTCGGCGCCCCCCACTGTCGGTGAGGCCGAGCCGCCCGATGTACACCGGCTCCGGGTCGTCCGCGTGGACGACCCGCCCGAGGCACAGGTCCAGGCCGAAGCGGCGCAGGGCGCGCAGCCGACCGGTCAGCTTGTGCACCTCGATGTCCCGGTCCATCGCCTCCCGGCCGAGGCCGCCCGGCGCGCGGCGCAGCGCGTCGAGGCGGTCGGACAGCTCCGCGATCGACTGCTCCAGGCTCTCCGCGACGGCCGCGAAGTGCCGCTCGTCCTCACCGATCAGCGCCGGGTCGGCCTTGGCGACGAGGCGGGCGGGCAGGTCGAACGCGCTGGTGGTGCGGCTGTTCATGGCATCAGCTCCGATCTGAGGCCTGCGATTGTGCGCCACCACGGGGGCCTTGCCGCAAGACCCCCCATGCGCTATACGTTGAGAGTGGCAAGGGGTGGGTTCTCCCCCGGCCAGTCTCCGGTTCGTCTCCTACTCGTCTCCGAATCATCCCCGGCTCCTTTCCGGGCGCGCTCGACCGCGCCGCGCTCCGCACCGCCGCTCACGCCCCCGCTCCGCGCCGCCCGGTCCACCCGCACCGTCCGCGCCGCTCAGGCTCCCCGGGCCGCGCCGCGCCTAGCCGAGGCGGCGCCGCGACGGCAACCCCGGCTCACCCGGGAGGCTTACCGCACAGCGGAGTTGGACCGCATCGGGTGGTGTCCGGGTGACGGCATCCGGACCGGTTCGTTGGGTGCTACGGCGGGGGTGGGTGCCCCGGTAGCGGGCACTTCCGCCTCCCGCCGTGCGGTCCGAGCCACCGTCGGCCGCCCTACACCGCACCACCGATCCGAAGAGGTCCCGCAATGTCCGAACCATCTGCCACGCCGCAGTTCCCGAGCAGCCCGACGGGCTCGGCCGACGGCACCTCGGCCGGACCCGCCACCCCCAAGAGCCTGCTGGAGCAGATGCAGGAACTGCTCGCCTCCGTCAGCGCGGACCTCGCCGAACTCCAGGGCTCCGTCCCCGGGGGCGCCGACTCCACCGCCTATCCGACCGGCACGGACACCTCCGGTGCGTCCGAGGCCTCGGACGCACCGGGCGCCCGGTAGCCGACCACCCGGTCCTCCTCGGCCGGCCCGCCCGCACCGGGCGGGCCGCCGCCGGAGGGCGGGCTGCCGCTCGCCGCACCGCCACCGTCACCGCCCGGCGGACCGGTCTCGCCCGGAGGGCCGAGCCGGACCACCAGTAACGGCGCCCCGCCACCCGCCCGCTCGCGTTCCCGCTCCGCACCGCCGAGCGCGGCGGGCTCCGCCGCCCCGGCCCGGAGCGCCGCCGCACGCAGCCGTACCGTCAGGTCCTTGCACTCCGAGACCGCGTCCACGCCGTCGATGCACGTCCAGTAGAGGCTCTCGGTGTCCGCCCCGCAGGCCAGCACCACCAGCGTCTCGCCGACCTCCTGGAGCAGCCCGTCCAGCGCCCCCAGGGCCGGTGCCAAGTCCCCCAGGTCGGTGAGCCGCGCGGCCCGGCCGCCGCTCACCAGGGCGGCCCGGACGACGGAGCGGTCCAGGCAGACCGCCGCGTGCGCCCCGGCCTCGGACAGCTGCTGCCCCAGCCCGGTGAGATCCTCGTCCTCCGACTCCGCCAGCCTGGCGCCCACCGCCTCGGTGAGCAGCGCGGCCTGCCGCGCCTCGGCCAGCACGTCCGGTACGTGCCTGGCCTCGGCCAGGGCGTACCGGGCCGTCTTGATCAGTCGCAGCGCCTCCATGGCCACCGCTCCTCCCGCTCGCTGTCGCCGTCGACCCGGGCCGCCGGGAGGGGCGGTCCGCGTGGTGACGGCTGGTCACGGCGAAAGCGTGCGAGGAAGTGCGCGAGCGCGCATCCACGTTGTCAGAAGCTGTGGACAAGTCCGGGGTTGTGGATAACTTTCGTCCCTCACACGGGTTGGTCGTCCACGTCCGGGTTGACGGACGTCGCCCTCTCGGGCGCGCGGGCCACGCTCCCGGCGGCCTCACCCACCCCCTGGTCGGCGTCGGACGCGTCCTGGCCGGCGGCGCCCGCGTCCGTCGGCACCGGGAAGCGGAGCTCGTTCCGCTCGATCTTGGCCGCCAGGGCCTCCAGCGGATCCACCCCGACCGCCGTGCAGAACTGCAGCAGGTACGCCAGCACGTCCGCGACCTCGTCGTGCACCCGGTGCGCGCGCTCCGGGTCGGACATCACCACGGCCGCCTGCTCGGGCGTCAGCCACTGGAAGATCTCCAGCAGCTCCCCCGCCTCCACGCTCAGCGCCGCCGCCAGGTTCTTCGGGGTGTGGAAGGGCTCCCACCGCCGGGCCGACGCGAAGTCCACCAACCGCTGCCGCAGGACATCCACCGTGGGCTCTGCCGGCCCCGTCACTCGTTCGCTCACCCCTCCAGGTCTACCGCATCCCGGCCCGCCGCCCCACCGCCCACCGCGAATCCGGCCACCCCCGCCGACCCCGCCGGCTCCTCCGACCCGCCCCCGCCCGCTTCCGCCCCCAGGCCGACCGCCTCCCCGGCCGCCTCCCCGGCCGTCTCCCCGTCCACCGCACCAGCCGCGCCCCCGGCCGCCTCCCCGCGCCCGCCCTGGACCGGCACCCGCGCCGTCTCCGGCCGCAGCACCGTGTACCCCGAGTCCGGGTCCCGCCGGCACTCGACCAGCACCACCCCGCCCCCGGGCCCGCCACCCAGCACCTCCCGCGCCGCCGCCGGCTCCTGCAGGGCCGCGACCACCCGCAGCTGGCTGCGCTCCGCCATCTCCCGCGCCAGCCGCAGCAGCGTGCCGGTCTGCTCGGCGGAGAGCCCCGCCCCCAGGTCCTCGGCCAGCACGGTGAGCTGCCGGTGCGCCCAGGGCACCTCGGCGGCCACGTCGAGGTCGAGCACCCCGGCCCCGGTCAGCAGCACCGCGGCGAAGGCGAGGTGGCGCAGCATGCCGTCGGAGGCCTGGTCGGCCCCGGTGCGTCCGAGGACGCCCTCGTCGAAGACGGCGAGGACCCGCTTGACGCCCGCGCTCTCGCGCTCGGCCAGGGTGAGCCCGAGCAGCGGGTGCGGCGCGGCGGCCTGCACGGCGCGCAGCAGCTGCCCGTACCGGCGCGGGCACTCGTTGCTCAGCCGGGCGACGACGGCGGAGATGTTGGCGGCGTTGCTGCGCAGCCGGGCCTGCGGGTCGGCCCGGGCCCAGCCGCGCATCAGCGCGGGGACGGGGTGCAGCGGGAAGACCTCGCGCAGCGCGGTGAGCAGGTCCTCGGTGGCGGCGAGGACGAGGCACTCCCCGGCCGAGGAGCCCGCGACCCGCAGCGGCAGCTGTGCGGTGATCATCGTGCCGCTGGGGAACGGTGCCCGGATGTCGCCCTGGCGGGTGTCGTTGTGCCAGCAGACGTTGACCCGCCGGTTGCGGACGTCCTGCTCGCCGGTGTCCATCAGGGTCCGGCCGTCTAGGGTGAGCGACTCCCGGGCGATCCGGACCGGGCCGTCGGTGCGGACCACCACGTCGAGCCGGATCAGGCCGTGCGGCGAGCGGACGGTGCAGCCGAGGTTGATCGCGTGCCGCCCGTGCGGGACGCACCCGTCGAGGCCGCCGCGGACGGGTGCGGCGAGCGGGCCGGTGCGCTCGGGCAGTCCGTCCAGCGAGTCGGCGATCTCCTCGCCGAGGGCGAGCCGGGACAGCACGGCCAACGCGTCGAGGGCGTTGGACTTGCCGACGCCGGCGGGCCCGTGCAGCACGGTGAGGGGCGCGAGCGGCAGCACCGCGCGCCGGTAGGACTTGAACGAGGTGAGTCGGAGCTCCTCGACGGTGGGTCGCGGCACGGGCGGCCGGTCGGGCCCCGGGGCGCCCGGTCGGAGGTGGGACGGCCCTGCGGGCACGGTGGCGTCGCGGTTCACCTGTCGGACGTTAGCCGCAGGCCGACCGGCAGAAACGTGCCTGCGCGGCAGATTCATCCCAACGTGGGGCTCAGCGCCGGTACGCGGCCACCGTCACCGAGGCCGTCACCTCGACCGGCTCCGGCAGTTCCGCGAGCGCGGCGGCGAGCCGTTCCGGGTCGGTGTGCCAGGCGCTCGGCCCCATGCCGACGACGGTGCGCACGCCCTGCGGGCCGAGCCGCAGGGTGAACTCGACCTCGCGCCGCCCGGCGGGCTCCAGGTACGGCCCGAGCTTCTCGTCG
The DNA here is from genome assembly GCF_042883725.1 of Kitasatospora sp. NPDC058184. Lineage (NCBI taxonomy): Bacteria > Bacillati > Actinomycetota > Actinomycetes > Kitasatosporales > Streptomycetaceae > Kitasatospora > Kitasatospora sp. NPDC058184. Next base: position 271,040 of record NZ_JBHVVE010000013.1, read on the forward strand.
ATCCTCCGCTGCTTCTCCTCGTCCACCGACAACAGCCCCAGCGCGCCGACGAGTTCACGCAGGTGGCGGGCGGTCGGCGAGACCAGCAGCAGGGTGCCGCCGGGGCGCAGCACCCGGCGGATCTCCGGCCCGTTGCGCGGTGCGAAGACGTTGAGCATCAGCTCGGCCGAGGCGTCCCGCAGCGGCAGCGGGCGCCAGGCGTCGCACACCACGGCACCGATCCGGGGGTGCGCCTTGGCGGCCCGGCGCAGCGCGAACTTGGAGATGTCCAGGGCCGCGCCGACCGTCCCGGGCAGGGCGTCCAGGACGTGCGCCAGGTAGTGGCCGGTGCCGGCGCCGAGGTCGGCGACCAGGCCGTCGGACGCACCGGCGACGGCCGCGGCGGCCTCCGCCAGCGCCTCGGCGATCGGCCGGTAGTGCCCGGCGGCGAGGAAGTCCGCGCGGGCCGCGACCATCTCGGCGGTGTCCCCGGTGCCGGTGTGGGCGTCGCCGGCGAGGAGGCTGACGTAGCCCTGCTTGGCGAGGTCGAAGCTGTGCCCGGCCGGGCAGCGCAGGCTGCGGTCGTGCCGGGTGAGGGCCTGCGCGCAGTGCGGGCAGGCCAGGTAGCGCTCGATGTCCTGGAGCAAGGTTCCGTCTTCTCTCGCCGTACGCCCCGGCCGGTCGGGGCGCCAGCCAGCCTAACGACCCCGGCGGGCCGGACGCCCCAGGCCATCGGCCCGGGTCGGCTCTACCCCGCGTCCCTCCCGAGCCCGAGCCCCGCGAGCGAGCGCCCCCGCCCCCGCTCCGCCCCGACCCGCAGCGCCAGCGCCACGAGCGCCTCCGGCGCGCCGGCCCGGCCCCGGACCCCCGGGAAGGCGTTGACGTCCACGATGACCGGCTCGGCGGGCCCGTCGAGCAGGTCGACCCCGTACACGTCGAGCCCGAACACCTCGCCCACGCGCAGCGCGAGCGCCGCCCGCCCGGCGGACGGCTCCCAGTCCTCGGCCCGCCCCGACTTCCCCGTGCCGGTGGCGAGTTCGGACTGCCGCCGGGCCGCGAACACCTGTCCGTCGACGACCCACAGCTTCTGGTCCCAGCCGGTCCCCGGGACGAACGGCTGGGTGACGACCGGCTCCTCGGGCCAGCGCTCGGCGAGTTCGCGCAGCCGGTCCGGCCCGTCCACCCGGGCGACCAGGTCGTGCCGCCTGCTGTGCCGGCTCTTGACCACGAACGGGTAGGCGGGGTCAGCGAGTTCACCCAGCAGGCCGACCGCGTCGGTGGCCGCGAAGGGCAGCCCGGCGGCGCGGGCGAGCTCGGCCATCCGCACCCGGTCCTGGCACAGCCCGGTGGCCGCCGCCGAGTTGACCACCGGCGCGCCCCGCCGCTCCAACTCCCCTGCCAGCGCCAGTGCCTGCGGCGTACGGGCCTTGAGCAGGTAGACGTCCGCGAGCCCGGTCACGGGCCCCGCGGGCGGGACGGCCGCGACCTCGTGCCCCCGGCGCACCAGCAGTTCGGCGGCGGCCGCCAGCACCGGGTGCCCCGGGTCGCCGGTGATCAGCCCGACCTTCACAGCAACTCCCCCTCACCGAAGCCCCGTTGGCCGTACGGGTCGCCGCCCGCTGGCACCAGTTCGGCGGGCCCGGCGGGCAGCGACACGGCCGTGCCGCTGCGCGCGAGCCGCAGCACCGCCCGGGCGACCCGGGCCACCGCGTCCGGCACCTGCCGGAAGCTCGGGAAGTCGTTGACGTCCACCACCACCGGTCCGTCCGGCCCCAGCAGCACGTCCACCCCGTACAGGTCCAGCCCGAACACCTCGCCGACCTGCGCCACGATCCGCGCGACGCTCCCCGGCAGCGGCACCTGCCGCTCGCGCACGCCCTGCCCGGGGTGCAGCGGGGAGGAACGTTCCGTCGCGAAGAGCTCGCCGTCGACGCAGTACACCTTGAGGTCGGTCCCGGAGTTGGGCACGTACGGCTGCGCGAGCAGCAGCCCCTCCCCCGCCAGCTCCGGACCCACCTCCAGCAGCTGCTCGGGGCTGCGCACCAGCCGCACGGCGCGCCCGGAGCTGCCGTCGGCGGGCTTGACCACCAGCGGGTACTCGGCCGCCGGGATCTCCGCCAGCCGCTCCCAGCGCGCGGCCGCGTACGTCACCGGGACGGGCAGGCCGCGGGTGCGGCCGATGACCGCGGCGAGCGCCTTGTCCCGGACCCCCCGGATCGAGCGCACGTCGTTCACCGTGGTGAGGCCGACGGCGGCGGCCGACTCCAGCAGGGTCAGCCCGGGACCGCCGGACACGGTCTTGAGCACCCAGGCGTCGTGGCTGCCGGCCCGGACCTCCTCGGAGATCGCCAGCAGCGAGTCCCCGGGGCGCAGCACGTCCACCCGGTGCCCCCACGCGGTGAGTTGGCGTGCCACGTCGAGCGGCATGCCGTCGTGCCGGTAGTGTTCCTCCACCAGAAAGCAGAGCCTCATCGGCCTGTCTTCCCCCTTGCCTCGCCTCGTGCAGACGTCCGCCGTCCCCCTCGGCAGAGCTGTAAAGGCTTCAGCATGCACGCCGCGGCCGCACAAGATCGCTGCGGGCGGGTAAGCGTTCGGCAACAATCGGCCCCCGGAACGGCGACGCGCGGGCGGCGCCGAGCCCGGAGGAGCCACGGTCCGCCCCGACAAACCGGTGGCGCCCCTCCCCCGCCCCTGCTTGGATGCACGCCGTGACCCCTGATGATCATGCCCACGACCGCCCCCTGCTCGACGAGATCGAGCGCTACTACGACGCCGTGCCCCGCAGCGCCGCCCGCACCGAGGACTTCGGGCCGCTGACCCTGTTCCTCCGTGACGGGGCCGGCTGGCCCTACTACGCCCGCCCGACCCTCGGCCACACCGGCCCCGCCGCCACCGCCGAGGACGTCCGCCGGGTGCTGGAGCGCCAGCGGGAGGCGGGCGCGCCGGAGGCCTTCGAGTGGGTGGCCGAGCAGAACCCGGAGCTGCGCGCGGCGGTCGAGGCGGCGGGCCTGACGGTGCACGAGCACCCGCTGCTGGTGCTGGGCCCGCAGGACGAAGCGGCCCCGGCGCCCGAGCTGCCGGAGCGGGTGGAGGTCCGGGTGCTGGCGCCGGACGCCCCGGAGCTGGCGGCCGCCGTCGCCGTCCCGCACCTGGCCTTCGCCGAGCCGGGCACCGCCGTCGGCCCGGCCGGCGCGGCCGAACTCGCCGAGCGCGCGGCGACGTTGGCGGCCGACGGCACGGCGGAGCGGATCGCCCGGCGGATCGCCACCGGCACCACCGTGCTGGCCGCGGCCGTCGAGGACGGCACGGTCCTGTGCGCGGGCCAGCACAACCCGGTGGGCCCGGTCACCGAGGTGGCCGGGGTGGGCACGCTCCCGTCCGCGCGCCGTCGCGGGCTGGGCCTGGCGGTCACCGCGGCTCTGGTCGAGCACGCCCGGGCGAACGGGGTGCGGACGGTGTTCCTGTCCGCCGCCGACGAGGACGTCGCCCGGATCTACCGCCGGGCCGGCTTCCGCACCTTCGCGACGGCCCTGATCGCGGAGCCCGCCGCCCAGCAGGAGCCCGCCGCCCAGTAGGAGCCCCCGCCCGGCAGGCGCCTGCCACGCGGCAGGAACCCTCCGCCCGGCAGGAGCCCCCCGCGTAACGGGCCGCCCACCGGCCCCGGCCCGGAAGGCCCCGACAGGAAAAGGACCGGGGACGGCGCCGGTCAGTCGTCGTCCTCGTCCTCGTCGTCCGCCCCGCTGACCTCCTCCCCCTCCGCCTCGTCCACCACCCAGGCCGCGAGCCGCTCGGCGACGCCCGACACCCCGAGCCGCCCCTCGCGGATGGCCCGGGAGAGGCTGCGCACCTCGCGGGCGGTGGTGGCGACGGTGCAGCCGCTGGCGACGAGGTAGGCGTAGGCGACGGCGGTCGCGAAGAGTTCGTTGGTCTTCTCCAGTGCGGGCACCCGGATCAGCTGGTGCATCAGCGCGGCGGCGCGGTCCTGTGGTTCGGGGTAGACCGAGATGTCGAATATCTCGGCCTGGTGGCGGGTGACCGCCGCGAGCAGCGAGCCGTAGTCGGTGACCTGCGGATCACCGGGCGTGTACTGCTCGGCGGTCATGAGCAGCCACGAGAGGTCGACCTCCAGCTTCAACGGCGCACGTCCTGGAGGTCGCCGGGCTCCCCGAACTCGGCGAGGAAGGCCGACTCGTACTCCTTCATGAACTGCGCGGCCGCGTCCACGAAGGCCCGCCCTGACTCGCCCATGTCCTGTTGGACCAGGCGCTCGATGTACTGGTTCATGGAGATCCCCTGCTGCTCCGCCCGTTCCCGGGCCATCTCGGCGGTCGTGGCGTCGACCCGCACGTTCAGCTGCTTCTTACCCATGCCGTTCAAGCTAGCGCTCAAGTGCTAGCTCAACAAGGGCGTGCGCACACCGCCCGCACACCTGCCGCACGCCCCCGCGCAACCCGGCCGTCACCGCGGCGCCGGACGGCAGCCACCGGAACGCCGGACGGGCCGCCGCCGAGGCGCAGGAACGCCGGACGGGCCGGGCCCGCGGCTGGCTGCCACGGACCCGGCCCGCACCGGAAGGGGGCGGATCAGAACTGGGTGCTGACGGTCACCCCGCTGAAGTCGCTCTTCGCGTAGAGGCTCACGTAGCGGTAGCCCGCCGTCGGGTTGGTCACCGTGATGCTCTGGGTGGTGCCCGCGTTGGTGGAGGCGGCGGTGTAGGCGCTCGGCGAGGCCCAGGTGCTGTCGCTGTAGTACAGGTACGCGGTGCCGGTGCCCCCGGAGGTGGTGATCTTCAGGGTGCTGGTGCCGGCCGGCAGGTAGACGTACAGGTAGTCCAGGTTGCCGGCGGTGGCCGACAGGTTGGCGCGCGAGCAGTTCTTGCCGAGCGCGTCGGTGCGCGGGTCGGTGCAGGCAGGCGGGGTGGTCGGGCCACCGCCGCCGCCCGTGGTCACGGCGACGGAGGCCGGGGTGCTGGCGGTCCTGCCGGTGTCGTCGGTGACGGTCAGCGCGACGGTGTAGGTGCCGGCGGCCGCGTAGGTGTGGGTCGGGTTCTGCTGGTCGGAGGAGCTGCCGTCGCCGAAGGTCCAGTGCCAGGCGGTGAGCCGGCCGGCGCCGGTCTGGACGGACTTGTCGGTCAGCGTGACGGTCGCGCCGGAGACCGACTGGCCGAACAGCGCGGTCGGGCCGGCCGCGAGGCAGGCACCGCCGGCGCAGGTGTCGAGCCAGGCGTCGAAGTCGGCGTCGTAGCGGGTGCCGATGCCGTTGTAGACCGCGTAGCCGCCCTGGTAGTCGCCGGTGCGGAAGTGGGCGAGCATGGCGTCGATGTCCGCCGGGTGCTTCTCGAACATGTACCGGACGGCCAGGTAGCCCCACGGGTAGGTGCGCACGGTGTCCGAGTTGCCGTACGTGTTCTGGAAGAGGGTGCTCAGCTTGTAGGTGTGCTTGGCGGCCTCGGCCATCGCCTGGGTGTCGGTGGTGCCGCGGTAGGCGTAGGACTCGTACTCGGCGACGCCCTCGATCCACCAGATGTCCGGGACGGAGATCTCGGTGGAGAAGTTGCCCTTGAGGTCGTAGATGTTGTCCAGGTAGTGGGTGTACTCGTGGTTGAGGTTCCACACGTTGGCGGTGAAGCCGTCGTTCCACGACTTCTGGTACATCACGCACACGGCCCGGTTGTTCGGGTCGGTCGGGTCCATGACGGTCTGTCCACCGTTGTCGGTGGAGTTGTTGAAGATCGCCCAGGAGTAGGTCAGGTAGTCCGCCTGGTTGGCGAAGACCGCGAGGGTGAGCTCCTTGTCGTACTGACCGGGGATCGGACCGTTGTCCTTCACCAGCTTGTGGAAGAAGGTGTCCTCGCCGCGCAGGCTGGCGCAGACCGCGGCCAGGTCGGCGGGCGACAGGACCTCGGTCTGGATGGTGCGGTTGTCGCACACCAGCTGGTTCGGCAGCACCGCGGCGGTCAGCTTCGCCGGCAGGTCGCAGATGCCGTAGTACGAGCACTGGCCGGGGTCGAAGCTGTTGGCCTGGTAGGCGGTGTGGACGTACAGCGGGCCGGTGGCGCCGGTGATCTGCGCGCCGTCGAGGACCGCCTTGACCTTGCCCTTGACCGCGGCCTCGACCACCGGGCCGTCGCCGGCCATCCGGCCGAGGTCGTTGCCCGCGTTGACGTCCAGGTAGGCGTTGGCCGTGCCGAGGAGGTCCTTGTGGTTCAGCGCGAAGTCGCCGAGGGTGGCGCCGATGCTCGGGTCCGCGCCGACCGCGCTGACGAAGTCGGGGTTCCAGTTGCCCCGCCACAGCGGCGCGGAGAGCACCGCGTTGACCGCCTTGAGCATCTTCGGGAAGGCGTTGTACGAGTTGTCGTACGCCGTCAGCACCTGCTTGTAGACGCCCAGGTAGCTGCCCTGGAGGTTGGCGCTGTCGGTGAGCACCAGCACCTCGTTGAGCACGGCGCCGTTGGCGTCGCTGACGTCGGTGCGGTGCGGGGCGGCGAAGAACGCGTCGAGGGCGGCCTTGGAGCCGCTGGTCAGGGCCGCGCCGTACGGGCCCACCGCGTCCGCGTTGTTCGACTGCACGAACCAGCCGGCCCGCTGGAAGAGCACGAGCTGCAGGATGGCGGTCGAGTTGTCGCCGGTGTAGCCGGCCGCCATGGTCCGGAAGGCGTCGGCGACGGTGAGCATCTTCGATTCCTTGAAGATGCTGCCCGCGTCGGTGCCGGTGACGTTGAACAGCGTGTTGACGCAGTCCGTGGTCGAGCCCTCGATGAAGGAGACCAGGTCGGCGCCGCTGCGGCTGCCGAAGTCGGCCGGGGTGCAGCTCTGCGCGGCGGCCGCTCCGGCGGCGCCGCGGGCGGCGAGGGCCGGCTTGGCCGGGGGCGCCTTCGGCTCGGCCGGGCGCGGCGCGGTCTGCACGACGGTGTCGGCCGGCTGGCCCATCACGACCTGGCCGAGCAGCGCCGGGGGCAGCGGCTTGGCGACGGGGGCGAGGTCCTCGGCGGCACGGGCCTGGGCGGCCGGGTCGACGGTGAGGAAGGCGCCGAGCGGCTTCGGCTGGACGGAGCCCGGGTCGGCCGTCGGAGCACCGGCCGCGGGCCGGGCGGGAGCGGCGGAAGCACCGGAGGCGGCCGAGGCGGCGGAGGCGGCTGACGCCGTGGCCGGCAGCAGCGTGGCGGCGGCGCAGCAGCCGGCCACGAGGCCGGCCAGCAGGGTGGGGAGGGGTATCCGTGGGCGCACTGGTGGGGTCCTTCTCCTGTGGGGGAGGCGCTGGGAGGACTGCCGAGACGTTGGGGGAACGCGTCATGATCCTGCCAGCGACGGAAGGTCAGAACAATGTCACAGGTCATATGACATCTTCGGGCCCGGCCATAACACGGACCCCCGCCCACTGCCGCTACGACCGGTAGGTCCGCGCGGCCCACGCCTGGAAGCTCGGCGCGGCCGCGATCAGGTCCCGGTACGCCGCGGCGGCCGCCCCGAACAGCGTCTCCACCACCTCCCCGCCCACCCCGGCCGGCCGCCAGACCAGCAGCTGCCGGACCCAGATCGGCGTCCCCGCCAGCGGCTTGACCACCACGTCCGCGAGCGGCCGGGTGGTGGCCTGGACGACGGAGATGCCGAGCCCGGCGGCGATCATCTCCTGGAGCTCCAGCCGGCCGCCGAGGAACTCGTGGACGGTCGCCGGGGCGAACCCCGCCGCGGCGCAGGCCCCGTGGAAGACGCCGTGCCAGCCGGCCCCGTCGTCGGGGGTCAGGAACCACTCCTCCTCCGCGAGGTCCGCCAGGGCCACCTCGGTGCGGTGCCGCAGCCGGTGGCCGGCCGGCAGCGCGACGAAGACCGGCTCGGTGACGATGCCGCGGTGCGCGACGGACGGCGAGTGGCACAGCTCCCGGCCCGGGTAGTCCACGGCCACCGCGACGTCCGCCTCGCCCCGCTCCAGCAGCTCGACGATGTCCGAGGAGCGGTAGACCGACGTCACGGTGAAGCGCTGCCCGGGCCGCTGGTGCCGGGCCCTGGTGACCAGCCCGGGCAGGATCGGGGCGTTGGTGGCCGCCAGCCGCAGCTCGCGCGGGGCGGGCCCGGCCGAAGCCTCCGCACGGCGGCCCAGGCAGTCGGCACGGGTGAGCAGTTCCCGGGCGGCGGCCAGCACCTCCACCCCGAAGCCGGTCGGCGCGACACCGGCGGCGGTGCGTTCGAACAGCGGGGCGCCCAGGTGGCGTTCGATCCGGCGCAGCTGGGTGCTGGTCGCCGGCTGCGAGGCGCCGAGCAGGGCGGCGGCCCGGCCGACGCTCCCGGTGTCGGCGATGGCGCACACCACGCGCAGGTGCCGCAGCTCCAACTCCATGACGCTCCCCCTCACGCATCGGCCGGCCCCGGCCGACGGCGCGGGGCGGCTGCCGCCAAGGGCGGTGCAACAGCACACATCACATGTCAGCTGCTCACCTTCGCCCCGGCGATTTGCCTCGTCAAGCCCCCTCCCGGGACCCGACGGCTCTCCGCGCACCATCTTTTACCCGCGCATTGCCGACGCCTGACCTTCCGCCCTGCTCCGGTCGCGTCCACACCTGTCCTCCACCCCGCTCCGGACCCCGCCCGCACCTGCCCTCCGCCCCGGTCCGGGCCCCCGCCCACCACCGCCGTGCCGCCACCAGGCGGAGCGGGACTTGAAGACCGCCCCACCGTCCGGGACGCTGAAAACCCCCCTGCGTTCCCCCCGAGCGGGCACCGACCGGTGCGGAGGCCGACCGATGACAGCCATGTTCGATCAGGAGCTGCGCGAGCAGCTCGCCCAGGCCCGCCGGGACCTCGCGGCGGCCCGGGCCGAAGGGGACGCCGACGGCGTCCAGGCGTACGAGGGCCGGGTCGCCTCGCTCCTGCGGCTCGCCGCCCAGCACGGCATCGACCTCCCGCACAGCGTCGACGAGGAGGAGCACAACGAGTAGCCGGCCCCCGGACGCGGCGGAGGCGGCCACCCCGAACGGGTGACCGCCTCCTGCCGTGCCTTCCCGGCGCCCGGGATCACTCCCCGGCCGGCTCCAGGATCGCCACGCACTCGAAGTGGTGCGTCATCGGGAACAGGTCGAAGGCCCGCAGCGACACCGGCCGGTAGCCGCCCTCGCGGAAGAACTTCAGGTCCCGGGCGAGCGCCGCCGGGTCGCAGGCCACGTACGCGATCCGGCGCGCCTCCAGGCCGACCAGGTGGGCGACGGTCTCGCGGCCGGCGCCCGAGCGCGGCGGGTCCAGCACGATCAGGTCGGTGGCGGTGATGCCGGTGCGCGGCAGCAGCGTCTCGACCCGGTCGCACTCGATCTGAACGTTGTCCAGCGCGGCCAGGTTGTGCCGGGCGTCGACCACGGCCTGCTTGGCGGACTCGATGCCGAGCACCGCGCCGTCCTCGCCGACCCGGTCGGCCAGCGCGCCCGCGAACAGGCCGACTCCGCAGTACAGGTCGAGCGCGCTCTCGCCCCACTGCGGGTCCAGCCCGTCCAGCACCGCGTCGACCAGGGTGTCCGGCGCCTCCGGGTGGATCTGCCAGAAGCCGCCGTCGCTGATCCGCCAGGTCCGCCCGGCGGCCCGCTCGCGGACGAAGCCGCGCCCGTGCACCTTGTGCACGTCGCCCTGCTCGTCCACCCGGGCGATCGACACCGGCTTGTCCAGCTCGACCAGCGGCAGCTGGGCACCGTCGCGCGGGGTGAGCACCACCTGGCGGTCGGAGGAGCCGGTCGCGGCGATCACCTCGACGCTCGCCACGCCCGGCCAGTCCCTGGTCTCGACGCCCAGCTCGGTGACGCCCTCGGCGGCGATCAGGCAGCGGTCCACCGGCTGCACCTCGTGCGAGCGGTACTTGCGCAGGCCGACCTTCCCGGTCCCGGCGTCCACCGTGTACTGCACCCGGGTGCGCCAGGCCGGCACCTGCCCGGCCGGCAGCTTGCCGCCGACCGGCTCGACGCTGCCGTCCCAGCCGGCCTCGGCCGGGGTGAGCCCGGCCAGCTTGGCCAGCTGCTCGGTCAGCACCGCCGCCTTGAGCTTGCGCTGCCCGCCGGGGGTGACGTGCTGCCAGTCGCAGCCGCCGCACTTGCCCGGACCGGCGAACGGGCACGGCGCCTCGATCCGGTCCTTGGAGGGCTCCAGCACCTCCACCGCGTCGGCCCGCAGGAACCGCGAGGTGGTGGTCCCGTCGGTCACCAGCGCGACGACCCTCTCACCGGGCAGCGCGTGCCGCACGAACAGCACCCGGCCCTCGTGCCGGGCCACGCAGTGCCCGCCGCCGTGCGCGACCGGGCCGACCTCGACCTCGTAGCGCTGCCCGACCAGCGGCTCCCCGGACGGCGCCTCGGGCCGCGAGGGCCGCGCGGCGGCGGTGCGCAGCGCCTTGGGCGGCCGCACCGCCTGCTTGCGCGGCGCCTTCCGCTCGGCCCCGGCGGCGCCCTTCGGCGCACCCTGACCGGCGCCCTGGCCGGCGTCCTTGCCCGCACCCTTGGGCGCGTCCTTGCCGGATCCCTTGGCGGAGCCCTTGCCCGCGGCACCCTTCGCCGCGGAGCCCTTGGCCGCAGCGCCCTTGCCTGCGGCACCCTTCGCCGCGGAGCCCTTCCCGGCCACCGGCTCGGCGGGCCCCCGGTCCTCCCGCTCGCCCGGGACGAACGGCGCGGTGCTCGCGGTGAGGCCGTCGCGGTCGGTGGCCTCCGGACGGGACGGCCGGCCCCAACGCGGCCGGGAGACCTGACCGGGCTTGGAGCCGCCCCGGCGGGCGCCCTTGCCGGAGGCGCCGGAGGAGCCCGAGGAACGGGGCGGAGTGTTGCGGGTCACTGGGAGGAGTCCTTGCTGCGGTCGGGGCTGTCACCGGCGTTCGTACCGGTGGAGACGGAATCCTTCGACTTTACGGCCTTCGGCGCCCGAGGCTCGCCACGCCGGACGGCGCCCGGCGCCGACCAGGCCTTCTGCGGCTTGCGCCGCTCGGAGGACTCCAGCTGCCACGGTACCGAGGTGACCATCACACCCGGCTTGAACAGCAGCCGCCCCTTGAGCCGCAGCGCGCTCTGGTTGTGCAGCAGGTGCTCGTACCAGTGGCCGACCACGTACTCCGGGATGTAGACCGAGACCACGTCCCGCGGGCTGCTGCGCCGCAGGTTCTTCACGTAGTCCAGGACCGGCCCGGTGATCTCGCGGTACGGCGAGTCCAGCACCTTGAGCGGCACCTCGATGCCGCGCTCGTCCCACTCCCGCCGCAGCGCCGCCGTGTCCGCCGGGTCGACGTTGACCGTGACCGCCTCCAGCGTGTGGGCCCGGGCCAGCCGGGCGTACGCCAGGGCGCGCAGCGCCGGCTTGTGCAGCTTGGAGACCAGCACGATGGCGTGCACCCGGGTGGGCAGCACCACGTCGTCCGGCTCCTCGGCGGCGATGAGCTCGTCGGAGACCCGGTCGTAGTGGCGCCGGATGCCCTTCATCATCACGAACAGCACGGCCATCGCGGCGATCGCGATCCAGGCGTGGCCGATCTTGGTGACCAGTACGACGATCAGCACGGCCATGGTCATCACCAGGCCGAAGGCGTTGATCGCCCGGCTGCGCTGCATGTGGCGGCGCTTGGCCGGGTCGGTCTCGGTGCGCAGCAGCCGGGTCCAGTGCCGGATCATGCCGGACTGGCTCATGTTGAAGGCGACGAAGACGCCGACGATGTAGAGCTGGATCAGCCGGGTCGGGTCGGCGTCGAAGGCGAGGATCAGCAGGATCGCGGCGATCGCCAGCAGGATGATGCCGTTGGAGAAGGCCAGCCGGTCGCCGCGGGTGTGCAGCTGGCGCGGCAGGTAGCGGTCCTGGGCGAGGATCGAGCCGAGCACCGGGAAGCCGTTGAAGGCGGTGTTGGCGGCGAGTACCAGGATCAGGCCGGTGACGCCGGCGACGAAGTAGAAGCCGGGCGTGAAGTTGTTGAACACGGCCTCGCTGATCTGCGCCAGCGCGGTCTTCTGGTGGTAGCCGGGCGAGGAGCCGACGAGCTGCTCGGCCGGGTTCTCGGCCATCTGGACACCGGTCAGCCGGGCCAGCCAGATGATGCCCATGAACATCACGACGGCGATGCTCGCCATCATCAGCAGCGTGGTGGCGGCGTTCTTGCTCTTCGGCTTGCGGAAGGCCGGCACGCCGTTGGAGATCGCCTCCACACCGGTCAGCGCGGCACAGCCGGAGGAGAAGGACTTCAGCAGCAGGAACACCATCGCGAAGCCGGTCAGCGAGTCGTTGCCGGGGGTGGCGGCGAGGTGGAACCCGGAGCTCTCCGCGGGCATGTCCTGGCCGAGCGCGAAGTGCCGGAAGACGCCGTAGCCGACCATCCCGATCACGCCGACCATGAAGGCGTAGGTGGGAACGGCGAAGGCGCTTCCGGACTCGCGCACACCGCGCAGGTTCATGCCCATCAGCAGGACGACCACGACCACCGACAGGACCGCCTCGTGACCGCGCAGCGAGGGCACCGCGGACACGACGTTGGCGACGCCCGAGGTGGTCGACACGGCCACGGTGAGCACGTAGTCGACCATCAGCGCGCTGGCGACCACCAGACCGGCGGCCGGCCCGTGGTTGACGGTCGCGACCTCGTAGTCGCCGCCGCCGCTGGGGTAGGCGTGGACGTTCTGCCGGTACGAGGCGACCACGGCGAGCATCACGATCGCCACGACGACGCCGATCTGCCAGGAGAAGTGGATCGCCGAGGCGCCCGCGATGGAGAGGGTGAGCAGGATCTCCTCGGGGGCGTACGCGACCGAGGAGAGCGCGTCCGAGGCGAACACGGGCAGCGCGAGCCGCTTGGGCAGAAGCGTCTCGCCGAGCTTGTCGCTGCGTAGGGCGCGCCCGATCAGGATGCGTTTCGGAAGGTCAGTCGGCATAGGCACGTTAAGGAATCGTAGGGGCTCCCCGGTCAAGGCTCCGCCGTTTGTCCCCCCCTTCGTCGCGACTGCGTTCGGTGGACCGGCTAGCGTGTCGGATACGAGTCGGCGGGCAACACTCTGGTTGTCGAGCGTTGCCGGGTCGGCGCCCCCACGAGGAACCTCGTCCCGGACGACCGGGCGGGAAACGGAGCTGAACGGTGTTTGCGCAGGTCAAGACCCCTTCGGGACGGGTGAGGTAAGCGCCGGTGCACATCGTCATCATGGGCTGCGGCCGCGTGGGCTCCGCCCTCGCCAGAGCCCTGGAGAAACAGGGCCACTCGGTGGCCGTGGTCGACCAGGACCCGACCGCGTTCCGTCGGCTGGGCGCCGGCTTCAACGGGCGCCGGGTGACCGGCGTCGGCTTCGACCAGGACACCCTGCGCGAGGCGGGCATCGAGGAGGCCGGCGCCTTCGCCGCGGTCTCCAGCGGTGACAACTCCAACATCATCGCCGCGCGGGTGGCCCGGGAGAACTTCGGCGTCGAGAACGTCGCCGCCCGGATCTACGACCCCCGCCGCGCCGAGGTGTACCAGCGCCTGGGCATCCCCACCGTGGCGACGGTCCGCTGGACCGCCGACCAGATGCTGCGCCGGCTGCTGCCGAGCGGCGCCGAGCCGCTGTGGCAGGACCCGAGCGGTGGCGTCCAGCTCGCCGAGGTCGCGTACGACCCGCGCTGGATCGGCCACCGGATCGGCGAGCTGGAGGAGGCCTCCGGCACCCGGGTGGCGTTCGTCACCCGGCTCGGCGAGGGGGTGCTCCCCTCGCCGCAGATGGTGGTGCAGGAGGGCGACCTGGTGCACGTGATGCTGCGCCGGGCCGACCTGACGGCCGTCGAGGCCGCGTTCGCGCAGGGGCCGAAGGAGGAGGGTCACTGATGCGGGTCGCCATTGCCGGGGCCGGAGCCGTGGGCCGCTCGATCGCGGGCGAGCTGCTGGAGAACGGCCACGAGGTCCTGCTGATAGACAAGAACCCGAACTCCATCTCGGTGGAGCGGGTCCCGATGGCGGAGTGGCTGCTGGCCGACGCCTGCGAGATCACCTCGCTGGACGAGGCCGCGCTCCAGCGCTGCCACGTGGTGATCGCCGCGACCGGTGACGACAAGGTCAACCTGGTCGTCTCGCTGCTCGCCAAGACCGAGTACGCGGTGCCGCGGGTGGTCGCCCGGGTGAACAACCCCAAGAACGAGTGGCTCTTCAACGAGTCCTGGGGCGTGGACGTCGCCGTCTCCACCCCGCGGCTGATGTCCGCGCTGGTCGAGGAGGCGGTCAGCGTCGGCGACCTGGTCCGCCTGATGCGCTTCAGCCAGGGCAACGCCAACCTGGTCGAGCTGACCCTGGCCTCCGACACCGAGCTGGTCGGCACCCGGGTCGGCGACGTGGCCTGGCCGCAGGACACCGCGCTGGTGACCATCATCCGCGAGGGCAGGGTGCTGGTGCCGGGCAAGGACGACACCCTGGAGGGCGGCGACGAACTGCTCTTCGTCGCCGCGCAGGAGCGCGAGGAGGAGCTGGAAGAGCTCCTCTCGGCCATCTCGGGCGCCCAGTAGCCCCGGAGCGCGCGACACGGAGAAGGGCCCGCACCCCTCGGGGTACGGGCCCTTCTCCGTCGTTCGGGACGGGCGGGAGGCGGCTACTTCGCCGGCTCCTCCTCCTCGTCCAGCTGCGCCTTGATCGGCGGCGGCGCCTTCAGCAGGATCTGCCAGGTCACATACATCGCCAGCAGCAGCGGCGGGATGCCGAGGGCGACCTTCAGCCAGCCCAGCAGGTTGACGTTGTGGGTGAAGTACAGCGGGAAGAGGATCACCGGCTTGGCGCCCATGATCAGCACCCAGGCCCAGGTCGCCTTGGTGTAGGCGGCCAGCCGGCCCGGGTTCTCCTTGCGCCAGGTGAACATCTCGCCGGTGATCGGGCCGAGCATCACCCCGATCATCGGCCAGCGCGCCAGGGCGGAGGTCGCCAGGGCGACGCAGTAGCCGACGTTCCAGAGCAGGCCGGGCAGGTAGAAGTCCTCGGCCTTGCCGCTCTTCATCGAGATCCAGGCGCCGAGCGCGACCCCGAACACCCCGCTGAAGGCGTGCTGGATGGTCTGCCGCTTCGCCAGCCGGGCCACCACGAACAGGGCGCTCAGGCCCAGCGCGGCCCAGGCCGAGGTGCTGACCTGGTGGGTCAGGTTGTAGGTGACGATGAAGACCAGGCCGGGCAGCGTCATATCGATCATGCCGCGAACGCCGCCGAAGGCCTGGAGCACGGTGTCGGCCGCCTCCTTGGAGGCGGCCCTGCGGGCGGCCTCCGCGTCCGCGGGGTCGACCGCCAGGTCGAGCTGGGCGGCGGCCTCGCCGCCGGGCTGGTTGCTCACGCTCATTCGCTCCCGTGTCCGACCGGACGCAGCTCATAGCGGGGGTTGAACAGCACGCGGCGCCCGCGTGCGTGACTGATCCGGCCGCTGGCGACCAGCCGGCGGCCGGGCTCTATCCCGGCGATCGAGCGGCGGCCGAGCCAGACCACGTCCAGCGCCTCGGTACCGTCGAAGAGTTCGGCCTCCAGGGCGGGCACCCCCGCCCTCGGGCGGAGCGTCACCGTGCGCAGCGTGCCCGCGACGGTGACCAGCTCGCGGTCCCCGCAGCCGGCGATCGGCGTGCAGCCGGACTCCGCGGCGATCTCCTGACGCAGCTCCTCGGCGTCCAGTTCCTCGGCCGAGGAGGTCAGCCGGCTGAGCATGCGGCGGAACCGCCCCTGCGGCGGGCCGCTGCTGTTGTCACCACTCATGTCGGAAGGGTACCGGGTTCCGGCCCCCCGGCGGCAGGCCGCGCGACCGCCGGGGGCGGTCGCGGTCAGCTCTCGAAGCGGTACCCCATGCCCGGTTCGGTAATGAAGTGGCGCGGGTGCGAGGGGTCGCGCTCCAGCTTGCGGCGGAGCTGGGCCAGGTAGACCCGCAGGTAGTTGGTCTCGGTGCGATAGGCCGGGCCCCAGACCTCCTGGAGCAGCTGGGTCTGGCTGACCAGCCGCCCGGCGTTGCGGACCAGTACCTCCAGCAGGTGCCACTCGGTCGGCGTGAGGCGTACGTCGGCGCCGTCCCGGTTGACCTTCTTGGCCGCGAGGTCGACGGTGAAGGACTCGGTGACGACCAGCGAGTCTGCCTCCCCGGCCACCGGCTCGGCCCGCCGCACGGCGGCCCGCATCCGGGCGAGCAGCTCGTCCATGCCGAACGGCTTGGTGACGTAGTCGTCGGCGCCCGCGTCCAGCGCCTCGACCTTCTCGTCCGAGGCGTGCCGGGCCGACAGCACGATGATCGGCACCCGGGTCCAGCCGCGCAGGCCGCGGATCACCTCGACCCCGTCCATGTCGGGCAGGCCCAGGTCGAGGACGACCACGTCCGGATGGCGGGCCGCGGCCAGCTCCAGGGCGCTCGCGCCGTCATGGGCCGCGTCCACCTCGTACTTGCGGGCCTTGAGGTTGATCACCAGCGCGCGGACGATCTGCGGTTCGTCGTCCACGACGAGGACCCGGGTCATTTACGGGCTCCGCCTTTCAGGGCTGTCTGACTTACGGACTGGGGACTGCTCTACGACGTTCGGTGCGACGTGCGACGTGCTGTGCGGCGTACGGCCCGGGAGGCGCGCCGGCCCCCGGAGGAGCGACGGCCCGGCCGGTGCGCCGCCGGTTCTCAGGTGATCAGGTCCGGGAGCGGGCCGCCACCCTCGCCGCCCCGCTCCCCCGGTTCGGGCGGCCGTTCGACCACGGGCAGGCTGACGACCATGGTGAGTCCGCCGCCCGGGGTGTCCTCGGCGGTGACGGTACCGTCCATCGCCTCGACGAAGCCGCGCGCCACCGCGAGTCCGAGGCCCACCCCGGCGCCGCGCGGCGCGTCCCCGTAGCGCTGGAACGGAGCGAAGATCCGCTCCTTGGCGTCCTCGGGCACCCCCGGGCCGCGGTCCACGATCCGCAGCTCGACCCGGGCCGGCCGCCCCGGCTGCCGCAGCTCGTCGGCCTTGACCAGCACCCTGACCCCGTCCGGGCTGTACTTGACGGCGTTCTCCACCAGGTTGGCCAGCGAGCGCTCCAGCAGCCCGCCGTCGGCCCGGACCATCGGCAGCGTCTCCGGGACCTCCAGCCGGACGGACTCCAGCGGCACCCCGCCGAGCGCGAACGGCACCACCTCGTCCAGGTCGGTCTCCTGGATCAGCGGGGTGACGGTCCCGGTCTGCAGGCGGCTCATGTCGAGCAGGTTGTTGATCAGGTGGTCCAGCCGGTCGGCCCCGGCCTCGATGCCGGCCAGCAGCTCGGCCTCGTCCTCCGGGGCCCAGTCGACGTCGGCCGAGCGCAGCGAGCTCACCGAGGCCTTGATGCCCGCCAACGGGGTGCGCAGGTCGTGCGAGACGGCGGCCAGCAGAGCCGTCCGGATCCGGTTGCCCTCGGCCTCCCGGCGGGCCTCGGCGGCCTCCCGGGCCAGCCGGCGGCGCTCCAGCACCACGGCGGCCTGGGCGGCGAACGCGCCGAGCAGGCGCCGGTCCGCCCCGGGCAGCACCCGGCCGCGCAGCACCAGCGCCAGGCTGTCGCCGACCGGGACGTCCACGTCGGCCTCCTCCGGCCGCTCCGGCGGGCGCGGGCCGGCGGTCGCCACCGGCGCCCAGGCGGAGAGCGGGTCCGGCCGTTCCAGCAGCGCGGCGCTCTCCTGCCCGAAGGTCTCCCGGACCTGCTCCATCAGCGCGGTCAGCACCCCGTCGCCGTTGGGCGCGCCGCGCAGCACTGTGCCGGCCAGCGCACTGAGCGTCTGCGCCTCGGTCTGGCTGCGGGCGGCCTGCTGGGTGCGCCGGGCCGCGAGGTCCACCACCGACGCCACCGATATGCCGACGATGGTGAATATCGCCACCGCCATGATGTTCTGCGGCTCGTTGATGGTGAAGGTGTGCAGCGGCGGGGTGAAGTAGTAGTTCAGGACCGAGGAGGCGACCAGCGCCGAGCCGATCGCCGGCAGCAGCCCGCCCACCAGCGCCGCGCACACCGTCAGCGACAGGAACAGCAGCATGTCGGTGGAGAGCCCCAGCCCGCCGATCGCGGTCAGCACGATCGCCAGCAGCGGCGGCCCGACCAGTCCGATCAGCCAGCCGCCGACCGTCCGGGTACGGCCCAGGTCGGTGATCCGGCGGACCGGTATCTTGCCGCGCCGCCCGTGCCCGGCGTGCTCGTGGGTGACCATGTGGACGTCGATGTCCCCGGCCTCCCGGGTCACGACGGTGCCGACGCCCGGCCCGTACAGGTACTGCCAGCCGGGCCGCCGGCTGGTGCCCAGCACGATCTGGGTGGCGTTCACGCCCCGGGCGAAGTCCAGCAGCCCGCCGGCCGGGTCGTCGCCGAGGACGGCGTGGAAGGAGCCGCCGAGGCTCTCCACCAGCGCGCGCTGCTCGATCAGCGTCTGCGGCGAGCCGGAGCCCACCAGCCCGTCCGAGCGGGAGATGTGCACGGCGAGCAGCTCGCCGCCGGAGACCCTGGCGGCGATCCGTGCCGCCCGGCGGATCAGCGTCGCCCCCTCGGGCCCGCCGGTCAGGCCCACCACGATCCGCTCCCTGGCCTGCCAGGTGCCCTCGATGCCCTGCTCGGCCCGGTACTTCTGGAGGTACTCGTCCACCCGGTCCGCGGTCCACAGCAGCGCCAGCTCGCGCAGCGCGGTCAGGTTGCCCGGGCGGAAGTAGTTGGCGAGGGCGGCGTCGATCTTCTCCGGCGCGTACACGTTGCCGTGCGCCAGCCGGCGCCGCAGCGCCTGCGGGGACATGTCCACCAGCTCGATCTGGTCCGCCCGCCGGACCACCTCGTCCGGGACGGCCTCGCGCTGGCGCACCCCGGTGATGCCCTCGACGGCGTCGCCCAGCGACTCCAGGTGCTGCACGTTGACGGTGGAGATCACGTCGATCCCGGCCGCCAACAGCTCCTCGACGTCCTGCCAGCGCTTCTCGTTGCGGCAGCCGGGGACGTTGGTGTGGGCCAGCTCGTCCACCAGGGCCACCTGCGGGCGGCGCGCCAGGACGGCGTCCAGGTCCATCTCGGAGAACCGGGCACCGCGGTGCACCACCTGCTGCCGCAGCACGACCTCCAGCCCCGCGACCATGTCCGCGGTCCGCCGGCGGCCGTGGTCCTCCACGAACGCGACCACCACGTCCGTGCCCCGCTCCTGCCGCCGGTGCGCCTCGGCGAGCATGGCGTACGTCTTGCCGACCCCGGGGGCCGCCCCGAGGTAGATGCGCAGCCTGCCTCGTCCCATGAGCACCATTCTTGATCCGACCCGGCCCGGAGAACACCCCCGGACACCTGTTCCCCCTGCCTTCGAGACTACGGCGTGCGACGCGATTTTCCGCTGATCAGTGCGCTGATCAGGCGGTTTTAGCGGCATATTGACGGTGGACCAGCCACTCGGCGGGGGTCGTTCGGGAGGGATCCGGAGGGGTCGGGGTGCGGTGGCGTCCGACATCGGCCCGGAAATGCGAAGAACCCCCATCCGGGACCCGGATGGGGGTTCTTCTGAAGAATTGTTCGGCGGCGTCCTACTCTCCCACAGGGTCCCCCCTGCAGTACCATCGGCGCTGTAAGGCTTAGCTTCCGGGTTCGGAATGTAACCGGGCGTTTCCCTCACGCTATGACCACCGAAACACTATGAAACTGTCAACCGCACACCCGACAAGATTCGGGCGGGTCGTTGTTTCAGAACAACACAGTGGACGCGAGCAACTGAGGACAAGCCCTCGGCCTATTAGTACCGGTCAACTCCACCCCTCACAGGGCTTCCATATCCGGCCTATCAACCCAGTCGTCTACTGGGAGCCTTACCCTCTCAAGGAGGTGGGAGTGCTCATCTCGAAGCAGGCTTCCCGCTTAGATGCTTTCAGCGGTTATCCCTCCCGAACGTAGCCAACCAGCCATGCCCTTGGCAGGACAACTGGCACACCAGAGGTTCGTCCGTCCCGGTCCTCTCGTACTAGGGACAGCCCTTCTCAACACTCCTACGCGCACAGCGGATAGGGACCGAACTGTCTCACGACGTTCTAAACCCAGCTCGCGTACCGCTTTAATGGGCGAACAGCCCAACCCTTGGGACCTACTCCAGCCCCAGGATGCGACGAGCCGACATCGAGGTGCCAAACCATCCCGTCGATATGGACTCTTGGGGAAGATCAGCCTGTTATCCCCGGGGTACCTTTTATCCGTTGAGCGACGGCGCTTCCACAAGCCACCGCCGGATCACTAGTCCCTACTTTCGTACCTGCTCGACCCGTCAGTCTCACAGTCAAGCTCCCTTGTGCACTTACACTCAACACCTGATTGCCAACCAGGCTGAGGGAACCTTTGGGCGCCTCCGTTACCCTTTAGGAGGCAACCGCCCCAGTTAAACTACCCACCAGACACTGTCCCTGATCCGGATCACGGACCCAGGTTAGACATCCAGCACGACCAGAGTGGTATTTCAACGACGACTCCACAACAACTGGCGTTGCTGCTTCAAAGTCTCCCACCTATCCTACACAAGCCGAACCGAACACCAATATCAAGCTATAGTAAAGGTCCCGGGGTCTTTCCGTCCTGCTGCGCGAAACGAGCATCTTTACTCGTAATGCAATTTCACCGGGCCTATGGTTGAGACAGTCGAGAAGTCGTTACGCCATTCGTGCAGGTCGGAACTTACCCGACAAGGAATTTCGCTACCTTAGGATGGTTATAGTTACCACCGCCGTTTACTGGCGCTTAAGTTCTCAGCTTCGCC